>CAYUVV010000002.1:0-99694 GCA_964448295.1 uncultured Candidatus Saccharibacteria bacterium
GGCGGCGACGGCGGCGGCGGCGGCGACGACGGCGGCGACGGCGGCGACGACGGCGGCGGCGTCGGCGAGAGCGTCATCGGCCTTAATCCTAATCAAGAGGTTGCCGAACACAGTAAGGGCGAAAACGATTGTTGCCAGCAAACCAAAGGGGTTTGCTTTGGTGATCGTCTCGCCTTTACGTTCCGTCTCGGTCGCCGGCGGCCGAACGTCAAGTGTTTGACCATTATTATTGCGGATAAGAACCAAGTCCGCCTCTCTGACCTGCTCCCAAGCAAGGAAGTCGGTCATTCGCGCCTTTGCCACTTTCCATTGGACTGGTACAAATTCTTTGTCATCGGCGAGCAACTGCTCGATGGCCTCGGGGTATTGCCGCGCCTCGTCCGTAATCACTAAGCCAGTGTCGGTATATTCAATTACCGCGTTCAGCACCGGCGCGAAACGGACGGTGCCGTCGCTTCCAAGCAGGACCTTCCACTTATTCTCTGCGCCATTAGTTTGAGCTGGCGCCACACACTGACCAGTAAGCGCCGCGACTAGCCAGAATAATCGGAGCTTTGCCATGAGAAACCTCCCTTAAAAGAGCAGTGGTTTGTTGTAAAGACCTGTTTTAGGGCTAGCAAATATTGAGAAAAAAGTCAAGGGCAAGAGACGAATCGCGTTTTCTCGTCGACAAACCGGAAGAAAAGCTGGTGGGTATTTGGGGGCAAGACGTCAGCCACGCGCTCGGGCCATTCGAGAAAAATTATATTTTGGGGGTCGGCCAATAATTTATCCCAACCTAATTTTTGCAAATCGGCACCGGTGTTAAGCCGGTAGGCGTCAAGATGAACCAATTTTCGCCAAAAGCCGCCGGAAGGGATGTCGTAGAACTTCAGCAAAACAAAAGTCGGGCTAGCTACTCGACGCGATACCCCTAAAATCTTAGCCGCCGCCTGTACAAAAGCGGTTTTCCCCGCACCGAGATCGCCCGTTAAGGCGAGCACGGTGGCGTGCGTTTGTTTTCGCGGCAAACCGCGCACCACGCGCTCGGCCCAAGCCGCCATCTCCTCCAAACTGGCGATGTTTTTCTCCATTGTTTTCTATCCTAGCAGACGCGAAACCACTTTATCCACCGTCGAGGAGTTTATTTTTTAATCCGGTGTGGTAGTAATGAGTTAAGTTATGCTTGAGTTCCCCACCGAAAAAAAAGGCAATCGTTTAGCGGAACTTCAACGGGCTGAGGCCGAAGAACTCGCTCAAGTCTTAGCCCGTCGTCATAAGCTACCTTATCTTGACCTATCGCGCGTACCCATCAACACCGATGCCCTAACGCTTGTGCCTGAAGCCGAGGCCAAAAAAGCCAAGTTGGCGGTGTTCAAGGTTGTCGGCAAAAAGCTCGAGATTGCTCTGGCCAATCCCGAAATTACCGCGGCCCAATCTGTGATCGAAGATCTGCGGGCGAAAAATCTTCAGCCAGAGCTATTCTTGGTGTCTCTCGCCTCACTTGAACGCGCCTGGGAACGATATGCCGAGGCCGGAAGAATGGAATTAACGACGGCCGGCGTAATCGAAATTGATCGGGAAAAAATTGCCGACTTGGCTTCTCGCCTCGAGAGTCTCGCCGCGGTCCAAAAAGCCCTAGTGGAAGAAAGCGCTCGGGGAATGGGGGGTGGGGTATCCAACCTGCTCGAGCTGATCCTCGCCAGCGCCATGGCTCTCGACGCTTCCGACATTCATCTTGAGCCGGAAGAAAAAAGCGTTCGACTCCGTTATCGACTCGATGGCGTTCTCAATCATATAAACGACATCGAAACAAAAACGTATTCGGCCCTTCTCGCTCGTATCAAAATTGTGGCGGGATTAAAATTGAATGTCCGGCAAACAGCGCAAGACGGCCGTTTCAGCTTAAAAACTAGTCGCGGCGATTTTGATCTGCGAGTTTCCGCTCTACCAGGCGCGTTTGGCGAATCGGTGGTGATGCGCCTTCTCAACCCCAAAACCTTAGCCATCTCTTTTTCCGCCCTCGGGTTGGAATCGCGCCTCCTAGAGCGGCTCGACCGTGAAATCAAAAAACCGAATGGCCTCATCTTGCTGACCGGACCTACCGGTGCCGGCAAAACCACCACCCTCTACGCTATCTTGCGCGAAGTTAATCAACCCGGAAACAAAATTATCACCATCGAGGACCCGATCGAATATCATCTTGCAGGCATCAACCAGACCCAAGTGGAGGCAGAGCGCGGTTATACTTTTTTAAGCGGCTTACGAAGCGCTCTCCGCCAAGATCCAGACATTATTATGGTGGGCGAAATCCGCGATGAAGAAACGGCGACCATTGCCATCAACTCTTCTCTAACGGGCCACTTAGTGCTCTCAACCCTGCACACAAATGATGCTTGGGGCACCATCCCCCGCTTGGTAGATCTGGGAATTAATCCCAAAGTGTTGGAATCGGCTCTAAACGCCGCCGTCGCGCAACGTCTGGTGCGGCGACTCTGCGCCGATTGCCGCGTCGTCGCTCCGATTGATAACGCAACCCGCTCACGCCTCGCCTCCGTTCTTGAGACGATCGGCGAAAAACGACCCGATTTGGCTCGCCCACTACCAGAAACAATTTGGCAAGCCAGGGTTTCCGTGCCGGGAAAAAACCCGACTTGCGCTCATTGCCACGGTCTTGGTTACCGTGGTCGAGTAGGGATATTTGAAGCCTTACTGATGGACGAAGCGGTGGCGAAAGAGTTAGCTACGAATCCCAGCGCGAGAGATTTGCGTCGCGTTAGCCACGGCCAAGGGATATTGGAAATGTTTGAAGACGGGGTGATAAAGGTGCTCGACGGCGTAACCACCATGGAAGAGTTAGAAAGGGTAGTCGGAGATCTTTAACAAATCGAGAGTATAAACCTCTAAGCAACCCCTTTGGCACTGGATGCCAAAAGTTAGGTTAATCCTTAAGGATAGAGCCAGTAATCCTCCGCAAGGGACGAAACCAGGTCGTCCTTGGAGATTGACCCGTTAAGCTGAAAAGCCTAATTGCTTAGAGGTTTATACCCTTGATTGGCCAAAATGACCAGATCGATGTTAGCATAAAACAATTTTAATGTCAAGCAAGAAAAAAGACAAAGAGCAGTTTTTGGATAGCGCCCTGCGCCCGGCGGCATGGTCTGATTACATCGGCCAAACCGCTGTCAAAAGTAATCTAAAACTGATTCTTGACGCTGCCCGCGAGCGAGGCCAGCCGCCAGAGCACTTATTATTCTATGGCCCACCCGGATTAGGCAAGACCACTCTCGCCCATCTCATTGCCCACGAACTGGGAACGAATATGAAGGTTACCGCCGGGCCAGCGGTGGAAAAGGTTGGCGATCTCGCCGCTATTCTCACTAATTTATCACCGGGAGAAATTTTGTTTATTGACGAGATCCACCGTCTTAATAAGCTAGTGGAGGAGGTGCTATACCCAGCGATGGAGTCGGGCAGTCTGAATATCATTCTCGGCAAAGGACCGGGGGCCCGAGTCATTCAACTAGAATTGCCTCCTTTCACTTTAATTGCCGCCACGACCAGGATGGCTCTGCTGTCTTCGCCCCTGCGCTCTCGTTTTTCAGGCGGCGTTTTTCGGCTCGATTTTTACGACGCCCACGAGATCGAGGAGATTGTGAAAAAATCCGCGGCCCGCTTGGATACCGTCCTCACGCCGGATGCCGCAAAAGCGATCGCCACTCGCAGTCGGCGAACCCCTCGATTGGCCAATCAATTATTAAAACGATGCCGTGATTACGCTCAACTGGAACGCACCGAAAAAATTGATCTGGCGACAGTGGAAAAAACCTTAACCTTGCTGGGAATTGACGACTTGGGATTGCATCCGGCTGATCGCCGTCTGCTTGATATCATCATCAGTAAATTTGGCGGTGGGCCAGTAGGCCTAAACACGTTGGCGGCCGCCTCTGGTGAGGAGGAGGCGACAATTGAAGAAGTGCACGAACCTTACCTCATCCAATTAGGGTTGCTCGAGCGCACGCCCCGCGGCCGGCTCGCGACCAAAAACGCCTACGATCACCGTGGTCAGGTTTGGCCCGGCAATAATCAAGAAAAATTAATTTAAAACTATGGCTGGTCATAACAAATGGACGCAAATAAAAAGGCAAAAAGCCGTGACCGATAGTAGAAAAAGCAAACTGTTCGCCGTACTCGCCAAACAAATCACCCTAGAGGCCAAGCGCGCCGCCGGCGACCGCACGCAACCAGCTCTGCGCCAAGTCATTGAGAAGGCGCGAGCGGCTAATCTGCCGAACGACAATATTGAGCGCGCACTCGAGCGCGCGACCGGCCCAGAAAGTCAAAACCTCGAAGCCGTGTTTTATGAGGCCTACGGCCCCGGCGGAGTGGCGCTGCTTATCGAAGGCGCGAGCGACAATAAAAACCGGACAACGCAGGAGATTAAACACCTTCTCACCGCGCATCAAGGCAGTTTGGTTGGGCACAATGCCGCGCTTTACGCTTTCACTAAAACGGCCGAGGGTTGGCGGGCCGCAAATCCGGTGGTTCTCGATCTAGCCAACGTCAGTCTTGTTAAAAATCTGCTTGCCGCTCTAGAGGATCATCCGGATGTGCATCGCGTGATATGCAACGCCCAACTTCCAACCAATTGACGGTCGTTGGACTTGACCCTGGATATGGCAAATTTGGCGTGGCCGTTTTGACGGGCCGCGGCGGGCAGGTATCGTGGCGTGACTCTACCTGTTTAACCACCGACAATAAACTGGCTCTCCCCGATCGTTTGCAGATTATCGGTCAAAATCTAGAACTAATTTTCGCCGAAATCAAACCACAAATTATCGCTTTGGAGCGCTTATTTTTTAGTCGTAACCAAAAAACCGCTTTAGTGGTGAGCGAAGCCAGAGGTCTAGGCATCTATCTTGGAAAAAAAACAGGGGCAACTATCTTAGAATATACCCCGGCGCAAATTAAACAAACCGTGACTGGTTACGGGCGATCAGACAAACGCCAAATTATGACGATAATCCCACGCTTGTTGAAAATTGAAAAAACAATCAAAGAAGATGACGAGTATGACGCAATTGCAGTAGCGCTCACCGCTTTTGCTCATTATCCACAATTCCAGTCACAAAGCGGTGTTTGCAAAAATACCCGCTCGTGATACAAAGAATCGGATTATTAGTTAATACGCAATCCATAAACATGATGGAGGAAATGGAAACCACCGATGGGATAACCGAGGAAGACGATATGCCCGGCATGGCTGAAGACGAAACTACCGACGAAGAAGAAGAGGACGAAGAAGAGGGAATGTAACTTTTCCTGGTAAGCAATAAATCACCAAAACCCCCACTTGCTCACAATAATGAACAAGTGGGGGTTTTTGTGGTAGCTAATAATTTTTGTGTTAAGATGCCGACATATGCTAAAAAGGATTTTCCTCATTGGTGTTAGCGCGACACTCGTCGCGGCGGGTAGCGGCGCAATCTGGGCAACCACGCTGGAAATTCCTGATTTCGGGTCATTCACCGAGCGTGTCGTTAGCCAATCAACCAAAATCTATGACCGAACCGGATCGATCTTGCTTTACAACATCCACAATGACGTCAACCGGCGAGTAGTCGGCGGTGAAAATATTTCTCGGCACATTAAAAACGCCACGGTCGCGATTGAAGATAATGAATTTTACGAACACAGAGGGGTAAAACCGCTGGCTATTCTCCGAGCGCTCATCGTCAACATCATGGCCGGCGGCGCGCGGCAGGGCGGCTCCACCATCACCCAACAATTAGTTAAAAACGCCATCCTGACTAAAGACAAAACGATTGCTCGAAAGTTCAAAGAAGCGGTCTTGGCAGTGAAAATGGAACGGCAATTAAGCAAAGACGAAATTTTAACTTTGTATCTAAATGAGGCGCCTTATGGAGGAAACATTTATGGAATAGAAGAAGCTGCCCTGAACTTTTTCAACAAACACGCCGATGCTGTTACCTTGGCGGAAGCAGCTTATCTCGCCGCTATTCCGCAGGCCCCAACTTATTACTCGCCTTACGGCAACCACCGTCAAGAACTAGAAGAGCGGAAAAATTTAGTGCTAACACGTATGAGAGAACTGGGCTTCGTTGACGAGCTGGAGGTGGAACGAGCCCGGGCCGAAACCGTCGCCTTTCAACCACCGACTGACCGCGGCCTAAAGGCGCCTCACTTCGTAATGTGGGTTAAAGACTATCTGGAAGAACATTACGGCGCTGATGTTTTAACCCAAAAAGGGCTGAAGGTGATCACCACTCTCGACTGGGAAATGCAAAAAAGCGCCGAAGAAACAGTGGCCCGTTACGCGGCGGAAAATGAAACCAAATTTAACGCCGGTAACGCCGCTCTCGTCGCGATTGATCCCCGCACCGGTCAAGTGTTAACAATGGTTGGTTCCCGTGATTATTTCGACACCAACAACGATGGCAATTTTAACGTCACCCTGGCTCATCGCCAGCCAGGCTCTTCGTTCAAACCTTTTGTCTACGCCGCCGCTTTCGACCGCGGTTATACACCAGAAACAATTGTCTTTGATCTACCAACACAATTCGATACTACGTGTAAAACCAAGCCGGAAAATTGTTATGCGCCGGTCAATTATGACGGACAATTCCGCGGCCCAATCAATCTGCGAAACGCGCTGGCCCAATCAATCAACGTGCCCGCGGTCAAGGTCCTTTATTTGGTCGGCTTACAAACCGCCATTAAAACCGCTCGCGATCTGGGGATCACCAGTCTCAAAAATCCAAATGACTACGGCCTACCGCTCGTGCTTGGCGGTGGAGAGGTATCGTTGCTTGATATGACAACCGCTTACGCCACCTTCGCTTCGGAAGGCATTAAGCGACCCGCAGTTAGAATTTTGAGAATCGAGGATTTATCGGGTAAGGTTTTGGAAGAATTCAAAGACCAACCAAAAAGTGTTTTGGCGGCCAATACCGCGCGTCTCATCTCTGATATTCTCTCCGACAACACCGCCCGGACACCCAGTTTCGGCGCCGGCTCCCCCCTCTTCTTTCCGGAGCGCGATGTGGCCGCCAAAACTGGCACCACCAACGATTATCGCGATGCTTGGGTGCTTGGTTATACTCCGGAATTAGTGGTCGGCGCTTGGGCCGGAAACAACGACAACACTCCGATGAGTAAAAATGTCGCCGGTTACATTATCGCTCCCCTCTGGCGGAGTTTCTTCGAAAAAGCCCTGAACGGAAAACCGGCAACAGAATTTACCCCACCAGAACCGACCCCGAAAGATCTGAAGCCAATTCTGCGTGGTTTTTGGCAAGGGGGTGAAATTTATAAAATTGATCAAATCTCCGGTAAACTGGCGACTGCACACACCCCGCCCGAATTAGTGGAAGAGAAAGTAATCACCAACATTCATTCAATCCTCTACTGGGTGGATCGACAAAATCCACGCGGCCCCGCCCCTAGTAATCCAGAAAACGACGCGCAGTTTTTATTATGGGAAGAACCGGTGAGAATTTGGGTCCTCCAGCAGGGGTTAATGACTAACGCCGCCACCATTCCAACTGATTACGATGATGTGCATCACCCAGACAACGCACCAGACTTTCAAATCATTGAGCCTAACGATCGGCGATCGTATTCAACCCAAAACAACCTAAGCGTGGAATTAAAATTCTCACCCAGTAAATTCCACATCGAAAGAGCAGAATTTTTCTTGGATGACGTTTATATCGGTTCAAGCAAAGATCAGATCACTCGTTTCCATATACCAAGGGCCGAGGTCGCCAAAGCAGCTGAAAAAGATAACCAATCAGAACTTCGGGTAGTGATTTACGATGCTGTTAAAAACCGCAGTGAAAAAATCGAAAAAATTTACTGGGAAAAATAACTTAAAATAGCCGCCGGGAAATAGCGGGGTTTGTTTTTTCTAACCGCGCGCTGATTTTTTTTCTTTTTATAAAAATCTGACTCTTGATGATTGGCGGCAAATTTAAAAAAACACCATTTTCTTTCAAGGTTATTTTCTCTGGTTCAACCTTTAAGCCGGTTTCCAGCTCAACCGCTTCGATTATTGCTCGCTTCCAGATTAAATTTTGTGGCCGCCAACGGTTTTTAAATTTCTGTAAAAAAAAATTTATGTCTTGCAATTTTTATTGGCTTAAGGGCATCACCAAATAAGAAAACGATTGATCGCCATCACCCCGAACCATCATTGGCCTGGTCGGTTCAGTAAACCGAAAACTTATTTTTTCCGCCGCGATAGCAGGAATAACATCGGCCAGATATTTTAGATTAAAATTAACTTCCCAATCATCTCTCCCCCGAATTTCCGCTTTTATTCTAGCCACGTCTTCGCCTTTTTCCCCGGAGGTTTTTAATTCCACCAAACCATCTTTGGATTTTATCGACAAAGACACACGGTTCAAACGATCAAGAAAAATTCCCATTAACCTCATCGCCTCCACCAATTCCTGTTTACCGATCACCACCTCCAATTTCGGAGACGGGGGCATAATTTGCCGATAATCAGGGTAAACACCATCAATCAGGCGGGAGGTAAAATAAAAATGGCCGCCAGAAAAAGAAATTAGATTCTTGCCTCCTTGGACGTTAAACACCCCCTCGCCAGCGGCATCAAGCATCTTAATTAGTTCGAGTACGTTGCGGGCTGGAATAATGACTCCTAACTCCGGCACAGACCCTTTTTCCATATCAATAAACTTTTCCGCCAAACGAAATGAATCGGTGGCTGTCACCGTCAAATTCCCATTATAGTTATGCAAAAAAACACTAGCGATTTCCGGTTTGATATTAGAACTGGAAGCCGCGTAAACCACTGAACGCAAAGCGGCTAGTAAATTCAAGGCTGACACAGAAAAAAGCTTCGAATTTTCTTCCGGTTTAGGAATGGACGGAAAATCTTCTCCGGATTCGGTTTTTATAAACATTCGATGATTGCCGGTTTTAACAGCTAGCTGATTTTGCGTCAATTCTAAATATATTTTCTCATCAGAAGAAAAACTAGAAAGCAACCCCCCTAAAACTCCAGCACGAATCGCCACTATTCCTCCGCGCTCTACTTTAACAGGTAAAGAAATCTCCAGACCGACATCCAAATTGGTAGAACGGATAAACAATTGCCTTTCTTTAGCTTCCAAAACAATACAACCCAAAACCGGCAAGGTGAGATTCTTACCAACCATTTTTTCAGCCAGAATAATCGGGGTTTTTAATTTCGATCTCAAACTTTCTACTTTCATTTTTCCTATGATTTATTTACAGGCCATTATTATAAGAGGAATAAGAAGAAGTTAATGTATTTAATAGTTGTGTGGAAATGTTGATAAGTCTTTTTTAACTTTGATTATTAGATTAATATCCATACCTAGTTTGGTGGAAAACTGGGGAATTTTTCTGTATTGATTGTTGGTAATTCTGTATTTTTTATTTTGTGTACCAGTTATCATAATATGTTCAACATTTTTTCAACAAGTTATTGACTTTGGTTATAGATCATATTTCGGATTTGTTCTATCTCTTGCTGTAACCCGCTGTCGTTTTTGGCATCTTCTTTGACCTTATCGCAAGCGTAGATAACTGTAGTGTGGTCGCGTCCGCCCATTTTTTGACCAATATAGGGATAAGAGATGTTGAAATCTTCACGCAAGATAAACATTACTATCTGACGCGGCTTGACCACTTCTTTCTTGCGTGTTTTTTCATAGAGCATTTTTTCCTCAATATTGTAAAAACTGGCCACTGCTTGCGCGACGTTTTTGACCGAAACATTTTTAACCGGCCGCAGATTATTTTTTATCAAGATTTTTACTTCTGGCAAAGACAACGGTCTTTTTTTGTAGAAAGATTGGCAGGCGATGGAGTTGAGCGCCCCCTCTAATTCGCGGATATTGTCTTTGATAATTTCGGCCAAGTAAGCAATAACCTCATCATCGGGTGGAAAATCAATATTTTTAGCTTTTGCTCGCAGAATCGCCAAGCGCGACTCCAGGTCTGGTTTTTCCACCCCTACCACCATTCCCCCCTCGAAACGGGAACGCAAACGATCCTCAATTTGGGGAATGTATTTGGGGGTTTTATCAGAAGAAAAGATAATTTGGTGATTATTTTCATGTAAGGTGTTGAAAAGATGGAAAAGCTCCTCCTGGGTTTTTTCTTTGTTCGATAAAAACTGAACATCATCCATAATAAACACGTCATACTTACGGTATTTGCTTTTAAACATATTAATGCGATTATTTTGCACCGCGCTTACGTATTCCACCGAAAAACGTTCCGAGGTAGTGTAATGCACGCGTTTGTGGTGGTTAGTTTTTAGATGGTTGCCAACCGCTTGGATTAAATGTGTTTTTCCCAGTCCGGTGCCTCCATAAATAAACAACGGGTTATAGTTTGTTCCAGGTTGGTTGGCAATTGACTGGATAGCGGCGTGAGCGACCTCGTTGAACGGTCCGACCACAAAGTTTTCGAACAAATATTTCGGGTTTAGGTTGTCTTCTCGATTGATATAAAGCTCGTTTAGACCGAGGTCGTTATTAATTGGCGGTTTATAGAAAACATTTTCTTTTGGTTCCTTATTTCTCTCATCACTCTTGACGATAAGGTATTCTACGCCCCTTATTTCTGGTACCAGCTCGCGTAAAGATTTAATGATCGAGCGGTGGAATTTGTTAAACAACCACTCTTTGACAAAAGTGTTAGGCACCCCCAAAAAAATCGTTCCCCGGTCATACTTGATTATTTGGGTATGGCGAAACCAGGTACGAAAATTGGCTCGAGAAACCACCAATTCTATGTCGGCTAGCGCATTATCCCATAATCTTTTGAAATCGGTGATCATTTTTTGATTTCCCGACTAGAATTATAGTCCCCTTTCCCCTTCGGTGATTACTGGATCTAACTGTTGATAACCGGTGGATTACTGCACAGCTGATTGAAATCCTAACGATTTTACTATAAGATAGTGCGATGTCGCAAACTTATCAACCTAAACGGCGTAAACGGAGCCGAACGCATGGTTTTTTGCGTCGGCGCCGAACCACTGCCGGAAAAAAGGTTGTGCAAAAGCGTCGCCGTCAAGGCCGATATCGCCTGACTGTTTAGATGATTCCGCGCTCCCGCCGTCTTTCGGCCGCGGAACTAGACAGATTTTTCAAGCATCGGCATTATTTGAGGTTAAGTCCTCGGCAGGCACTATTGCTTCGCGTTTTACCGGCACCTAACCCGGAGGCTTTCAGCCTTTTTTCCTTTACAGTGCCGCGGCGGGTTGCTCGCTTTTCTGTGCAAAGACACTTAATCAAGCGTCGTTCTTTGGCAGCGCTACAGAGAATTCTGCCACGGGTACGGCCAGGTTTTTGGCTAGCAGGTTGGTGTCGGCCAGCAGGAATTAGTTTGTCCGTTGTTGAGTGGCAAGACGAATGGTCTGATTGCTTGAATTCCGCGGATCTTTTAAACTAAGCAGTACCAATTTTTGTATGTTTTACAACCTTTATCACTCTCTCCTGTTTGACCCGCTCTACAATGCTTTGGTTTGGCTGGCTGGCCTCGGGTCCAATCACAGCGTGGGTTTGGCGATTATTGTGCTAACGATATTTGTGCGCTTGCTCATTCTGCCAATTACTCATCGGGCGAGCGTGATGCAAAAAAAAATTAAACACCTTGATCCGGCCATCCGAGCTATTCGCGACAAACACAAAAGCGATAAACAGGCGCAGACCATGGCTTTACTCAATCTCTATCGCGAGCACGGAATCAATCCAGTTTCCAGTTTCTTGGGTTTACTTATTCAGCTACCGATTCTTATCGCCTTGTTTAACGTGTTTCGAACAGGCTTCGAGACCCACCCTGACTATTTGTATTCATTTGTTTTTTATCCGACAACTCTCGATACGGTTTTTTTAGGATTTATTGATTTAACACACCAAAATTGGCAACTTGCCTTGCTGGTAGCAGTGAGTCAGTTTTTACAATTTCATTTAGCTGTGCCGCCGCTTTCCAAAAACGAGGAAAACAAGAACATTGGTGATTTTCAAGCTGATTTTGGGCGAGTGTTGAATAAACAAATGCGTTATGTCATGCCGGCGCTCACCGCCTTTATCGCTGGTACTCTCCCTGCTGCAATTTCTCTCTACTGGATAACTAGTAATTTTTTCTCCATCATTCACGAGCTTTGGGTGCGGCGCAACGCTAAAGATTTGCTTGCCCCAAAATCATTACAGACCGATTTGCCAATTAGCTAGGTGCCACGCGCCGTTTTCTTTGTTTAAAAAGTGTATGAGGCCGGGGGCGACAAACCGCGGGCGCCAACTATCAAAACGTTCCCCGCGCTCTTGATCTAAAAGACGGGCTTCGCCGGTTCCTAGATCCACTGACCACCACTCGTCATCAAAATTTGTTGTGCCCAAATACCAATCGTCAGGATAAGTGCCGGCGGCTGGGTTTTTAGGCACACCGCAGTATAAAACAGTGGAATCTGACGACCAGACGCATTTTTCGGGCCAAGTTAAGAAAGGTAAAACACCCTCCTCGGTTCCTTTTTTCCACACTAGGCGCCACCCCGGATTCTCTCCCGCCCGGCTCTCACTGTAGAGCCAGTTTTGACCGTCTGGCGATATGGACAAAGTAAGGCCATTTACAGGGCCAAGTAATTTTTCCCACTCTTTGCTCTGTAAATTAAGGCGATAAGCAAAACCGGGGGCGTTCGCGCTGGCGCGAGTGACGAAGGTGACATAATTCTTTTCCGACCAACTCACCACCCAGTCGCGGTGGCTGGTCTCCCAAACACGGGTTTTGGTTTTCATCTCCCAGTCACTAACCCAACCAATCACTCCCCGATCGTTTTCTTCCAGATAGAATATTTTCTGCTGGTCGGGAGAGAACACCGCTGCGCTCACCGCGCTGGATAGCGGGCGAACCGCAAGCGTGCGTTTATTCGAGTCAGCGGCTTGAGAGATGGTGGCCAACCACCACCGGAGCGCGCCCGCCTTCTCTTGCAGGATGATTAGACGAAGATCGTCGCCCACTCTCTGGAATTCGGCTTGGCGCAAACCCGCGAGCTCGGTTTCTCCCCACAGCTCCTCTGCTCCGTTTGGTAATCCGTGCGCGACGACTGTTCCGTTGTTGGCATTAATTGCCACCAAGACCGGTTCGGTGCTGGTTCCCGTCTTATGTTCCCAATAATAGGCGCCGGCGATTCCCGCGACCGAAAATCCTGTGACTGTTTGACTAATCGTTGGACTAGGACTAAATACCCCCCGGCCCTCCTCCTCGGAATTAAGTGGTGGCGGCGTGAACAGCGGCCCCTCCTCCTCGAGATTTATCGCTTCGCCGGTGGGAAGCGGGGTATAGGTTGGTGTGGCTAGGTCCGGAGAGTCGGTTCCTTTGCTAGTCCACCACCAAGCCACACCCACCAAAACGCCGGCGCTGATCACCAAAAATATTAACCGAGTTGTTTTTTTATCCATTTTGTTGAGTAAAGATTTGCAAATTAACCAGTTCGGGGTTAATTGTATGAAGAATCAGATAAGAGCTAAGAGCTAGAACTAATCCCCAGATAGCATGCCAAATCCGTTCTTTGGCTCGTTGTTTCTTGTCTGATAGGCCAGAAGCCGTGTATTCCACGCCGCTATAGGCAATAACAATAACTGATGATAAGGCCAAGATAGCAATAAAAGTGGAAATCGCGCCTTGGAGATAGGATACTAATAAGTTGGGGTCGCTTGTTGATTCTACGCCCCGCAATTCAACCAAGCCGGGCTCGAGGAGAATTCGCGCTGGGCCATCTTGGTTGTTAGCTTGGACAATCAACTTTTCCATAACTAAAAACCAAAACTGGTTTGGCCGAAATTAATATCAAGCGCGCGTTGCGCGGCAACGGCATCTCGGCCGGTTTGGCGATTGTCGGTGGCAGTGAGGACTAGCCGCCCCGAGCCCCCGGGATTGCTTTCCAGCGCTTGTTCGAGCACCAAGCGTCGTCCTTGCGCCCCAGCTACTGGCACGCCGTTGTATTCCCAGCGCAAAGTTACCTCGCCCCGATTGAGTCCGGCTTCATCAAACCACAAAGGCTCGCCAGTAAGAGAGAACTCATCGCGAGCAAGATTGAGGTTCGGCCCCAAGGCGCGGTTGATAATCGCCAAATCGTTGGCGTCCGTCTCGTAAAAAATGATTGCCGGCCGGCTTGGTTTAAGGCGTAGAGTTTGGTGGGCGAGCTCTTGGCCGTTCAGGTTGCTGACGGTGACCCGAATCAGGTTGCCTCCGCTTGCCATGTATATTGGGAGCATTTCGCGTCCGCGGCCGGAATGGCTGTGAATTTGATAGCCGTCTTTTTGCCAACGAAAGACTAGGTCGCGAGTAGCAATCAGACGTCCCCGGGTATCATAAATCGTAGGCAGGGCGGTGAGACGGACCACGCTTCCCGTCGTGGGCAAACGCCGACCGGTGTAAGCGGTTGGCGCGCTGGTTTCGGCTTCCCACAGAATGTCAACCGCATTCGTTTTGGTTTGCGCGCGGATATTGGTCAACGGCCAGAACAACCCAGCGATTGCTAAAAGTCCGAAAATTTTTTGGCAACTCTTATTCTTCATTACGAGAATATAAAATATTTAAAATCACAGCGATCGTCCAACCCGGCAAAGCGTTAACAATTGGCACCAACTCTATTATACCTATTCCGAGCACAGTTCCCAACCGTCGGCTGGTTACAAAATTTACCCCATGTTGTTTGAACCAAAGATAAAACACTAAGGTGCCAAAAATTGTGACTGCCCAACTAAATAATGCGCCGATTACAAGCCAGGTAAGAATCATTTGCAGCACATCAAAAAAAACCGCAACCACAATCATCATCGTAGAAGTTGTGGAAGTTATGGCGCGTTGTGCCATTAAATTTAAGCGTTTTCCGCCATCGCCAAGTCTTGCTTAGCTTGTTTAATGGCGAGAATTTGCGACGGGTCAGAGGTGATAATTTGATCCTCGGTGTACGACGCAATGATTTTAATGGCGACGTGTTTTAGCCCGGCGAAAAAAATCCCCTCCCCCACATTTGATTCAAGCAACAAGAATTTTTCTTCATCGGTTAATTGAAAAGTTTTTTGCACCAGATCAATCGAGGCGGGCGATTGTTTCAATAATAGTTGCAGAGAAGAGTTGGTGATGATCGGTAGGCCGTACTCGCTTTTCAAAAAGTCACCAACGTCCTGCGTAATTGTGGCCACGCCAAGGTAATATTTACGGCCGCGTTTGACGAGCGAAAAAAGAAAAGAGGCCGTGTCTTTTGACTTCATCATCCACCAAGCCTCGTCGACCACGAGCAGGCGTTTTTTTAACTGCCGCCGGATGGCCGTCCAGATATTGTGCATAATGATGTACATCGCCACCGGCTTTAACTCGTCTTCCATATCACGGACGGAGAAAACCACGAATTTTTTATTGATATCGACATTGGTTGGCTGATTGATGAATCCTGCCCAAGTGCCTTGAGTGTATTTGGCCAAGCGTTGGGCGAGGGCTTCACCGCCGGCCATACCCGCGAGCACCAGCTCGAGATCAGAGAGCAGGGGGGCGGGCTTGTTGGCGAAATCAGTGTCGGGGGTAATGTCTTTCAGAGCATAAGTTTCGGTAATCGCACTATCGAGGACGGCGTCTTCTTCGGGCGTTAATCCGCCGAGCATAATGCGAAACAGGCCAACCAAATTGATTATGTTGCTCCGCAAGACATCGGCCGCCGATTCGTCATCCCGCGGAAATGGTAAATCGAACGGGTTAATATGATGCTCGGAAGTGAGGGAGATATTGAAATAACGTCCGCCCACGGCCTCGGCGAGAAATTCGTATTCCCGCTCCGGATCAATCACGACGACATCCGTATCAAACATTAAACTGCGGATGACCTCTAGTTTGGTGGCGTAGGATTTGCCGGCACCCGACTTGGCGAAAATAACCGAATTGTAGTTTTCCAGAGAAAACCGATCGAACAAAATCAAACTGGAATTATGCCGATTGATACCGTAGAGAATGCCTTGGTTTGAGGTCAGATCGAAAGACACAAATGGGAACAAAGACGATAAGGGTGTTGAGTTGAGCTTGTAATTAACTTCCAACTCATCCTGATTAGTCGGGATAACACTCCGAAAACCGGGCGCCTGCTGAAAGACGGCCGGTTTAATGTAGACGAGTTTCGCGTCAAGCAACCCTTTGATTTCTGTTTCGACCTGATCAAGTTCTTCCAGATTGTCGGCGTAAATTGTTAGGTACAGGCCGACGTTAAAAATTTTCTCTCTGGCTTGCTGGAGACTGTCACGCAAATTTTCTAAGTCCTCGTAGGCCACATCAAGGACGGGGTCGCGTACCATTCCTCGTTCGGCGCGGACGCTAATCTGACTTTGCACTTCCGCCACCTTTTTTTCCATCTGCCGGAGGGCGGTGGCGGTGTCGATCGGGTGAACCATAATTGAGACGTCAAATACGCGATCGAGGTTGATGATTGGTGAGAACCATTCGAGCGACAGGAAGCGCGGGTAGGAAATGACGAAAAAGGTTCGGGCCAGTTTTTCGCCTAAATGCAGTTCGCGCGGATTAACGCGCAGAGCCGATGGCGCGATGATGTCTCGCAACTCAAGCACGCCCATCTGATAGATATCTTGAGGAAGAATCGGCGAGAGCGAATGGCCTTCGTCTTTGGGTCGGCGGATTAAATCAAGCAGAGACATTTTTGCTTAAACTGGGGGCATTGCTTTCCCCGGGATTAAATAGTTTAAAGAAGAGCTCGACCAACTCCTCCGTACCGAGGGCCACCGTGCGCAAGCCGATCGATGCTAGACCGCTTGAAACTACGGCCGCTCTCTGTTCCAACTGTGTCCGCTGGATGGCAAAATCGTCGTGTTCGATGGCGGTCGGCCGAGTATCGGCCGCGCCCGCGCGGCCGGGGAAAAAGCGGCGCCACAATCCCCGACTAGCGTGAGCGAGAGAGGTCGGGGCGTAAGGCACGACGACAAAAAAACTTTTCGCCATAATGTTGGTGTTGGTGGTAAAATTTCGGATGAATTCAATGTATTCTCGGGTCTGCACTTTTAATAATTCATTCAATTGCTGATTATAACGTTCTTCGAGCGTTGTGAGATAGGGTTTGATATCCAACTTGCGAGATTGAATGAAAAACTGAACATCAAAATCAAGACTGTTCAAAAAGTTTTGATATTGCAACACAATCCCCTGTTGTTCGTCGGCTGATTTGAGTGAAAAATTAAGCGAGGAAACCATAATGATCATCCGGAGCGTGCCATCTTTCATTACCACCACCCCATCGCGGATTTCCTCAACCGGCGCGAAGGTTTGTGAACTGGCAGTTTTTTGGTTACCGGAGGCGTTCATTGACGTCTAAATTCCAAGCTAGATCTTTTAATTTGCTCTGGGAAAGATGAGGCACCACAACGTTTTTAGGCAAAGCGGGACCAGGCAGTTTTTTGCCGTCAGCGCGCGGCTCGCGACGCCAAAGGTAGAGTTTGCTTGCGCCGAGATAGCGGAAGGCGGCTTCGACGACGTGTACCAACGGCCGGTTGTTAAAGCGGTAGAAGGAAAGCGCGGCGCCGAAACCGAGAACCGCGGCCATTGGGATGGCCCCCAACCACCAACCGAGAAGACGGTATAGGAGGTAGGCCGCGCCGGCGCTGCCGGCGATATAAGCAAATTGGCGAAACGTCAACGGCCCGAAGATTTTATCTTCTACCTCAATAAATTGTGGGACTTGAAATTCCATAATTATGATTCGCCTGTCGGCTCCAAATAAGGATCGTTTTTAAAGCCGAGATCAATTTCCTCGCGCGGCAGGCGAAACGGCTCGCCTAACCGCTTGGCGAAGATGCTTTCTGGCGTCGCGGTTGTGGGGGCGGGTTCCGCTTGTTTTAATTGCGCAAGGATTGGCTTAAATATTTTTTCATCTACCTCTTGGGTGATAGCATTAACCACGTCTTTTTCGAGGCTGGTTCCGGCTTGTAAATCTGGCCCGAAATCGTTCGGTTTTTTCAGTCCCAACAGTACTCGGCTGATATTGTTGTCGAGCTCACCCAGCTGATCAATCCGTAGATTATATTTTTTGCCGATAGTTTGGATGTGTTCCATCGTGTCGGTAGAAGCCAGAATAGCGCGCAAGCGTTCTGGCATTTTTGCTAACGCCTCTCTAATTTCAGGCGTCAATTCTTGAATGGCGGAATAATCGTCCACGGTCACCGGGTCTAGATCCAGCAGGTCATCAATCACTGGTTCGAATATTTTTTCACTAATTTCTCGCGCTAGTTGCTCGGCTTGTTCCGCCGATAACTGGGCGGCTGTTTGAATGGACAAAGCCAAATCGCTTCGAGCGGTAATCCCGAGCAAAACCAGAACAACCTCTTCTTTGATTTCCTCTGTTTGTTCGGCGGTTAATTGATATGTTGAAAGATTTTCAATTAACCGTTTTTCCCAATCGCCCGCGCGGATATATTGCTGGAGCGTAATGGGCAAACTGTTCCAAATTTGTTTTAGCGGCGTTTGTTCCATAGACTTTATTTTTCTTTTTTATCTCCCCCGTCCGGCGCCTCCTTTGGTTCTTGGGTTTTGCTGATTTCGATGCCTAGATCTTTTAACGCTCTTCTCTTGGCCGACTCTTCTTTCTCTTTACTTCTGCCGTCTTGGATAATTTTCAACTCGTGTTTGAGTTCGTCGAGGCGTGGGTTGCTAATTTCGGCTACAGTCTTTTTATCCCTATTAACCAAGAGCTCCAGTTTTTTGTTAGTTTCTTCAACCCTCTTTTCCAATCCCGTTATTTTCGCCTGATCAGGGACGTTTTCTTTTTGTGCTTGAGACAGATTTTTTGTGGCGTTTTCGACCTCCTCCTTTAATTCTTTGATCATGTTTTCAACCTCTTTTTCCGTCTCATGACCAATCGCTTGCTGGAGCGCCTTTTCGTCAAATTTTCCATAGCTGGCGGCCGCTTTTTCCACACCCGTTAGGGTTATTTTTTTGGCTTTATCTAGTAGTTTGTTGGCTCGAGCTTCGGCAATTTGTGCCGCGTTCACATCGTCGGTTCTCCGACCCCAGAGCGCTTTCTGCCGGTATTCCTCGGCTTCGGCTTCCAAGCGCGCTCGTTTGCCGCGAATATAACGGCCATACAAAGAACCCAAAGCTCCGCCCGCCGCGCCGCCGACCGCCCCCCCAATCACCGTACCAACTCCGGGTACGATACTGCCAAGAGCTCCGCCGGCAATGAGGCCGGCTTGGGCGCTGGTTAGCCCGATTTGTGTGGGGCCTTCGCCGCGATACATCCTAGCGGCAAAATCTGTGGCGACGGCGGGGCCGAGCTTGGTCTCGATATTTTTAATAACCTTGCCGGTTTCTTTTTGTTTTGCCTCTTCGCTGGCCTCAAACCCGCCTTTTTGCGCCTTGCCGCCGCCGAGGCCTTCGGCTACACCCGCAAATTTCATCACCCTCTTGGCGGTTTTAGAGGCACGGAAATCAAAACTGGATTTGCCCAACTGCTCGCTGCCGCGTCGGGCCAGGCGTCCGACCCAGCCGGTAACGCCGCGCGCGTTTTCCCATTTGGCGGCCAGTTTAGAGTTGGCAAATTTATGTCCCATCCGTCCAACCGTTTGCCGACCCATAAAACCAAACGACCCGGCCAGCGTTCGACCGAACGACCCGGCCAGCGTTCGACCGACGGTTTTCATCGCCCAGTCGGTGCCGCCGGCGCCCATCTTTTTAGCGATAACAAGCGAGGCGACAAGAAAGATCGTCATTATGACGATTCGGAAAACTGAGATGGTAAAAGCGTCTGCGCCGGTCGCGGGAGGGTTAGTTTTGAGCGCGTCGGTGATGGCGCTGCCCAAAGTGAGCGAGACGTGAATCATCAAAAAAACCGTCGGGGCAAAGAAGGCATCAGAAAGTAGCATCTGCGTCCACTCTTTGCCCCATTTTTCCGTCTTGGGGTTGGTGTACGCGACGAAAGCAAGGGGTGAAACCACGAGTAGAATGAGCAGGCGCACGGCCCTGATGATAAGCAAAAGGCTGATCGTCCCCAACACAAAAATAGAGATGAGAGAAAACAAAATTGCTAGGGCAGAATTAAACAAAGAAGCGACATCAACTCCGAGGGACATTATGCCGGTGTCGTTAACTGCCGGGGGCAAGCTCATCAGCTGCACCAGTTTCTCGGCGAAACCTCGGCCCGACAGATTAAAAATCCCGAGCGCAAGGACGTTGGCGGCGTCGATTACCAGCCCCACCAGAACGGCGCTGAAGTTGATGAGCAGAGCAACGATAATGACGTAAGAGATCGTTTGTTTGGCATCCAGTTTGAGATTAAAAACGAGCCCGGCCGCGGCGTAGAGGAGCATAAAAATAAGACCAAGATTGGCAAAATTGCGGATTGTTGCCCAAGCGACATGCACTCCCCCGCTGAGATCGGCCCAAGCGCGGAATTGCTCGATAGACTGATTGATGGCGAATACCATCACCGTTTCCCCAATCCAGCCGTTCACGTACGCCACACCTTCGGCTACTATGGTGGCGGTTTTGGCGAGGTAACAGGTGGGGCTCAAACCGCAGTCTCTGTCTCCGGCAGTGTTTTGGACTCTTATTCTTTCATTAGAAATTCGGTATAGAGATTCCACTATCCCATTTAGGTGTAGCAAGGTCTGTTCTCCCAACGCGCGCCCCACGTTATACCGCCAATTATTTGATTGATGATTCAACAATTCATCTTGGTCGCGCCGGGCTCTATCAAGTAAAATTCCTAATCGTGAATCATTGATTGCTATATCATTTGAACTTAACGGAGATGGAAGTTGTAGCCATAAACGAGCTCTGTTTTCCAATGAATCCACTCCAAAAAATTCGCTTCCGGTCAGCTGGTCAATCGTTCTTTCCCAGTTAGAAAAGCCGTTGGGCACATTTTCTACCTCCACATCAATGGCTGTGTTTTGAGCAGATCCCTGTTTTGGTTTTGAGAACCACAATGCACCAGCCACAGTTCCCAACAGAAGCAGGGCGATGAAGAATTTAGTGGTGGCGGTTTGTTTAGTCATTAAAATGGCGGCTCGTCTTCTGGAGGAACACCCAAAGGAACGTTTTGGATTTGTTGGCCGACCTGCCGGCTCTCGTCGGGGCAGACGGGACCAGTGCAGATTTGGTTGTTTTTGTTGAGCGGGCTTTGGCGCGCGGTTTGCGGTTGGAGAGTCAGATCGTCCCACTGAGCTAGGGCGTTCGCCACCGCGCGGGCGATTGCGGCCTCGTTCACCTCGCTCACGTTTTTCAACTGATCAAACACGGCGGTAACGAAAGAGGCCAGTTGTTCGGCCCGAACGGCGCCGGGCGTCACTAAGCGGTATTCGCGGCAAGCTACCTGCCGACCACCCTCCTCAATCCATTCGTCGCAGGCGATATTGGGCAAAAGGCCGTTGCCGTGAGCGAGCAGTTGGCGATAGTCGTCTTCCACTCGCGCCTCGCGTTCAACCTTGAGTTGGTAGGTGGTGAGGGCTTGGCGGTAGAAGGGGTTAGCGTTAATCCGGTTGCGGATCTCTTTATACTCCGCCCACGTTAGTTTATGCGGCTCTTCGTAAAACCGGCGCATGTCTTCTGGGGATACCCCGATGTTATAGATGTTAAGATCCGGGTCTTGGTTTGATCCTTCCAGCGCGGTAATTAAGAGCGAGCCGTAGGGTGCGTCGAGTGATAGATTCTCGCGCAGTTCAGTTGTCAATTTTTTTAGTTCCTCTTTCTTTTTTTCCTCGAAAATTTTGCTTGGGATACCAAATGCTTCTTGTCGGTTATCTTCGCTTTGGCTCTCGCTATCGTCCGCTATCCCAAGGTCGCTCACCAGCCGACCTCTCAAGATGACGTTTTCAACAAAGGCGTTTTGGGCGGAAAACAGGGTTTGAGCCGCCGCTTGGCGCGCCGCCGCGTCGTAGTAAAATTCTTTTTCCTCGATTGCTTCCTGAATGCGCCGAATGACGCGCAAATGAGTGCAGATCTCAACCTGTAAACCGAGCATTTTTTCCGTCATTTCGCGGATAGCGGCGCTCTCGCCTGCAATCTGGCCAGTGTTTTTGGCAATCTGGCCAGTGTTGCTTTCGATGCCGCCGCTGATCGAGAGGAGCAGGCCGACCTCGTTCACCGCAAGACCCGGGGCGGCAGGTTTAATGGCGCCGGCGGCCGTCAGCGCAGCATCGATCGCCTTTTTGGCCGCTTGCTCCAAGATTGGTCCGACGTATGGCACGCCGCCTACCACCGAGGTGATTCCACTCGTAACCACTGAAGCAAAACCGCCGCTTAAACCGGTGAGAAAACCGTTACCCAAATCGCCCAATGTGGCCGAACCAGCCGGCGCTTGAGCGGCAACGGCGTTGTTGACGGCCGCCGCTGTTCCCTCTTCCGTCGCCGTGGCGCCGTTCGCCGCTAGGGCCTCCATTTCCGGCCCGACGAGTTGTGGTTCGTCTTCCACGATGGTTTGGTAATCAGAGAGATGCATCTCTCCCGGACGGAGAGCAACACCGTCTGGCACGAGAGCGAAGCCGGCCGTGGCGGCGATATTGAAATCGCTTTCTCGAACGTAGTTGGGCGGGAACGGCCCAACAGTGGTGTCAAAAAAGTCGTCTGGAACCACCACAACCTCTGGCCGGGTCCAGATGGCATCGTGAAGAGCAAAGCCGGCGGTATTGATACTGCCGGAGAGGCGATCGCCGATACTGATTGCGCTAGCGCTGATGTTGCGGGCAATACCCCAAGTAGATGGGTCGTCTGGATTAATCTGATCGGCCGGCGGGTAGAGAAATTGTCCCAGTGTGTCGTCAATTGTTTTGGCAACGGTGTCGCCGATACTGTCGAGCAGTTGGTCGGCGCTGTCGGTAATCGAGTTGATGAAAAGATTGAGCTGATTGTCTACCGCTGATGACACCAGATCCACAATGATGTCATCGAAGGTGTCTATTGCCGTTTCCAAAGCGGCGATCGGCTCGAAAACGGCGTCAATTACTTTATCAATGTTCTCCTCGATCGAGGCGTTGATCGGATCGGTGAGGGCGTTGCCGATGGCATCGGCCAAGCGGTTGATGTTTTTCGGGTCAGTTAAGACTTGGGTCATCTGGAGCGCCATTCCCTCAATGATGTCGTCCACCAGTTTGTCGGCGTCGAGCTGCTCCAGCCACTTTAAGAATTTGCCGAGTGCGTCAATCTGGGCGACAAGATTGTTGAACAGACCGGTGATCCGCTCAATCGTGTCTGGTACCGAGGCCAGACCCTCGATCAGACCCAAGATTGGCCCGAGAAACCCGAGACCGGATGGCCCGGCAAAAATACTTTTCAGATTTTTTATTGCCGCCTCGATGCCGATTTTGGTGCCGGTGAGGGTGTCCGTCAGGCTTTGTACATGCCCCTGGATGGCGTCGGGAATGGTTTTAGCAATCATTTCTACCAACATCGGGCGATAGTAAGTTTCCAACGTCGGGCGGGCAATCTGATTGAATTCAAACGTCAGACTATCTTTGAGTGAGTCGCGGAATGCGCCATCAAGCGCCGATGAAATTTCGTTACCGATGAAATCCTCGTTCAGCTCGGAGGGAAAGCTCTCGCGGAGCGAGGCGCGCACGAGATCAGTAAAGCGTCCGCGATCGCGGCTCGCTTCCGCCAAGGTCAGGTTTTCGCTCGCCAGTCGGCGCTGGAAATTGCTGGAGAAATTTTGTTCCACTCGTTCAAACATCGTCTCCAGCTTAGGTCGCATATTGGTCCGCAACCTTTCCGACACGCCGTGTTCGAGGGTTTGGCCGGTCGCCGTGTCAAGTGCTCGCGGGACCGCCTGGAGCTGGATCGCTTCGTCAATTCGGGTTTTAAGGGGCGTGATAATGGGTTCGGTAATCAGTTGGCCGAGAGTCGGCGGCCGGCCTCGAGCTTCCGCCTGGCAGACGAGATAATCATTTTGCCGGCGTTGACTTAAGACCTGCCGCGCTTTGGCGGTTTGGCCGCCGTCGCCTGTGCCTCGCCGCGCCTCAATTAAAGTCCGGGTGTATTCGGGGATATTAAGCGGGTTGTCGGCCTCTCCGCCCAAGCGACGGCTGGTTGGCGATGGCGGAATGGGTGGCAGAGCGGCGACCACAGTTTGCGGAACGATCATTACCAAGAGACCGAGGCTGGCGACAAGCTGTTTCCCAATAAGTTTGTTGTTTTTAAAACTCATAGGCCAAGATTGATTTCTGCCCCCTCGTCTGGATTAAAAATAAGACCGTTGGCGCGAAGATAGAGATTTACATTGTTAACGGCAGCGAAAAAGTTTTCAAAACGTCCAGCCTGCATTTGGCCAGCGGCCAAGGCGACGGCCGGCTCCGTTTCTATTTCTGCCATCAAGGCGGCGCCCGCGGCGAGTTGCGACAAACTGTTTACTAAATGGAGTTGGAGTGGCGCCGCCGTACGTGGGGTGGCAACGGCGAGCAGTTGCGCCACAGTTTGGCGATAGAGCGCGGCGGCGATTTCCAGTTTGGTCAGCGCGAGTTCGTCCCCCTCCACCGCGCGGGAGAGCAGAGCGAGCTCGTTTTCTCCAGAAGAGCCATAGACCCGCAGAGATGCGGCGATTGCCTCACCATAACGCCGGAGAGATTCTTCATTTTCGCTGTCAGTTAGAAGCAAATCGCTTTCGGTATATTGTTTGGCGGCTTGCCAATTCACACCTTCGAGCGGGAGTAATGGCTGGTTCTTTTTGGCAATGGCGTTGCCGACAAGAACGATGGCTTGACCATCGTTGCTAAGGGCTTGGTTACCGTTTGCCGCTAGGGGGTCACTCCCCCGCTCAATCTCCGGTCCATCTTGTTCGCCGTCGCCGTCGCTATCCGGATTAAGCGGGTCGGTGCCCCATAGATCGGTTTCTTCCCAGTCGGCCAAGCCGTCGCCGTCGCCGTCGCGCTGTTTTTGCCGGCGAATCACGGTCGGAGTATCGGCTGGCCCACCACGCGCGATTAAGCTATTATTGTTTGCACGCTCGGCACTTTCTCTCAACGCCTGATCGCCCAGCCACCACAAGTACGAGCCGCCGGCAACGACGAGCGTAATCAGCAACCAAACCAGCCGCTTCATCTTCTCAATTATAGTATAGTCAGCGCCGCGTCTCACGCTCTAATCTGTGGATGATGATATTTGCCAGTTTACTCGTTCGCCAATTTGCAATTTGTCGGTGAGGGGGTGTGCGGCATTAATTTCGAGCACCCACTTGACAGGCGCGGGGGGAGAAAATGTTTGAGGATAGGTTTGGGGTTTTACGTCGTTTTCCCAACCAACAACTGTTTGATCCGGCCCGATCCAAATGATATCGAGAGGGAACTTCATCTCTTTCATCCAAAAAGCCGGTTTTTCCGCTCGGTCGAAAATAAATAGCATTCCGGTTTCTGCTGGCAGAAACGCCCGGCCCGATAAACCCTGCCGCCGCTCGTTGGGACTGTCGGCGATTTCTACCTTAATCTTCTCGTGGCCAACCGTCAGCCAGCCGGTTTCGCGCCCGGCTTGATTCGGCCAGAGAGCGAACAGGGCGGTTAGTGTGGCAAAGATGATTCGTTCAGACAAAACCATTGCTCTAATGTTAGCGTTTCCGCTCGCGCTTGGGGAGAGAGGCCACAAGCGGCAAATCGGCCCGCCAATTCAGGCAGTTTGCCTCCGAGCATTTTCCGCGGATTGGCAAAGCCACGATGGAGAATGTCAAAAAACCGGTTTTCTGCCGTCGCTGTTGGGAAACGTGCTCGGGCAATGTTATCAATTGCCAGCACCGCTGAATCTACTTTTGGCGGTGGCGAAAACTGGCCGCGTTTGACGATTTTTACCAATCGCGGATGGCCATAGGCCTTGATCGAGATCGAGAGCAAGCTTTCCCGTTCGCGTCCGATAACGCGCTGGGCGACTTCTTTTTGAACCAAGACGACGATAGTTTGAGGCGGATTCTTGCTCGGCAGAACTAAGCGGAAAAATTCGCCGGTGAGATAATACGGGAGATTGGCGATTATTTTATAACGTTTACCGAGGATTGATTGATGTTCCGCCGCGCGCCACCAATCACGGAAATCTTGTGTCACAACGGTTAGCGGCGCAGGAGAACCAATAGCCGCGGCTAGCGCGGCGGCCAAGCGCTCGTCTTTTTCCACCGCGATCACTTGTTTGGCCTTATCAGTGAGAAGGCGGGTGAGGATGCCGTGTCCCGGGCCTATCTCGAGGACGATATCGTCGGCGTTGAGTTGGGCGGCTTCAACCATCAGCCGGGGAATAGCGTCACGGGTGAGAAAGTGTTGGCCGAGAGGTGGCGGGCGATGGCGAGTCATTTTAATCGACGGCCAGGTGATTCAAAAATTCCGACGGCCAAGAGGATTGACGACCACCGGCGATCGCGCGACTCTCGGCGTAAGCCAACGTGAGCGTCTGCCGTGCGCGGGTGACGGCAACGTAGAAGAGCCGTCGTTCCTCGGCGGCGGCCTCGGCCGGGCCGCGTTCATCGTTATCGCGTGGTCGGCTGGGAAACAAATCTTGTTCCAAACCGGTGATGAACACATTGTCGAATTCGAGACCCTTGGCCGCGTGAATCGTCATTAGGCGGACGGGGTTAACTGCGCGCTCGCCCTCCCCTTCTTCGAGGCTGTCTTGGTCCGACACGAGAGCGGCTTCATCGAGCAAGCGCCATAGACCGTCTGGGGTGGGGTCGGCGTCATAGCGGCCAGCGAGAGCGATTAATTCTTCAAGGTTGCGCCGGCGGTCCAACCCGTTTTCGTCTGGTTCGTCATAAAATTTCATCAAACCGGAACGCTCGAGGGTTAGTTTGATTACCGCCGAAGGCGGCTGGTTTGCGGCAGCGGCGATGTCTTCGAGCCGGTTGCGCAGTTCTTGCCAGCGGCGGCGAGCGGCGGGGCCGAGAGCGCCACCGTCTCCGGCGGCGATTTTGGCAAGCGAGCTTTTGCCGAGTCCGCATGGAGGTCGCGTCGCCGCCCGGGCCAAACTAAACCAGTCTCCGGGGTTTAACGCCAATTTGAGGTAGGCCAAAGCGTCGCGAATCTCCTGACGGTCGAAAAAGCGCGTGCCGAGCACCTGATAGGACAGACCGTGGCGCAGGCAGGCCTCTTCGAGCGCTCGCGATTGGAAATTGGCGCGGTATAAGATGGCCGACGAGGCCGCGGGATTTGTAGCGCGTTGGCTCAAAATTTCGGCCACCACCAGGTCGGCTTCTTCTGTTTCGTCGGTAGCGATCAATAATTTCACCGGTGCGCCGCCGGTTTGGCGGGTATAAAGATTTTTCGGTGGACGGTTCGGGTTAGCCGCGATCGCTCGATTAGCCAGATCAAGAATGGGTTTGGTGGAACGATAATTTTCTTCCAAAATAATAATAGTGGTGCCCGGAAATTCTCGTTCAAAAAGCAGCAGGTTGCGGTAATCGGCGCCACGCCAACTATAGATTGATTGATCGACGTCGCCGACGACACACACGTTGCGCCTCTCCCCTGCCAAGAGTTTCGTCAATTCATATTGTGGGCCGTTAGTGTCTTGATATTCATCCACGTGCAGATATTGCCACCGGTTTTGGTATTCGGCCAAAATTGTTGATTCGCGTCGAAACAACAGCAAGGTTTTTAAGATTAGATCGTCAAAGTCGAGTGCTTGGCGTTCGCGGAGGATTTCCTCGTATCTTTGCCAAATTGGCGACAATCTCTTATTCTCCCACGATTGCGGGTTGCTTTGTCCGCGGTTTTTTTCCCGCGAGATGAGCCGTTGGATTTTTCCTTTAGGGAAAAGCTTACGATCAAAACCGAGATTTTGCAGGGCTTGGCCAACCAGTGCCTCCGATTCGTCCCGATCGAGGATTGTAAAATGACGTTTCAGACCGATCAAACCGCCGTGGAGACGCAAGATTTTTGCTCCGAGCGCGTGGAATGTCGCTATCGTTGGCCCGCCGCCCTCACCGCTCTGGCGACCAAGAGCCTTAACGCGATTGGCGAGTTCCCGCGCTGCTTTGTTGGTGAAAGTAACGGCGAGGATGCGCTCGGCCGGAACGCCACCGGCGATCAGATTGGCGATCCGGTGGACGATTACCCGCGTTTTGCCAGCGCCAGCGCCAGCGACCACGAGGAGGGGGCCGTCGCGGTGCTCACTTGCGCTCCTTTGTGCGGGATTGAGGGCTGTCATATTGGCTTGTTATAGCAAATTGGCGGCCTATTGGCTTATCCCCAGCGTCCGATTGTCGGCTTTGACCGAGTCCTCTTTTTCGGCTAGGATGATCCCTATCCCCTGTTTTTGTTCCTAATTTAGGCTTATTTTACCTAACTTACAATTAATTTCTGGCCTGTTTGCCCTGTCCGTGCTGGCGGCGACCATTCGTCCTCATTTTGCCCTGTCTGCTCCGGCGGCGGTTGGTCGGGTTGGCAATTCTCAAACCATCTCTTTGCCCGATGGGTTGCCCTCCTATTACCTTCTGGCGCGGGGCGGAGGTGAAACACTGATTATTGATGACAGCGTTCTCGCGGCCGAGGTGACGGCGCCGAACCGTCCCCTCTCGACCAGTGGCACGAGTGGTCAGGTTAGTTTGTATGTTGTGCGCCCGGGCGACTCCCTCTCGCAAATTGCTGAAATGTTTTCCGTGTCGGCAAACACCATCATTTGGGCCAACGACCTAGACCGCGCCGGAGAACTGATTGCGCCCGGGCAGGTGCTCGTTATTTTACCGATCTCGGGCGTTCAACATACGGTGGTCAAGGGCGATACGCTAGCCGGTATCGCCAAAAAATACGAAGGCGATTTGGACGATCTGGTTAAGTGGAACGGGCTGGACCCCGATGCCCCGCTTGCTTTAGGCGCGGTGGTGACGATTCCCGACGGTGTGATGGCCACACCGGCGCCGAGCGCGGGGAGTAAGGGGGTGCCGGCAGGTAGCGGCCCTGAGTACGCCGGTTATTACCTCCGTCCGATTGATGGCGGTGTGCGGACGCAAGGGATTCACGGTTACAATGGAGTAGATTTGGCCACGGCCGCCGGTTCGCCGATCTACGCCGCCGCCGCCGGCACGGTCATCGTCAGCAAAACTGGCGGTTGGAACGGCGGCTACGGCAATTACATCGTGATCCGTCACAACAACGGCACACAAACACTCTACGCTCACAACCAGAAAAATCTTGTAACGACCGGCGAGCGGGTGGCGCAAGGTGATGTGATCGGGTACATCGGTTCGACCGGCAAATCCACCGGTCCCCACGTCCATTTCGAAATCCGTGGGGCCAAGAATCCGTTTTAGCCCAAGCTTTTTAATCAAAAAAATAACAGCGCCGGCTCGGAACGAGTGGGCGCTGTTTTGAATCAAGCAAGGAAAGACAGAGAAACGATTACCACACTCGCCAGCCGAAGAACTTAACCGTTTCTACTTGTGGTATCAAGTGGCGGGCGAGCTTGAACTCGAGGGCTCCGCAAAACAGAGCGATGAGTCCGCCGCCGGGCGCCATTACCGGGTTTCTGGTAAGCAGATAACCAGCTGTGGCGCCGACTCCGGCCGATAAAGCGTAAAGCCAACGCGCATCGGAATGAATGGCCTTAATGGTAAGCCACACGACTCGTTTCAACATCACGCCGAGCCAACAACCGACGGCGATGATGATAAGCCCTAGGGCAACGGCCATGATCAGCATTACCCACGGCATCCAAAACAAGCAAACGGGGATGAGCGCCACCATTACGATTTGGGCTTTCAGCCAGTTATCACGACCAAAAACATCATATTGTCTGTCTAGTTCCATACCTATGATCAAATTATACACACAAAAAACAACTAAAATCGCCGCGGTGCCAACTGGTTCGTTGCTTATTACAAACCAGTGATCTGTTGGCACCCACCAACACAGAATACTGCCAAGTAACAGGGTTGGTATTGCTCCAAAAGCAAAAACGGCCAGGGCGATAACCAACCATGCAAGAACATCCTGCGATACCGCCGCGATACTTTGCGTAACGGCACTACGCTGAAACGTCTGTTGTCCGGCTCGTTTAACAGCCCTCACTACTGCTTGTTTGTCGTAAACGAGATAAGCGCCGGTCATCGCCACGGCTGTTCCCACCCAGCAGAACCAGGTGGAAAGTAGGTACTGACCGATGGCGGTACCCGCCGTTCCCCAAGTGAATAACCACAACCAAAAACCCAACTCCTTCGTTTTGTTGTTCACGTCTAAACCCTCTCTTTCTTTGGAAAAGGACTAACACACCCCTCTCGCACGTTATCACATATTTTAAATTATTGCAATGGCTACTGCATCACCCGTGGGCGATATTGTATGGCCTCGAGGAGATGGGGCGCGGCAATTTGCTCGGCGCCTTCGAGGTCGGCGATGGTTCGCGCCAGTTTGATTACCCGATGATAGGCGCGGGCCGAGAGATCCAGTTTGCGCGCTGATTGATTTAGGAGTTCCGTGCTCGGCCCATCGAGCGCCGCGAAGCGGCGCAACTCCTTCAAGCCCATCTCGCTATTAGTGTTGATGGTGAGACCGGCTTGGCGGAAGCGCTGTTTTTGCCGAGCTCGAGCGGTTGCGATTTTGGCTCGGACGGCGGCCGAGCTCTCCCCTGTCGGTAGGCCGGAGAGTTTGCTCGGGTCAATTTGCGGCACGTCGAGCCAGAGATCGAGCCGGTCAATGATCGGGCCGGAGAGTTTGCGTCGGTAACGCGCGAGAGCCGCGGGCGAACAAAGGCATTCCCGACCCCGGGTGCCGAAGTGGCCACAGGGGCAGGGATTCATCGTGGCGATGAGGATGAAACTTGCCGGAAAGCGGGCCGCGCCCCGGGCGCGGCTGATGTGGATGACGCGATCTTCAAGCGGTTGGCGCAGGGCCTCGATCACCCGCTTGTCGAACTCTGGGAATTCGTCCAAAAAAAGGACGCCGCGATGCGCGAGCGTAATTTCTCCCGGGCGTGGATTAGCTCCGCCGCCAACGAGTGAAACGTAGGAGGCGGTGTGGTGTGGCGCGCGGAAGGGCGGGGCGGTGACGAGACTGTCTGTTAACGTGCCCGCCGCTGAATGAATGCCGGTTACCTCCAAGACCTCTTCGGCATCAAGGGCGGGCAGGATGCCGGTAAGCGCTTTGGCAAGCAGGGTTTTGCCGGTGCCGGGTGGACCCTGCATCGCGAGATTATGCCCGCCGGCGGCGGCGACGAGCAGGCCGCGTTTGGCTGTTTCCTGCCCGCGTATTTCGGCTAAATCCACTCCGGCCGGATGCGGTTGGAATATAATCTTGGTCGGCGCTTGGACGTTTAGTTTGCTTGCCGTCCTTACCTCTTCTCTACCGGTGTTGGTGTCAGTCGGCGGCGAGAGATGCCCCGCTAATTCTTTCAAATTGTTTATCGGGAAAATTTCCAGCCCGGTTGTTAACGCGGCCTCGGCCGCATTTTCCGACGGCAAATACAGCTCTCTACACCCTATTTTTTTTAAGGTTTGAGCAATCAGTAGCGCGCCTTTTATTGGCCGCAAGCGTCCGTCTAGCGCCAGTTCTCCCAAAAAAGTCTTGTCTGGCGTGGCAAACTGAACGAGGCCGGTGGCGAGCAAATAGCTCATCGCAATCGCCAAATCAAAAATCGCCCCCTCTTTGCGTAAATCCGCCGGTGCGAGGGAGACGATTATTTTTTTGTTGCCTTTTTTGGGAGAGGGAAAACCTGAATTTTTTATAGCGGCGGTAATCCGGTCGCGTGCCTCCTCCACCGACTTGTCGGGTAAGCCAACGATAGTGAAAGATTGTAGGCCGCGGGAAATATCTACCTCCACCTCGACGGGCTCGACCGCGAGGCCAACAACTTGCGCGGCTTTAACGCGGGCGAGCATTGTCCTCGCCCGCGTCGTTTTCCATATGCCGACGGCAGGTGCGAGCGGCCGGATTGGCCTCGAGGCGTTCGCGGCTGATTTCCTCACCACCAATTTCACAAACGCCATAAGTTCCGTTAGTTATGCGCGCTAGGGCTTCGTTTACCTCGCGCAGGCGGGTTTCGAGCGGAGTGGTCAAACCCTCGCGAGCGTCTTGTTCTTCCAGACGATCGGCGACTTCGTCGCGAAAATCATCCCCGCCTTCTTTGGGTGGGATGGCTTGCCAGTTATCCGGATTGTGCGGATCTTGCTGGGCAATGCTGGAAAGTTGTTTTAACAATTCCGCTCGTTCTTGTTCCAGTCGAACCCGCAATGATTCGATATTTAACGAGTTGTTCATGTTGCCATCTTATCAGACTCTTAATTTTCTGCCAGTGGCTCTAGGATGCGCCGAGTGATTTCCGTTAAGGCCTCCGCGGTTTCGGCAATCACTACAATTTCTTCATTGACAAAGCCGTAGACGAGACGTGGAACGCCACCAATCAACGCTTCGCGGATTTCCAGATTGTTTTTGAGCTGGTTGCGAAAATCGGGAGTTGGCAATGGTCCAGTGTCGATCCGCCAGCTACGGAGGAGATCGTCTGGCAGATTTGACTCCCAAGCGCGGAGACCGGCGAGCGCGCGCTCAAACTGTTTGGATCGGAGGATTAACCAGCCCGTCGGCGGCTCGCTGGCCGCCGACGGTTGATACCAACCCGTTTGCCAATCCGGTTCTAGGTTGGTGAGCAGATCTTCAGGCGTTTTCCAACCCAGTCTTTGGTGCAGAAATCTCGGAGTTACTGGCGCGGTGGACACAATCTCGATCGCGGTCAAACCGTGTGGCGCGGTGCTCGCCGCGCTTCGGCTTTTCGCAATTGCTTGTGCCAGATCAGCTGTTGGCGTGTCGTTTAAATTGATCACCAGGGTTTCATCGGTGCGCACGAATTTATTGCCGGATTGTCTAGTGGTAGAACCAAGGCCGGCAAACGGATTAGGAGTCGCGGAAATTAGTTTGATGACGGTATTAGGCCAAACGTCGCGGTACCAGTAGAGCGCCACGCCCGCTCCTGTGGCGAGGAGAATAAAAATGATTTGGGCGGCACGGCGGCGCCAGACTTTTGGCGCGGGGGCGACGATTTTAGTGATGGTTTTGGTTGTTTGGATTCGCCGGGCCTGTTCGGCGATCGCGATGCTCGCGAGCGAGGTTTCTTTTTTTTCCACCGTCGATTCCATATCACGCTTAAGAGTGCGCACTGGCTCTAAATTGATTTCCGGCATTTGGCGCAAACGTTCTATCAAATTGCCGGTGTTTTCCGCTTGTTTTAGGCGTGCCGCTTCCTTAGTTTCGGCCATCGCCGCCGCCGCTACCGCCGCGGCGGCTCGGCGCGCCGTTTCCTCTTCGTTTGCTGCCGCCTGCGCCGCCGCCGCGGCACGTTGTTCGGCCACAGCCCGCTCGGCCTTTTCAGCCGCTAGGCGCGCCGCCCGTCGCCGTTCGTCCTCCATTGCCCGCCTCGCTTCCTGCCGGCGAGTGGCGAGGCGGGCGCGCGCGGCTTCGCGCGCCGCCTTGTGCTCCGATGTTTCCATCGCCTGTCTGGCCTCTTCCCGTCGGGCGTCGAGATCCTTTTCCATCATAGACTATTCCCCACTGAGATCGGCCAGTTCGGTGCGGGTTTTGTCTTCTTCGCTTAACAGCGCGCGATATTGTTTGGTAGTTTCTTCAATTTTTTGTTCTAGTTTCCACAATTCTTCTTGAATCACCCATTTTTCCTGCTCAAGGCCGTGCCGCTTAGTTTGCGTTACCCAACGCTCCGCTTCAATTTTTTGTTTTTCTGGCGGAGAAATCGTTTTGCTCTCCGTCAGTTCGCTTTTGGCTTCCAGTTCTTCCGTCTCTTTTTCCTTAGCGAGAATCGGTTCTAGTTTTTGCCGGGCCACGCGGCGTTTTTCGTCGAGATCAACCCACGCCAGCTCCAACGTTTCTTTTTGTTTTTCTAAATCAGCCAGACGCTTATTTAATGCCTCCAATTGTGAGCGTTTTTTCGCCTTCTCTTCGTCCGCTAGCCGTTTGCGCGCATGTTCTTCGCCCTCGAGCGCGCGCCGCGCCGTCTCCAATTTTTCTTCAATTGATGGCACAACCTCTTTGGCTTCTAGTTGTTCGTGTTCCATTGCCGGTAATTATAAAAGAAAAAGTTTTAGATGCCCATAGTAAAACCCCCCGGCCAAAGGGCCGGGGGGTTGGCGAGAACGATTGGTTGTAAGTTAGAAGCAGTAAGCTTCGCAAGTGATGCCGCTAGCCGAGTCACGTGAAGTGGCGACGAGAACCCAGTTGCCGGCGTTGCCGCCGGTGCGGTCAATTTTGCACTCACCATACGGCTCACCCACAACCGCGCCGCTGGCACGATCCACCCGACTTAAGCCACAAAAGTTATAGTTGCCCATCGTTTCCGTGTCAGAACTTACTCCGCTGGCTGAGGCCGAGTATTTGGTGGTGGTTAGATTTAAACCGTTATTTTTAACCGCTCCCCAGTTGGTAGTGACGCCGTTACTAACTAAGGCTTGCCCGTTTTCTCCCAAGGAGCTGTTGGCATAAAAAGCCAGGTTGCCGGTTGATAAAAAGGTTAAACCTTGTCCGCCACCAGGAAGAGCGGCAATAATAGAACCAACGTGTCCCGATTCACCGCGTAGGTTACCGAAGCTGATGGCCTTGTTTTGCATGTTTAAGTCTAGCGTCGCCGTATGATTCCCCAAATTGTCGCCGCCGGAGCCACCGGAGCCACCAAAACTACTAACCGGGTATTTTCTAATTCCTAGGGCAGGATCGTAGACCGCGATCTGTCCGGACTGCGGGGGGGTACCGCCTTGGGTTAATTTGTTAATATCCATGCTTACCGTTACCGCGCCCGTTGCTGCCGAAGTGCTTATTCCGGTGCCGGCGGTCAAGCTTGATACTCCAGCCACACCGCTACCCCCGCCGATCATCTCATCAATACAAGAGATTTGATTGCCGGCTGCGTCCCAAACCATTTTTGTTGTGTTTGGATCAGCTGTAAAGCATTGAGAATTTATTTTAAGCCACCCGCTACGACAATTATCGGCCACCGTCGGGTCGCCGATGCACACCTTGCCATCGCCAAGAACACTAAATTTACTTGCAACCGATGAGATGTTGCCGCTTCTTAGATCAAGTATTTTGGTATTGTTTCCATTGGACAAAGTTTTTACCACCAACCCATCTCGAGTTGTTCCTGACGGGGCCGCGCCAGAATTTTCGAAATAGGCGACCTTGTCATCGGTTGAAGTTTGAACAACTAATTTTGAGCGATTAGTAAAATTGGGATTATCCACCGAATTTCCGTAAAGTCCTATGGCAACAGTTCCTGGTAGAGAAGAGTATTGATTGTTGCCAGACGGCGTTACTGTCCAGCTCCCACTCCCACCCCCCAGCTCGGAAATTGACTTGCAAACGGTGCCGGTTAAATCGCAGTACTTGTTGGCCCCAATGTTGCCATTAACACCAAAGTGCAAATTTGCGGGCAGGACATAGTCAGATTGAGTTATCTTGCCCAACTGCCCCAAGAGAAAACCACCGTAAAGACTATTATTAACTTGCAATGAACCCTTTTTGACTTGTGTATTATCGGCCGTATTGATCGGCGGGTTGCAACCCGGGATATTGGGGTCCGTGCACGATGGAGGGTTATTGGGCGGATCAACCCAACCGGTAGTCTGGGCCCAGACGGGGACGGTGGCAATTAACGCCAAACCGGCCAGAACAAGGATTAACGCCGCGCGAGAAATTTTTTTAAACTCGATCATGTTATTTAGGAAATTATTTTTAATTGTTAATTTTTAAAGTGTTTCCAACACCCGTCCGCGTTCGGCCGGAGTAAGTTTGGTTTCCGTCTCGCCGCTTTCGAGGTTGTCGAGCACGCGCGCCTGCTCGGCGGGCGTGAGTTCGTCACTCGCGCCGCTTTGCCCTTCCAAGTTTTCCAGAATTCGCGCCTGCTCGGCGGGCGTTAAGTTGGCTCCGTACCCTGTAACAGGCGTTCCCTCGTTATTTTCATTCCCGCTTGTGGCGAGATAATAGGAAACGACACCAATAATTACTAGGACGCCGGCCAGCGCGAGCGCGATCCAAGCCGCGCGCGGTGTGCGGACGTCCGTTTTAACATCAGCGACATTATTAATCTCATCCATACCCGGCCATTATACCGGGTTAACGCTTTAAGAAGTTTTGCCGTTGTTGATAACTTGGCCGTTTTCGGCGTGATTTTGGCCGTTGGTGGCGCGCCGGCGCAAGAGGAATTTACGCGGCTGATGACCGAGATCGAAAAAATCGTCGGCCGCCTCTTTGAGGCGGCCAGAAGTGCTCTTGCCGAAAGCGGCCACTTCTACCTGTCGCCCGTGCCACTTTAAATATTCCACTAGGGGAACGAAGTCGCCGTCGCCGGAAAGAATAATAATTGTGTCGAGCTGGCTCGAAAGCTTGATCGCGTCTACCGCCAAACCAACGTCCCAGTCGGCTTTTTTCATCCCCCCCGGGTAAATTTGCAAATCTTTGGTTTTGATTTCAATCCCGATCTTGCCGAGGGCGTCAAGAAAATTTTTCTCTTCTCCCGATTCGGTCGTAACCATATAAGCCATAGCGCGCACCAACTGTCGCCCGCCGACGACTTCTTTAACAATCGCGCCGAAGTTGACGCGGGCTTGGTAAAGGTTTTTGGCGCAATGATAAAGATTTTGGGTGTCAATAAAAACGCCGACCCGCTGGCTCGGATGTTTAATGATTGGCATAAAAAAGATTATTTGGCCCCCGTCTTTTTCTGTTTTTCAATATATTTGAGATGCGAGCGGCGATCAGCCACCATTTTGAGGAGGCCGCGGCGCGAGTGATCATCTTGGCGATGCGTTTTCAAGTGCGTCGTCAATTCTTTGATTCGCTCGCCCAAAACCGCCACTTGAATAGCGGAGGAGCCGGTATCGGACTCATGCAGGCGATGCTTTTTTATCAAGCCCTGCTTTTTCTTTTTGGAAATCATAAAAGACGGTATTTGCTTATAAAAACGTTAACCTTGCTCATCCTAGCACATCCCGATCAAATTTGCAATATAATGATCTAATGGACCTGACGAAATGGAAAACTGAATTTCTCGAGTATTTGGAGATTGAACGTGGTCGGAGTTTGCAAACGACGGCCAATTATGACCGCTATTTAAGCCGGTTTTTTGAATTTGCCAAAATTAAAAGGCCTGCGGAGATCACGGCGGAACTTGTGCGCCGTTATCGTCTCTGGTTGAATCGTCAATCGGCCCCGGGCGCCCACCAGACGCTTAAGAAAAATACCCAAAATTACCATCTAATTGCCCTACGCTCATTTCTCAAATTTTTAGCGCGGCGCGGAGTTGACTCCCTTTCCCCTACCGAGATTGATCTAGCAAAAACCGGCGCGCGCGATCTCGATCTTATATCACCGGCCGAGCTCCTGCGTCTGCTTGAGGCGCCTGACGTTTCCACTCCATCCGGCCGACGCGATCGGGCGATTTTAGAGCTTTTATTTTCTACCGGTTTGCGGGTTTCCGAGCTGTGCGGTCTTAACCGCGACACGATAGATCTAAAACAGGACGAGTTTTCTATTCGGGGCAAGGGGTCGAAGGTTCGGGTTGTTTTTGTGTCCCCCGCCGCCAAGCGGGCGCTTAAAAATTATCTGGAAAAACTTGATTTGCCAGGAGAGGCGCTTTTCCCCAATTTTCACCGCGGTGGTGAACGCCTGACCCCGAGAAGCATTGAACGGCTGGTCCGACATTATTCCGTTAAGGCCGGCATTAGCCGCAAAGTAACGCCGCATGTCATCCGGCATAGTTTTGCCACCGACCTGCTACGCAACGGCGCCGATTTGCGCTCTGTCCAGATGCTCTTGGGTCATGCCAACATTGCCACCACCCAGATTTACACTCACCTGACAGACAAACAGTTGAAAAAGGTCCATTCTCGGTTTCATCGACGGCCACCTGTGGATAACTGATATTGTCTTATAGGTCGTCTTTGATTATCTTATAGGACAGATATGATTTGGCCTTTAACCAGCTGCTGATGTGCCACTGGTTGTCTCATAAAACGCTTCTTCGGCAGCTATAACCACCCAACCGTCACGGGTGGTTTATTTTACTCCGTATTTGTCGCGTATTTCTTTTAACTCGTTGTTTTCTCGCTCTTCTTTACGCTCTCTGCCTTTTTTGCCTAATTTTTCTAGAGCTTCGTCTGACAAATTAGCCATTTCTTTGGCTTTTTTTGTTAATTGTTCGTTGGTGTTAATTTCTGGATAATCAAGCGCCTCCTCCAGTAAGGCGTGGAGAATTTGACCTATTTTAGGCCCAGGTTTTAGTCCGGTTTCACGTAAAACATCTTCTCCGCTTATTTTGAGCATCGCCACGGATGTGGGAGACCTCATTGCTTCTTCGATCATTGATTCGTATTTTCTTAAGCGGTAAGGATTTTCTTTTGGCCGACCCATACCGATCCGATCGCAGTTTCGAACTTTCATCAAATCCCAAACGTTTTCTGGCCCGACATTTCTTACTATTCGTCTTACAGCCGAAAGGGTTATTCGATCGATATCGGTGAAAAACATATGATAACGAACCAGTTTCTTAACAACCTCTTCTGTTTTTTTGGCTAAGCGCAGGTTGGTACGCATAATCTGGGAGGCAATTTTTTCACCCACCACATCATGCCCGTAGAATGTCCAATCTTTTTTGTCTTCGCTCCAGCGTCTGGTTGAGGGCTTACCAATATCATGAAAAAGTACGGCCAGTCTCACGTGAAACGGAAAATTTTTGTCAGCCGAGTGCTGTAGAGCGCGCAAGGTGTGTTCCCAGACATCATACTTATGGTCGCCGTTTTGCTCTAAGCCGATTCCCTTTTCCAGTTCCGGAGCGATGATCGAAAAAGCGCCTATTTTTTGAAGAAAAATTATGCCAACCATTGGTTGAGGCGACATTATTATCCGTTTAAATTCCTCGGTTACCCGCTCTTTAGCGAGATTACCTAATAAGGGCGATTTGATCGCCATGGCCTGCATCGTTTCGTTGTTTAACGTGAAACCCAGTTCAACCATTAAGCGTATTCCGCGCATAATACGCAAAGGATCCTCTTCAAAACGCTCTTCCTGATTACCTACCGCTCGAATTATGCCCCGGCCCAAATCTTCCTGTCCTTTATGCGGATCGGTCAATTTCTGTTTAGAGACATTAAAAGACATCGCGTTAATAGTAAAGTCGCGCCGCGCCAGATCGTCCAATAGATTGGCGCCGAATTTTACGCTGTCGGGGTGCCTTTTGTCGGAATACTTCGCTTCCAGACGAAACGGAGTTATTTCAATATTGCGCAAACTTTGGTCTGTTGTGCTTTCGTCAATTACCGTTACTGTTCCAAACGCGTTTTCATAAATTGTTTTGGGAAAAAGGGTCGTGATTTGTTCCGGTATGGCATCGGTGGCCACATCCCAGTCTTTCGGGCTTTTACCTAGAAGCAGGTCGCGGACGCAACCCCCGACGAGTTCGGCTTGAAAACCGGCTTGTTCCAAGGTTTTGGTTACTCGTGAAACCTGAATTGGTAGACCTTCTGACCTTATTTTTCCAAGATTTTTGCCCATTTTTGCCAATTGTAGTCTTTTTGTTATACTCTTGCCAGTTGTTTGTAAGTTTGGCTTTCGGTGGTTGCCCCTGTGGTGAAATGGATATCACGACGGTCTTCGGAACCGTTGTTGGGGGTTCGAATCCCTCCGGGGGCACAATGAATATAAGCGGCCATGGTTTAGTGGTAGAACACGTCCTTGCCAAGGATGAGACGGGAGTTCGATTCTCCCTGGCCGCACCGTCCTTAAAAAACCCTTGTTTTGTGGATAATCTTGGGGACATGGTGGATAAAAGACGACCAGCTTCCTTTATTTTATCGGTCTTTGAGATGTTTGTCCCTATGTTTCTTACGAAACGGTTGTCCTAGATTTTCACGTGTAACATATGCCCGAGACTGAAAAGCAAATCGCTGGTCGGATCGGGGAAGAAGCCGTTTGCCGTTTTTTGAAAAACAAAAACTGGACGATTATCGATCGTAATTACCGCCGGTCGTGGGGAGAAATAGACGTAATAGCTCGTGAAAACGGGGGAGAAGGGATGCTGGTTTTTGTAGAAGTCAAAACTGTTGTGCGAGATAATTTGGAGCAAGTTTCACGCGAAACAGATAATTACGAGCCGGAAGACAACATCCATCCTTGGAAACTGAAACGCCTGTCGCGGGTAATTCAGACTTATCTTTTTGATAAAAATATCCCAGACGAAGCCGATTGGCGGTTCGATGTCGCCGCTGTTTATCTAGATCGGGGATTGAAACTATTGAAAATAGACCACCTCGAAGACCTAGAGTTGTGCTAAATCAAACAATACACCGGCCCCCAGTCTCTCAACATCAAACTGACAGTCTACAATCAAGATGCTTCCCAATCACAAGAAGCCACCAAACGGATCTGGGTGGGGGAGGGGGTGCGGGCGCTTGGTGTGTTGCCGCTTGATGGTTCCCCGAAAGAAGCCCGAACCGCCGCCATTGACGGCAATCTGGCCTGGGTTCAGCGTCTTAACCCTCAAGAAATCGTCGCGATTGATATTTCCGACCCCTCTAATCTCGAACGTCTCTTCACTTTCAGCACCTCTCCCCGTGTGGCCTGGTCTTTGGCCGCCGAACACGGTCGGATCTATGCCGCCAATGGCGGCGGCGGGTTTGATATTTGGATTAATCCCACTAATCCTCAAACCCGCGCTAAATACAGCTATGACCCCAACGCTTATGTTGGTAATCGTAGCTACTACGGCGTATTCGTCTTGGCCGATCCTTACAATCCTTATATTCAGGAGACAATAATTAAGGTGACTATCCCTTGACAGCAGGTACGCTGTGAACTAGGATTGAGAGATGATTTTCGTAAAAATACACTTCCAACTGTGGATAAGATTTTCAAAAACTATATTTCTAGCCATTTTTCAGGACTAGTCAAATCGTCTTGGTTTGCTAGAATTGTAGTATGCCTCGATCAAGAAACAGCGAAGTAGATGCATACATTTTTATAAAAGAAACGCTTGAAAGCCTTGGATGGAATGTAAAAAATCCTGCTCGAAATCCGAATGGACAAGTTTACACCCAAACGGAATGCCAAGACCATCCTGAAATAAAAAAACGCCTTGACAGGCTCACTCCTGAAAATATAGTGAAATTGTCCGAGACTAAGTTCTGGGTCATCGAATCGAAGAAAGAGCACAAACAACTACAGCAGGCCCTTGAAGAAGCGAAAAAGGACTATGCGGAAAAGATAAACCAAAGCTCTACGATAAAAGCTGTTCTAATCTCTGGCGTCGCTGGCAATAGGACTGACAGTTATTTCGTTGAGAATGAATACTTTGATGGGGTTAAATGGAAGCCTGTAACTATCAACGGAAAGAAGGCGTCGGCTCTTTTGTCGCCCGAAGAAGTGAAGACGATACTTGGTCAAAACTCCGCTGAGATCAAGGATATAATCATTGACGAAAATCTGTTCTTAGAAAAGGCGGAAAAGATAAACGAGATTCTTCATCTCGGAGCCATAAACAAAAACTACCGCGCACGAGTAATGGCGGCGATTCTCCTTTCCCTTATAGACGAGACGCCCCCGAATATAGAAGCGGCTCCCGTTACTCTGATGAAGGATATAAACTCTCGTGTCGAGAGTGTCCTACAGAAGGAAGGAAAAAGGGATTTTGCCAGCCAAATAATGATTGAGCTTCCACCATCAACAGATAATCATGTGAAGTTCAAGAAGGCACTCGTTGATACCATCCAAGAATTGAATATCCTCAATATCCGATCCGCGATGAACTCTGGCACCGACGTGCTCGGCAAGTTCTACGAGGTGTTTTTGAAATACGGCAACGGAGCAAAAGAGATCGGTATCGTCCTTACACCTCGGCATATCACTCAATACGCTGTCGAGATTTTGGATGTGGGGCCGAACGATATTATCTTCGACCCTACTTGCGGCACGGGAGGATTCCTCGTCGCCGCGTTCGACTATGTGAAGAAAAAGGCCAGCGAAAAGCAAATAGACAAGTTCAAGCAAAAAAACATATTCGGTATAGACCAAGAGCCTCCAGTCGTTGCTTTGGCAATCGTCAATATGATATTCAGAGGCGACGGCAAGAACAACATCATCGAGGGTAATTGCTTCCAAAAGAACCTGATCGCGAGTGGGGACACTGCGAAGTATGTAAGCGAGTATAAGAAAGACGAGCAGGCAATAACCAAGGTACTTATGAATCCTCCCTTTGCGCTCAAAAGCAGTGATGAAAAGGAATACAGGTTTATTGATTATGCCTTAAAGCAGATGCAGGATGGCGGTACGCTTTTCTGCGTGTTGCCTTATTCAGCCATGTCGAAATCGTCGGGCTACGATGAATGGAGAAAGACGCTCGTACAGAACAACACCCTGCTTTCTGTAGTAACTTTCCCCGAAGACCTTTTCTATCCGGTCGGTGTCTTTACAGTTGGCATCTTCGTCAAGAAAGGCATACCGCACCCGAAAGGGCAAAATGTCTTGTGGGTTAGGGCCATTACGGACGGCTATGTGAAGAAAAAAGGCAAAAGACTGGTACCTGATAGGCCGGTTACAAACTTTCTCTCTGAATCAAAAGAGAATGTCCGATCATTTGTCTCGAACCCTGAAATCAAACTAGAAAGCAGGCCGAAGCTCATAAAGGAATCGCCAATCAACTGGACTGACCCGCGCCTTGAATTGGTGCCCGAAGTCTATTTGGATGACAATGACATGACAGCCGATGCTGTGAAGAAAGAGATAAAGTATTTGGTCAAGGAGGTCGCCTCGTTCAAAATTAAGTACAGCGATCTATTATACGAGAAATGAAACTCAAAGACATATTCACAATAGAATACGGACAGAGGGAGTATCACTCAAAGGAGGGCCTTAAAAAGGGCAAGACTATCATGATCTCCTCTCAATCAACCGATAACGGATGCTACGGATTTTTCGATGTGCCCGTGAGATATAAGGCTCCGTTCATAACGATACAGAGTACGGGAAGCGTCGGCGAGGCTACAGTGCAGGAGTTTGATTGTTGTGTTGATGATAATTGCCTGATACTCACACCGAAAGAAAAAATGGACTTGACCGAGCTGTATTTCATAGCCGCCGTTCTTCGATTAAGCAAGTGGCGTTTCAGTTATGGAGGCAGAAAAGTTACCCCTCCTCGCATCGAGGAGATGGAGATTCCTGACATCAATCCGCCAATTAAGTACGAAGAGGTCGTGGCGGAATTGTCCGCCGTCCTGAAACGATAAAATGAACAAAAAGAAATTCCAAAAACTAATTAGGCTCGCTTCACAACCTGTCCAAGCATGGCCTCGAAAAGCGAAGCGTCCCCATGACGCTGATTCCAGCGATACACAAACTCATCAACGTAAGACTGCAAATACTTCGGCGAAACAACGCGGTGTGTCCCGTCCAAAGAACGCTTAAGCAAGCTCCAAAAACTTTCAATCGTGTTGGTGTGGATTTTGCCACGGACGTACTCTTTGACAGCGTGTTTTATGTACTGGTGATTGTACCCCTGTCGGGCGATTTGATTGTAAATGTTAAACTCGTCTGTCATAACATTGCTACCTTTTCGTACGGATGAGTTTATGATCGGCTGTATCGTCAATGTTTTTACGTTTGGCACAACTGATGCTTTAACTTTTCCAGTACGGCTTGCGATACCAAAGACAGGCGTTTTATTTTCCGCTCCACGGCCACGTTTATTGTTTCGTCCTTTACCTCCAACATACGTCTCGTCTATCTCAACTGTGCCACTAAACATATTGCCGTTTTGGGCAAAGAGTAATCGTATCTGCTTTGCCATTCTCCAAGCACACTTATAAGTTACGCCGATCTGGCGTTCAATTTCTTTAGCGGATACTCCGTTACGGCTTGAGGCAAACAAGAAGATGGCATGAAACCAATCATGCAGTGACGTAGGAGACTTGTGGAATATGGTGCCAGCGACAGGATGAACAGAATGGCCACACTGACAATCATATCGCTTACGACCCTCTATGAGATGATGGCTGTTCTTTTTGCCACAGTCGGGGCATTTATAGCCCTTTCCGTAGCGATTAGTAAATATAGCTTGTAAGCAGGCGTTATCGTCTGGGTAATCCTTATTGAAGTCCTTTATGGTATACTTTTTCATATACAGACAGTCTAGCAAATAGGCTACCTGCTGTCAAGGGATAGTCACCATAATTAAAACCAATCCCGACCCGGGCCCTTATCCGGGCGGCGATATCAAGGAGGGCTATTATCGTGATGGCGTAATTTATTGGGGCAACTACACCCACGATTTCTTCACCACCTCAACACAATAACTTTTGGTTTGTGCTAGTCTGGTGTGGGCGGGCTTGCCCGCCGTAGTCAGTCGGCGAGCGGAGGCGGGGCATAGTGTAACGGCTAACATACTCGCTTTGGGAGCGAGCGACTCCCGGTTCGAATCCGGGTGCCCCGATACTTGACTTTTTAACTGCTTTTTGCTACAATAGAAGAGGAGTTTGGTAAGTACCTTGATTTTCCTACCTTTTTTCGGCCTTAGGCCGGAGGAGATTGCCGTGAAAAACAACCGTTTTTTGGCTATTTTGGGTCTTCTCGTCCTCGCGCCAATTTTTGGCATGGGATGCGACGAAGGCCTGACCATCGTTTTCGATGATGGTTACGGATATGGTTCGTCATACTCCTACACGGAGTATGATGAGGATTGTGATTTTTGGCACGGATGTACGTACACGTACACCACCCGCTACTATTCCTATAAAGGGGGCGCGCGATGAGAAAGTCCGTTTTTTGGGCCATAATTATTACGGTCGCGTTCTGGCTCGGGGGATCTTGCGGTTGCGCGATTTCTCGCGTAACCGACAAGGTTCGCATCCAAGGACGGGAACGGACCGAGGAAACCTCCGGCGTGAAGTTTTGGTCGCAGGAGGCGACCACGACAGTTACCGCCCCTGACGGGTCGTCTTATACCGAGACCCGTCCGGTGGGTTTGATGGGGGCGATTTTCGGGACGACCAATTGGTACGGCGTCCCGCCCCCGGAGATCTACATTTATCGCGGCGGCGGTAGTCATTGTTACTCCAACCACCGCGAAGTAGTATGGCGGCGAACGATTTACGTTCGTCGTCGTTAGGTAGGGGGGGGGGGAGTGGATTCGGCTGGCGGGCCGGATCCAACTGCGGACCCGTCGTTGGCTTTCGAGCTGACGGCGGGTCTATTTTTTTAAGTTAAACGATGTGGTAATCTGATTTAGCTGAGGCGGAGCGTAGTGTAACGGTAACATGCACGATTCGGGTTCGTGTGACTCCGGGTTCAAATCCCGGCGCTCCGATATTTTGAGGTAATTTGCGCTCCGGCCTACCTTTTGTTTATAATCAAAAGTGGAGTCAATTGGCATTGGGGCTGATTGGCGCGCAGTTTTTGCTTTAGGAGGATTTATGAAAACTTCTATGGCAGTTGACGATTTGAGGCAATCTATTAGGGACGGCGATCCCGAACGTGTTCGGGAGGGGTTGGACGTTTTGCGCCAAGCGGCTCAAGATTTCGTTAGTGCTTATGAGAATATGTGGGCGGCGTGCTCGATCCCTTTCCGAGACGAGCTAAACACAAGATATCCTCGACTTATGACAGATGTTTGCGATTTTCGGAATTTTATTGCCACGAAGGCGAAAGAAGGAGATCTGTGTCAGCCCGAACTCGATTTTTCCTGACAAGACGATCTCGATAGAACTTGGCCCCCCGCACATTAGTGTCGGCGAAACGCCGTGGTGTGTTGTGGGGGTCTTATTTTCGGGACGTAGTATACCGGTAGTACGCGCCCATGGGGTGGGTGTAGACCGGGTTCGATTCCCGGCGTCCCGATTGTTGGCTCGGGCGGACATCGTATAGTGGTAGTACGACTGCCTTCCAAGCAGTAAGCGCGAGTCCGATTCTCGCTGTCCGCATCTATGCTTATAAAAAAATCAGAATTGGCTAAAGCTACGGAGGCTCTGCGCACTTGGATCACGATTGACACCAAGGCCGTGCGGCACAACTTTCGGCTGTTTCGGCGGTATTTGCCGGCGGGTGCGAAATTGATGCCGGTGGTTAAGTCCAATGCCTATGGGCACGGCTTGGTTCAGTTTTCACAATTGATGGAAAGTTTGGGGGCGGACTATTTGGGCGTCGATTCTATTACCGAGGCCAGGCGCCTGCGGCGAGAGGGAATTAAAATTCCGATTTTGGTTTTGGGCTATACGCGTCCAGCCTGTTACGCCGAGGCCTTAGAGATTGGGGTTGATCTAACCGTTTCTTCTTTTGAATCTCTGCTTACCCTCAACCGTTTTCTGGCTGGGCAACCGAATGGTCATCGTCTGCCAATTCACTTAAAAATTGATACCGGTATGCACCGCCAAGGTTTTGTGGCGGGGGAGTGGGGGAGATTGTTGCGTTTGTTGCCCAAACGCCATCCGGCCTTATTTGTTGCCGGCGTTTATTCTCATCTGGCCGCCTCCAATTCGGGCGAGCATCTGGCGGCGACCCGTCGGCAGTTAACCAGTTTTCACTCGTTTCTCGACCGATTGGCGGCGGTTGACATTAAGCCGGCCCTGATTCATTGCCTAAGCACCGGTGGCGCTTTGGGTTATCGCGATCAGCGCTTCAACTTGTTTCGCGTTGGCCTCGGTTTGTATGGGGCTTGGGTTTCTCCCGAATGGCAGAAAAAGTTTGGCCAGTCTTTTCCCTTGCGGCCAGTATTAAGTTGGCAAACAATTGTGAGCGAGATCAAGACTGTGCCGGCGGGGGAGGCCGTGGGCTACGGATTTTTGGAAACCTTAAATCGGCCGACCACTTTGGTAATTTGCCCCATCGGCTATTGGCACGGCTTTCCTTTACCCCTTTCCTTGCGCGGCGAAGTGGTGGTCGCCGGTCGTCGCGCCCGCGTTGTGGGTCGTGTGTCTATGGATATGATTGCGGTTGACGCCACCGATTTGCCCCGCCGGCCGCGCGTGGGGTCTACTGTTACTCTGATCGGCCCGGAGTTGCGGGCTGAAGAATTCGCCCGCTGGTCGGGGACCCATCCACACGAAGTGCTCACTCGTATCAACCCCCTAATTAAAAAGTTTTATCTCTGAAAACAAAACCACCCGCCGGTGGCGGGTGGTTTTGGAAACAGTTTTTCTGGCGTTATTACTTAACCGCGTCCTTAAGGGCTTTCGCCGCGCGGAATTTAGGCGCGCGCGTGGCCGGCACCTGAATCGTCTCTCCCGTTTTGGGGTTGCGGGCCGTGCGGGCCGCTCGATCCTTGACGGAAAAGATGCCCAAACCAGCAATCGAAACCTCTTCACCCTTGCGTAATGAGGCAACAATGGAATCAATGACCGTGTCTACCGCTTGCTCGGCGGAAACCTTCGTCCCGCCGATTTTCTCATAAACCGCGTCTACAATTGATGCTTTATTCATAATTTTCTCAATATTAATTGCGACCGAAATTAAACGCTGGCTAGATTATAACGTTAGGGCGTTTGCAAATCAATGTTTTTCAACATTGACCATTTCTATTTTATTTTGCGTATTCTACAACGCGGGATTCACGAATTACCACGACTTTAATCTCCCCCGGGTACTTGAGTTCGCTCTCAATCCGTTTGGCGATCTCGCGGGCTAATCTTCTGGCTTCGAGATCGCCCACTTTTTGCGGCTCGACGAAAACGCGGATTTCACGCCCGGCTTGAATCGCGTAAACCTTTTCAATTCCCGGGAAATTACTCGCTAGTCCTTCCAATTCTTTCAACCGGTTTAGATAATTTTCCGCCGAATCGCGGCGGGCGCCCGGACGCCCGCCAGAAATCGCGTCGGCGGTTTGCACAATAATGGATTCAAGCGTTTCATACGGATATTCTTCGTGGTGGGATTGCATCGCTTTGATGATTTCCTCCGCCACACCAAATTTTTTCAAGATCCGTCGCCCGATTTCCACATGGGTGCCAGGCACTTCGTGATCTACCGCTTTGCCGATGTCGTGGAGCAGGCCGCCGGCGCGGGCCACAACGGCGTTCGCCCCTAACTCCTCCGCGAGCATCCCCGCAAAATTGGCGACCTCCACTGAATGTTGCAAAACGTTTTGGCCGTAGCTCGTGCGGAAATGTAGGCGCCCGAGAATGATAATAATCCGTGGGTCCAGATTAAAAACACTTGCCTCATAAGCGGCTTGTTCCCCGCGCTCTTTGATGACGCGCGAAACGTCCTCCTTAACGCGAGCAACCGTCTCTTCAATTTTTGTTGGGTGGACGCGGCCGTCGGCGATGAGTTCCTCCAGAGCGCGGCGGGCGATTTCTCGCCGCACGGGATCGAAAGAGGAAATAACGATTGAACCGGGGGTGTCGTCAATTACCACCTCGACCCCGGTTTCTTTTTCGAGCGCGCGAATATTCCGACCCTCTTTACCGATGATTTTGCCTTTTAAATCATCGGAGGGAATAGAGACGATGGTGGCGGTAAGCGCTTGGGTGGTCGGGCTGGCTAGACGCTGGATGGTGGCGGTTAAGATCGAGCGGGCGCGGCTCTCTAGTTTTTCTTGGTTATTTTGTTCGAATTTTCGCAGGCGTTCGGCAAAACTTTCTTCTTCCTCGGTGAGCAGGCGGCGCATTAATTCCTCACGGGCCGCGGCTGTGGAGAGTTGGGCGACGCGTTCTAATTCCGCGGTTTGCTTCTTTTCTTTTTCTTCTAAGTGCGCGCGGGTCTTTTCTATTTCTTTCAGTTGATTTTTAAGATTTTCCAGCTCTTGATCGAGGTCAAGCTGGCGCCGGTCAAGCAGTTCGTCTTTTTTCAACAAACGATCCTCGCGTTTTTTCAAAAGTTGCTCTGTTTCTTTTTCTTTGTGTTTGATTTCCTTGAGAATCGTTTCGGACTGAGCTTCGGCCCGATCAACTATTTTCTGGGCCTGATCTTTGGCCTCGAGGATTGTTTGTTTGACCGTCAGTTCGATTGACCCCTTTTGCCCGAGGGTGATAAGCCAACGGAGAAAATAGCCGAGCAGAGCGCCAAAAACCAAGGCGCCGCCGCCGACGAACAAGAGAGTGAGCAGGTCCACGGTTTAGCGCTGTGGGGTGATGATGGAATCGATGAGGCCGTATTTAACCGCTTCGTCGGCTGTCATAAAGTAATCGCGGTCAGAGTCCTTCTCTACTTCCTCGGCGGATCGCCCGGTGTGTTTGGCAAGAATGCCATTTAACCGCTGTTTCAGCCGCAGAATATATTTGGCGTTACGCTCGATATCTGATGCCTGGCCTTGAAAGCCAGCGCTCACCTGGTGGATCATCACGTCAGCGTTGGGGAGTGCTAGGCGCTTGCCTTTGGCGCCGGCGGCGAGCAAAACCGAACCCATCGAAGCGGCCATACCAACGCAAATGGTCTTAATATCCGGTTTGATGTGCTGCATTGTGTCGTAAATGGCGAGCCCTGACGTAACCGAGCCACCCGGAGAATTGATGTAGAGATTGATGTCTTTTTTGGCGTCTTCCGATTCCAAGAATAATAATTGGGCGATGACGATGTTGGCGAGATTGTCTTCAATCGGCCCGCCCAAGAAAACGATACGCTCTTTAAGCAAACGGGAATAAATATCGTAGGCGCGTTCGCCGAATGGAGATTTTTCTATAACCGTCGGGATGAGCATACGAGCTTATGCTACTTGACGACCACCTGTCTGTCAAATACTATCTTTTTCAGAAAGGAGGTGGCGCGAGATGGGCTTTTTGCTCATAGCGAGTTTGCGGCCTGAGGACCGTGCGCACCATGAACAATTTATGTCTCTTTTGGTGCGCAATCCTCGACGTCGTTGGTACCGATTTGATCCGCCGGTAGAATTGACTCCGATTGAGTACTTTCTCCGGTACGACGATCTCTACCGACGCAGTCAGGTGATTGAGGTTAGCCGGGCCCGGTTTCTCCGCTACCGTAATCTTGGGATGTTCCAAGATGCCTTGTTCCAGGTTGATGCGCCCGTTTCTAGAAACGGGCGAACGAGAAACGGTCAGGGTGAAGGGCCGTTCACAGTTTCTATATTATTTCATCGAGGATTTTCTCTTGTTCATCCTAACATCATCCGCTTCACCGAAAGATAAGCCCCGCACGTGCCGTTAGGCGTGGCGGGGCTGATTTTATTTGAGGTTCGACGCGCTACGTACTCGGCGGTTTTTCTTTGTGGGTTTTTACTTTCTTTATTTCTGCCCCGTGAGAAATTCCCAAACGAGGTTATTGGTGAGAGCGTGGCGAACGTAACTGCGGACGACAGCGCGCTCGGCTTTGGGATGTTCGGCGAGAATGGCGGTAACGTCCGCTTCCACTTTGTCGGCGCTGGGCTCCAGCTTCTCCGCGCGGGCAATTTTTTCAAAAATTAAATTGATTTTAATCCTTTGTTCGGCGACGGTGCGCCAATCGGCACGCAAGCCCTCTATGGTTTTACCGGCGGTTTTTAATTCTTCTTCCAACTTTTTTCCTTCGGCGGCGGCCTTGGCCTCCAGCTCGCGAATCATTTGCTCGAGTTCGGCGTTAATGAGGATCGCCGGTAAAACAAGCGACGTCTTGTCGACGAGTTCCTCCGCGATTTTTGTTCGACGTTTTTCTGCCCCGCCGTTTTCCGTTGTCGGTTGGACGTTGCGAGCGATGGCTTGATAGTCCGGTAACTCAAACGGCGGCACGATCGCCGTCGTTAGCGTGAAGACGAGCGGGTTGCCGCGGGCGATTTTGGTAATGCTCACGTCGGGTCGTCCCAGCGCGTCAATTTTTTCTTGCGAGATGATCGTCGGATAGATGGCACCAATCGTCGCTTTGGCTGTTTCCCACAACACCGCGTCTTCGCCAAGCTCGCGCACGACAACGGCTTCGGGCGCTTGCCCGGGTCGGAAGCCGTCGAAATTGTGTTTAGTGGCAAGGGTTTGAATGGCGGCTGGTCGTTTGGCGTCGAAGTACCCGCTCTCAACTTCCACCGTCAAAGCCACCGTCGCTTCGGGCCGGTTTTGCCGGTCAATAATTTTGAAAGTGGGGGCAGGCAAAATAAGATCTAAAATTTGCCGAGCTCGCTCTCCAGATCGTTTAGGTCGGTATCGAGACTGCCGAGGTCGGTGGCGTTCAATTCAGATTCGATTGTTTGCAGGTCGTTAGGGTTGGAAGAAGTGGCGGGTGAGACGGAGGTCGTGCCATCGGCCGGCAAACTGTTTTCTGCTGGTGTGGCGTTTGCCCCCCCATCAACTTTGACAGCGTTTTTGTTCCAGATGAAATAGATGGCGCCTAAAACGAGAATGATGACGACGATAATCGTGCCAATCACGGGACCGCGGCTATTGGTGTTGTTATCCATAAAATTTTTTTAATTTTGATTAATTGCTGTTTTAATCGCCACTAAGAGATCGCGCAGAGCATTGTGGGCCGCTTGCAAGGCCTGTTTGGCGTCTTCCAGTGCGGCGCGAAGCGGCGCGAAGGGTTGGGGAGTTTTGGCTTCTAAATTGTCGGCAATTGTTTGTTGCAGGTTTTCTCTCTCGCCCTGGAAACGGTCTAGGGATTCTTTGGCGGCGGCCAACTTGCTTTTAGCGACAGCAAGTGCGTCTCTCACCTCCGACAGATCGGTTGTTGGCTGTTCTGTGACCAGCTGTTCGATTCGACTTTCAGCTCGTGCTAAAAGATTGGTCAAACGCTCACGCGCGGCGTTTAAGCGCCGCGCCGCCAGCTCCAAGAAATTTCCGGTTCTCTCGTGCCATAAACCGCGCAGTTGGCCGCGGGCCGTATTGGCGGCCTCGCGCCGCTCTCCGAGCCGTTTGGTGGCCGTGGGTGAAATCGGTCTAGCCCGCAAGCCGCTTTCCGGAGTTGCGTTGCGATCGGGTGTGTTGGTCGTCTGTGCTTGAACCAAACTGCTAACGCCGAAGGTTAAAATTATAAAAGTCGGAGCTAAAAATTTTCGCTTCATTTTATTATTCTGCTATGCGCTTATTTTTTATAAATTTCTGCTGATAATTGGCTATCCCCCGCGCGAACGCTTGGCGAGCGGCCGCCGCCGGCTCGAAGCCGCTCACCGCCACCTCTTTGTTTTGCAGTTTTTTGTAGGTGCTGTAAAAGTGGGTCATCTCTTTTAGAGTGTGCGAATTGAGGTGGGGGAGATCGCGGACTTCGTCCCAGCGCGGATCGCTTGTTGGCACCGCCACAATTTTATCATCTGGTTCTCCGCCATCAATCATTTTTAATAGAGCGACTGGCCGCGTCCTGACCAAGATGCCGGGAAGCAAGGGATAAGTGGTGAGGACCACCACGTCGAGCGCGTCGCCGTCGTCCCATAAGGTTTGCGGCACAAAGCCGTAATCGTAGGGGAAAACCTGCGCGGTGTGCGCCGCCCGATCGAGCGTGATGAGACCGGTGGCCTTATCAATTTCGTACTTATTGCTAGAGCCGCGGGGAATCTCGATAATGACGTTCATCTCGTTTTCCGTGCCGGCGGCGATGTCGTGCCAAAGATTCATAATTTTATTCTACCACAGGCGGGTTTTCCGGCGTGACGATGTCTATTTTCCAGCCTGTTAAGCGTGCCGCTAAACGGACGTTTTGGCCGCCCTTACCCACCGCGACAGAAAATTGATCGGCTGGCACCTCCACTCGCGCTCGACCCGACGCTTCGTCGAGTGTAATGGAGCTGATTTTGGCTGGCGCCAGAGCGTGCTCGATAAAAGTCAACTGGTTTTCGTTCCATTCAATAATATCGATCTTTTCGCCGCCGAGCTCGCTCGTAACCGTATTGACCCGCACACCTCGTTGCCCGACGCAGGCGCCAACCGGATCAATGTTTTTATCTGTTGCGACGACGGCAATTTTGGTGCGCGATCCGGCTTCGCGGGCGATGGCGCGGATTTCCACTGTGCCGTGGGCGACCTCCGGCGCCTCAACGGCAAATAGTTGTTTTACAAATTGAGGGTGAGCGCGAGATAGGCGGAGGTTGATTGCCCGCGGTGTTTCTTCCACCTTAAACAAGTAGGCCTTGACCCGTTCGCCTTGGCGATAATGTTCTCCGGGAATCTGCTCTTCATAGGGTAAGAGGGCGGTGGCTCGGCCGAGGTCAACAAAGACGTTGCCCCGTTCAATTTTTTGTACTTTGCCGTGAACAATTTCTCCCTCGCGACCGGAGTATTCGTTGAGGATTGATCCCTTTTCGGCCTCGCGGAGACGTTGAATGATGACCTGTTTGGCGGTTTGGGCGGCAATGCGACCGTAATCTTCCTTGGTTTCCAGCGGAAAAACGAGCTCGTCGCCTGTCTTGACGTCGTTTTTGATTTTACGAGCGTCTTCCAGTTTAATGTGTTGTTCTTCGTTAAAATGAGGGAGGGTGTTTTCTTCCGATTCCGTTTCGCTTTTTTCCTGATCAAACTGGACGTTGGTTTCGTCTACCACCAGTTTAACTTGCTCAAAACGAGTGCCCCCTGTTTCCAGATCAAAATGCGCCCGCACCAGCTGGCTTTTTTTACCATAATCTTTCTTATAAGCGGCCACGAGGGCGTCCTCAATGGCGCCAATCACTTTTTCCGGCGGTAGTCCGCGCTCTTCTTCCAATTGCTCTAAGGACGAGCGCAGAACCTTCAAGTCCATCATAAAACGAACAAAATTTAGTAAGAATGTTAATTAAAACTTGGTTGCCAGTATATTACTTTTATATCATTAGTCAACTTATCCCCGTTTAGGCCGCGGTTGAGGCGTGGCCGTTTGTTATAATTATTATCAAATCAAAGTGATAATTATGATTCACACACAATCGGCGAAATTTAAATTATCAATGGTCGTTTTAATATTTGCTCTCGCACTGTGGTTTGGCAGCGTGGGTACTGGGTGGGCGGCGTGGGCGCGGCCGGTGAGCTCGCCCACCGCTTGCGTCAACGGCGATCAGGGTTGCGATCCGCCGATCAACATATCGAACGCGGCCCAAACGAAGCAGGGCTCACTTGGTATCTCCAACGTGCTGGCTGTTTTTAATGCCGCTTATGCCAAGCAGTTGGCCACTGGCTCTGGGTTTTTTGACGGTTCGGCGACACTCGATCCTAACGTTGCTCTTCACGTTGACGGCAATTTGCGTTTGAAATTTGGCAGTCCGCAGGCTGGGGATGTGTTGGTTGCGGCCGAGACTGATGGCACGCTCGGCTGGGAAGATATTAATGACGAAATGCTATGGACGCGCGCCACGGCGGACACGAACGACATTGATATTTACAACACCGCCGGCGGGGCCGTTGGCGTTCGCACCGGCAATATTGCGTTAAATGACGGCTTGACGGTGAGGGGGGCGCTGGTCCGGTATGACGCTACTGCGAGCACTTTAACCGGCAACATCGAGACCCACGTTAATTTGGGTAACAACAGTACTACCGGCAACTCTACCAGCGGTTTGTATCCAACAGTCGGCGGCGGGGACAACAATACGGCGAGCGGGGATTACTCGACGGTGGGCGGCGGCCAGTCCAATTTCGCTACCGGTAATTACTCTTTTATTGGTGGCGGGAGCAACAGCGCTCATGGTGATTACGACACGGTGGTTGGCGGGGTGGCCAGTGGGGCTGTTTTGCCGACGGTGAGCGGTAGCGTTGGTGGCTACAATTTTCTCGGCGGTGGCGATAATCTTGATGCTTTTGGCCAGTACAACGTTATACTGGGTGGATTAGACAACAAGATCGGTCAAGATGTTAATAACCGAGCCGATTTTTCCGTCGTTGGCGGTGGCTCTGGCACCAACACTGTGTATAGCGATTATGGTTCGATATTGGGTGGTAGCAACAACGTGTTAAGCGCTTCGGCGGATTATTCGGTCGTCGGCGGCGGTTTTAGCAATCAAACTGAATCTCCTCACTCAATAATCCCGGGCGGTGAAAATAACGGAATTGGTTTGGCTAGTCCCTATAGTTTTGTCGGCGGTAAGGATGCCAACATCGTTGACAACGCTCCCGGAGCGTTCGTGTGGGGCGGCGCGGGCGGGGCGACGGTGGCGACGTCGAATTCATTTGTGATTCATCCCAACGCCGGGCCGACGGAGGGCTATGTGGGTATTGGTACTGCCGCGCCCACCGCCAAGCTTGATGTGAACGGCAATGTGCGGATTCGGGGCTCGACCGCTAAACCGCCAGCAGCCGGTTATGTTTTAACGGCGGCTTCAGACAACGGTGATGCCTATTGGGAATCGCCAACAGCGCCGGTTGGGGCTAAGCCGGGGGAAGGGATTATCACTGTTCGCAATTACTGTTCCGGCACTCCCTTAATCGGCGGCTGTGATGTTGCTTATCAAATCCCTAGTTGCCCGTCAGGTTGGATGGCAAGCGCGGTGATGTATGAAAAATATGGTTCTCAATACAACCGTGTGGTAACTTGCCACACCGACGCCAATGTCCAAGTGATGACACTGGTTGGTCTAAACAACGGCTCTAATCCGGCGCCCAGTTGCCCATCCGCTGATTGGACGGCATGGCCGTCAAGCGGCGTTTGGACTCCCGCTTCTGGTAGTGGCGCGGTGCCTACCGGCCTTAATCAGGCGCGTCATTGCTACAAGCTAAATACTTAAAAATGCCTCGGCGGCTTTTGGTTTTTGGCGGTTTGGCAATAACAGCGGGAGCGTGGTTTTTTGCTGGCCAACCAGCGGCGGCGGATTGGGTTCCGCCACTTGATTACCCGCCTTTTTGCACCACGAGCCAACCCGGCTGTTTTCTTCCCATTGAGCCGTCGGGTATTTCCCAATTGAAGTTGGGATCGCTGGGAGTAAGTTCGCTTAACCTGCACAACCGACCCAATACGGCCGACAATTTCGATTTTTACGCGAGCGTTTTAGGTGTTGGTAACAATTTTATTAACAGCACCAATGGCGCGCCCAAGTACCCACTCGACGTCGAGGGCAATGTTCGGATCGAGCCGGGCGGGGGGGCGGTGCCGGTCGGGACGGCGCTCGAAGTTCTTCCTAACGGGGTGGACCCCGATGCGGGTGCTTTGGTTGGTTGGGGGAGCAAATATTTTTCTCTTTGGAGTTCAGCCAGCAACAGCTCGGCCAACAACGGCATTTATAATACCGACGGCGGTGGGGTGGGAGTGAGAACGGGCAACGCCAACCTCGTTAATGGTTTGACAGTGATGGGGGCGCTCGTTCGTTATGGCGGGACCGCGTTCGTGAATAACCTTTCCGGTTCGCCAACCACTCAAGTTAATTTGAGCACTCAAGGGCAAACCGGTGGCCAATATTCTTCTCTGCGCGGCGGGTATTTGAACCAAGCGACGGCCAATTATTCCACCGTGATCGGCGGTCGCTCCAATCAAGCCACTGGCGCCAACTCTTTTGTTGGTGGCGGGCAGGGTAATCGCGCCGTTGGCGTTTACTCGTCGGTGGTCGGTGGTAGTTCCAATCAGGCCAACGGCAATCGTTCGTTTGTTGGTGGTGGGCGGTCGAACATTGCCTCGGCCCTCGGGACCTATTCCGCGGTGGGTGGTGGCCAATCAAACGTGGCAAGTGGCGCGGGGGCGGTAGTGCTCGGCGGCCAATCAAACACCGCGAGTGGTGCGAGCTCGGCCGTGCTTGGTGGACGGAGCAATATCGCGAGCGGTAATTATGCCGCCGTGCTCGGCGGCCAATCAAACACCGCGAGCGGGATTAATTCGGTCGTGCTCGGCGGCCAGAATAACACCGTGACCACCGCTTACGCCGCCGCCGGTGGCCGCTTAATGCGGGTTGGTTCGGTGGGGACGTTCGCTTGGGGAAATAATCGCGCTGAGATCGCCGCCAACACCGCCAACTCATTTATTGTACAACCTGATTTCGGCGCCGGTTCCGGCGCCGTGCCATCTTGGGGTTATGCCGAAGGAGCGATGATGATCGGCACCTCCACACCCTTTACGGCCGGTTACGATGTTCGTCTAAATGTTGATGGGCCGATAGTGATTCGAGGTGTTACCGGCGCCCTACCGCAGGTTGGCGCGCGATTGACGGCGATTGACGATGCAGGCAGAGCGACCTGGCAAATGCCCCCGGCCTCGCCGCAGACCACCTACGGCGGCTCAGTTTTTTATATGCGGCGCCAGGACCAAGCTGGCGATCCGATTTCCTGTCCGGCTTATTGGTGCGATGCGAGCAATGGAGCCGCCGGTTGTGCCGGCACTCCTGGCCAGCCGCCGGCCGCCCAGCCAACAATGACGGAAAAAAGTGGCGGTTTCTCCAACAGCGTGCGGGTTTGTTATCGCGACGATAAGCGAGTAAGGGCGGTGATGACTACCGCTGAATGTGTGCTTGGGTGCGGTGGCAGCGAAAACGCTCCGCCTAATTGCCCGAGCGGTTTTACATCGGTTTATTCCAACTATAATCAGGGTGGTGAGTATCTTTTGGGAAACTTAATCAAGACCCGCGTCTGTTTGAGTACCGGTTATAACACGCCATGACGGCCGACAACGAACGGCTAAAAGTTTTTCTCCGCGATGCCGGCTTAGTAGGGGAGAAGGATTTGACGGCCCTGATCGAGAAAGCGGAATCATCCGGCCAGCCGCTCGATCAGGTACTCCTTGCCAGCGGCAAGGTCTCGGAAGACGAGTTCCGGCGCCTGCACGCCTATCTCCTCGGTATCCCTTTTATCAGTCTACGGAATTTGAAGGTGCCGCGCGACGTTCTTTTTTTGATTCCGGAACCGATTGCCCGTCGGCACAACATCGTGGCTTTCAATCGCCGCGGTGAGGTGCTTGAGGTGGCAATGCTTGATCCAGAGGATCTCGCTTCAATCGAGTTTATCAAGAAAAAAGTTGGTTTGAAAATCCAGTCGCGGTTAACGGACACCGAGTCCATCCGCAACCTCCTCCTCCAATACCAGAAAAGTTTGAAAGCCGAATTTGGCGACATCATTCAGCGCGAAACGGCAGCGATCGAGACGAGCACCGCGCGGGGCGGAGCGGAGCTTGAGGCCAGCCCGAGCGAACTGAAAAAATTGGCCGAGGGTGTACCCGTCGTTAAGATCGTCGACACCCTTTTGTCGCACGCGATTATCCAAAAGGCGTCCGACATTCATCTTGAGCCCTACGAAAAAGAATTGGTGGTGCGCTATCGCATTGACGGCGTGCTCCACGACGCGATGATTTTGCCGATAATATTGGCCGCCGGTCTGACGGCGCGAATTAAAATTTTGGCCAACTTGCGTCTGGACGAGAAGCGTTTGCCACAAGATGGCCGTTTCAAGATCGAGGCGCCGGAACGGGTGTCGTTTCGCGTTTCCGTTTTGCCTACGTACTATGGCGAGAAGGTGGTAATGCGTTTACTGCCGGATACGGTCGAGGGGTTTACTTTGGAGCAATGCGGTTTTCACGGTGGCGGTTTAGAGCGCTTGCACGAGGGGATGAATTATAAAGCCGGGATGATCCTTGTGACGGGCCCGACCGGTTCGGGCAAATCCACCACGCTCTACACCATTCTTGATATTTTGAATAAGCCCGACGTCAACATTTCCACGATTGAAGACCCGATCGAGTATCAGATCAAGCGGATTAACCAAACTCAAGTTAAGCCGGATATTGGGCTGACATTTGCCGCCGGCCTTCGATCGTTGATGCGTCAAGACCCCGACATCATTATGGTGGGCGAGATCCGCGATGAAGAAACGGCGAATCTCGCCATTAACGCCGCCCTCACTGGCCACCTCGTGCTCTCGACCCTGCACACCAACTCGGCGGCGGCCACCGTGCCGCGTTTGCTTGATATGGGCGCGGAGGCCTTCCTTTTGGTTTCTACCCTTCGGGTCGTGATCAGCCAGCGTTTGGTGCGCAAATTGTTGCCCACGCGGGAAAGTTATTTCTTAAACAAAACGGAAACAAAAATATTGGGCGAGAAGGTTGATCTGGGGCGCGTGCTTGAGGCCTTGCGGAGAGAGCGAGTGGTGTCGCCGGACGCCACCTGGGAAAAAATCCCCTTTTATCGTCCCAAGCCGTCCGACGAATCAACAGACGGTTTTGCTGGGCGGGTGGGGATTCACGAGGTGATGAAAATTTCGCTCGCGGTGCGCGAGCTGATTCTTGCCGGCGCGAGTCATGACAAGATCGAAGCGCAAGCCAAGCAAGAAGGAATGTTTACTATGCTCGAAGATGGAATTTACAAAGCGGCGCAGGGTATTACCAGTTTGGAGGAGGTTTATCGGGTGGTGTCAGAATAATCAATGAAATTTAAATTTCGCGCAAAAAATCAAGCCGGAGCGATGGTGGAGGGTGAGCGAGAAGCGGCTGATCGTTTGGCGCTTGCCCGCGAGTTGCGCCCCGGTGGCTTGACGCTGTTTTGGGCCGAACCCGTCGCCGCACCAGTTGGTTGGCAAAAACTGGTTGCTCGTTTGACCTTTGGCCGCGTTAAACTCAAAGACAAAATTTTGTTTGCTGGCAACCTGTCGTCAATGCTAGAAGCTGGGTTGCCGCTCGCGCGAACGCTTGATGTGATTGGGCGTCAAAACACCAACAAGGTGTTTCGGCCAATTCTCGAAACCTTGGCCCAAAAGATTCGCAACGGCGAGAGTTTTAGTCAGGCGCTCGGTTCTTTTCCGGAAACTTTTCCGGCAGTGTTTGTGGCGATGGTTGCGGCTGGCGAAGAGTCGGGCAAATTGACGGAAGCGTTGGGAATTGTGCGCCGGCAAATGGAGCGAAGTTACAATCTGCGTCGGCGCGTGCGCGGGGCGATGCTGTACCCGCTGATCATCGTCATTGCCATCGTCATTATCGCGGTGTTGATGATGATTTTCCTCGTGCCGACACTCACTGGTTTGTTCACCGAACTTAAGGTTGATTTGCCCGTGAGTACGCGAGTAGTGATCGCGATTAGCAATTTTCTTGCCGGTTACCCGCTAATTTTTTTCCCCAGTTTAATCTTGGTGTTCGCCGCGGGTTGGCGTTTGAGTCGAACGCGTCGCGGCAAGCGTTTTCTGGCGAGCGCCTGGTTGCGTTTGCCGGTGATCCGCGACATCACGCGCCAGCTAAACTCGGCCGTGATTATGCGCACCCTGTCTTCCTTGCTCGCTTCGGGCGTGAGTATGGTGGAAACGATTAACATCACGCGCCAAGTGGTGCCTAACCCGTTTTATCAAGAGTCGCTCAATCAGGCGGTGCTCGAAGTAACGCGAGGTCAGCCATTATCAAAAATTTTTCGCGATTATAACCGGATTTATCCGCCGCTCGTGGGCGAGCTTGTGGAAGTTGGCGAGGAGACGGGCGATTTGCCGACCTTGCTCCACAAGGGCGCTCTGTTTTACGAGGGCGAGGTTAATCAGTTGACCAAAAATTTGTCTACCGTGATCGAGCCGGTGCTGATGGTGTTCGTCGGTTTGGCGGTCGGATTTTTTGCTATTTCGATGATTTCCCCGATTTATTCGTTGTCCAGTAGTTTTTAAATGACGAGCAGTTACCGAGGATTGACGGCGGTGGAACTTCTCGTGGTGGTGGCGATTGTCGCGCTTCTCGCGACGGTAGTGATTATTCCGTTTCGTCGTTTTTACGAAGAACAATCTTTGCGGGCGGCGGCGGAAACGGCGTTGGCTTTTCTGGCGGAAGCGCGCGCGGCCACTCTGTCTTCGGCGGGCACGGTGGGCGAACAATACGGAGTTCAGTTTGAAAGTGATCGGCTGATTAAATTTGCCGGCACCACTTATGGCGGTTTAGGGGCAAACGACGTCGAATATTTGTTACCCGACGGAATAGAACTGACGGGGCCCAGTCTCTCAAGCGGCGGACGCGAGATTGTATTTGCGCGGCTGACGGGCGCGGCGAGCGCCATCGGCACCATTACCTTTCGTCTGGTCTCCAATCACGGCCGCTTTATCACAATCAGGGTTGAACAATGGGGGGTGGCTTATTTAGAATAGTGGTTATGAGGTCACGCGGGCGAGGATTTGGTTTGGTGGAGGTGGTCGTCGGCGCGGCGATCATCGCGGGACTTGTGGTGGGCGGGGCCTCGGCTTTAGCGCGTTTAACGCGGACGGCGCAGGTTACTTGGCAGGAGAGTCGGGCCTCGTGGTGGCTCGAAGAGGGAGCCGAGGCTGTTCGCTGGTGGCGAGACGCCGCTTGGGCCAATGTGAGTGATCTGCAGCCGGGGACGCGCTATTACCTAACTTGGTCGGGGAGCAATTTTGCCACCAGCACCACCGCGACGCCCCTTAATCCAATTTTTACCCGTTGGCTTGAAACGGCCGAAGTTTACCGCGATGGCAACGGTGATGTCGTGTCGAGCGGCGGGACGCTTGATCCCGAAACGCGGTTTATTACGCTTGCCGTGGAGTGGTCCGATTTTACCGGCGGGTTGAGAACCAAAAATCTGTCCTTTTATTTGACCAACTTGTTTGACAGTTAGAATGTTTAAATTTATTCATCGTCGCTCCGCCGCTGGCTTCACTCTGCTTGAGGCCTTGATCTATGCCGCCCTGACGACGATTTTGCTCACGGCGACCATAACACTCTTTCTCTCTTTTTCTCGCACCTTCGCTGATTATCGTTTAGGCCGGGCACTCAACCACTCGGCTCGGATCACTCTCGAATCGTTTGCGCGCGAGGTGCGGCGGGCGGCGAGCGTTGATCTTGGCCAGAGCACTTTTGCGAGTCATCCCGGGCGGTTGGTGTTAAACGATGCTCTCGGGCATACCCAGGCCGATTTTACTTGGCAAGACGGGACGATTTTCTTAGCGACGGATGGTGGTGCTATGGCATCCACGACGGCCGCCCGAGTGACGGCGACGAATGTTGTTTACCACTACTTAAGTTCCAACGCGTCGACCGCCGTTCGTCTGGAATTGACCCTCACGGCGAACCAGGGCGATTTAATTAAGAGCGAAAACTATAGCGCCACCGCGGTTTTGCGCGGTGCCTATTGACCAAACTATGCGAAAAACCGAATTAACAACACGCGGCGGCCAAGTAATTTTGGCGACAGTGTTGGCTGTGATTATGGCGGCGACGGTAATGGTCGGCGGTTTGGCCTGGCCGGTGGTGCGCGAGTTTAAGGCGGCGCGCGAGGTTTATCAATCGCGAGCCAGTTTTTTCGCCGCTGAATCTGGTTTGGAAGATGCCTCGTTTCGCATCAAGCGCGGTTTGCCTTACTTATCCGCTTATACGCTGGCAGTGGGATCAAATCAGGCGGAAATCCGGATTGAGGGAACTGGCCACCTTCGTACCGTGCAATCGGTCGGCGAGGCTGCCACGCGCTTCCGGCAGTTGGAATCCAATCTTAGTCTCGACGAGACGAGCGCCGAATTTTTCTACGGCGTGCAGGTGAGCGATGGCGGGGTGCAAATCGCCAATAACGCGCGCGTTTTGGGCAACGTTTATTCCAACGGTAATATTATTGGTAGTAGTAGTGGTTCGGCGTTTATCTCGGGTGACGCGGTGGTGGCCGGCGGCTTGAATTACCCGCCGAACGTTAATTTCGCCGCTCACAACAACGATCAACTGTTCGCCAATCTTAATTCGCAAGAGGATTTGGCCCAACCCTTTGTGGCACCGGTGAGCGGCGTCCTGTCTCGGGTTTCGGTGTATCTCGCCAAGGTTGGTAATCCCAACACCATCACACTTAAAATTGCCGCTAATAGCGCCACTGATGGTGGTACGCCGGGTGGAACCATCAGCGGCGGTTCGGCGTCTGTCGCCGCCGCGGGAGTTGGCACCACGCCTTCTTGGGTGCATGTGGCGTTTGCTTCACCACCAACGCTGGTTGCTGGCACCAAATATTGGATCGTGTTGGACGCAAGCACGGTGAGCGCGATTAATCATTGGAATTGGCGCAAGGATAATAGTACGGGCGAGTCGGGCAGTAATACTTATAAATCATGGAGCAATACTGCCCGGAGATGGTCATCGCCCGGCACCGGTTTTCTCGCTCATCAAGTGTGGATCGGTGGGGCTAATACCCGAATTGAAAAAGTCACAGTTGGGGATGCTAACACTGGCACCGCCCGAGCGAACCAATTTGAGAGCGTTGTTGTTCATGGCGCTAGTTGCCCCAACAGTTACTGCGTAGTTGATAATCCACCACGCGCTGAATTGCCGATTTCCGACGGAACGATTCAGGATTGGCGCGATGCGGCGCTTTTGGGCGGAACCTGCGCCGCTCCTGTTTGCGACGCTGGTGGCAATTACCACTTATCTAATGGCGCGAGTGGTAGTTTGGGACCTCTGTATGTCCCCGGCGATTTGGAGGTGGACAATAACGCCACCCTTACCCTTACAGGCACAGTGTGGGTGCGCGGCAATATTGATTTGTCTAATAATTGCCGTCTTAATCTTGATTCTGGTTATAGCCGCAATTCTGGCGTTTTGCTCGCCGATGGTAAGATCACGGTTTCCAATAATTGCGGCCTTGATGGCTCGGGCGATCCCGACAGTTATTTAATGTTGCTGTCGGCGCTCGACGCGCCGAGCGAAGACGCGATTGTGGTGGATAACGGCGCGACGGGTGTAATTTATTATGCCGGCAAAGGTCGAATCCGTTTCTCCAATAATGCTTATGCCAAAGAAGCGACGGCCTACGGTTTGACGCTTGATAATGGCGCGACAGTCGAGTACGAAAGCGGGCTAGCCAACATCAACTTTACTTCCGGCCCCGGGGCCTCATTTGAATTACTTGATTGGTATGAATATTAAAAATAAAAAGCTGATCGTTGCGAATTGGAAGATGAATCCCGAAACTCCGCGCGAGGCGCAGGAGTTGTTGAGTCGGACGAAAGCGGTGGCCCGTCGCGCGCGGCGGGCGCAGGTGGTGGTTTGCCCGCCCGCGGTGTTTTTGAGCCGCTTGCGCGCCGGTGAGAATTTGCAACTAGGCAGTCAAGATGTTTTTTTTGAACCCGTTAGTTCCGGCCCGCACACTGGCGCCGTGTCTGCCGTTCAGTTGAAACACACCGGCGCCGAGTGGGCGCTTCTTGGTCACTCGGAGTCACGAGCGCGCGGCGAGACAGATGAATTGATCAATCGAAAAATTAAGGCGGCGCTAAAAGCGGGTTTGCGCATAATTGTCTGCGTGGGAGAACGAGCGCGGGATGCCGCTGGTGATTATCTGCAGGCCGTTCGTCAAAATTTGGAAGCGGCTACCGCGGATCTTCGTCGAGCAGACTTTACTCGTCTCGTCGTGGCTTACGAACCGCTCTGGGCGATTGGCGATCAAGCCGTCGGGGCCGATACCCCCGCCGGTTTTCTCGAGCAAGCCATTTTTATCCGTCGGGTGATGAGCGCTTATCTCTCACCGCGGCAGGCGAGCGAACTCTCGGTTCTCTATGGCGGTTCGGTTGACGAAAAAAACGCTGCCGCTTTTTTGAGTGTGGCTGATGGCTTGCTTGTTGGTCGCGCCTCGTTGCGAGCCGACAAATTTTCGTTGATTGTGCGGGCGGCCGACGAATTGCCAAACAATGCTTGATCTCAAGCGTTTCTCGCTCTCCCAACTGGAACATCAAGACCTTGCGGGCCAGCGGGTTTTGGTGCGACTTGATCTCAATTTGCCGTTAGCTAACGGCCAAATCACTGACGATTTTCGTCTGGCACGGAGTTTGGGCACTTTGCGGTTTTTGCTTGCGCGCGGTGCGAAGGTTTTGGCGGTGAGTCATCTAGGTAGTGACCCGCGCGCCTCGCTGTCGGGTGCCGCTAAAGCGTTAAATCAATATCTGCCGACCGAGTTTGTGCCCGACTGGAGAGACGGATTGCCCGCCGCACCGCGCAATCGGCCGTCGGGCGCTATTTGGCTGTTGGAAAACCTGCGCCGCGATCCGGGTGAGGAAACGAATGACCCCGCTTTCGCTGGTTCTTTAGCCGCCCTGGCTGATATTTTTGTTAACGAGGCTTTCGCCGTTTCGCACCGACCGCACGCTTCCGTTGTGGGTCTGCCTCGTCTCCTCCCGTCTTTTGTGGGAGAAAATTTTGCCGCGGAAGTGGCTGGGTTGTCGGGTCTTTTTTCTCCTGCCCACCCCTTCATCATTATTCTTGGCGGGGCCAAGTTTGGCACCAAACTTCCTCTGGTGGAAAAGTTTTTGCCGTTAGCCGATAAGATTTTTATCTACGGCGCGCTGGCTAACGTTTTTTTCCGTTCTCTGGGGATCGAGACCGGCCAATCTTTGGTGGACGGTGGAGCCGTGATTGATCGTAATCTTTTGCGCCACCCCAAAATCATTTTGCCGGTGGACGTGCGCGTGCGGGTTGGCGCTCGGGTAGCTATTAAAAAACTGTCGGCGATTGAAGCGTCCGACAATATTCTCGATATCGGCTTGGAGTCAATCGAAAAATTGGTGGATGAGATCGCGTTGGCCCGCACGATTCTCTGGAATGGTCCAGTGGGATTGTGCGAGCAAGGTTTCACCGGTGGAACGAAATCTTTGGCTCAACTTGTGGCCGCGAGCCGGGCCCGTACCGTTATCGGTGGCGGCGACACCGTCGCCGCCGTGGCCGGCCTCGGCCTGCTCGATCAATTCGGTTTCGTCTCTACCGGCGGCGGTGCCATGCTCGATTTTCTTGCTCGGGGCACTCTCCCGGGGATTGAGGCCTTGGCTCAATCGCCCACGTTTAAAATTTAAATCAAGTTTTTTCTAATTTTCTCCCCGTTACTCTTAAAATCGGTTTTGGAGCCAGTGGTTGATTGCGGTGCGGGGAAAATCCAGATATGGGCGTGGGGAACTTCGTCACCGACGATTTTGGATAAAATCATCTCTTGCTCAAAGGCCCGCTGTTGCGCTCGGGCAATCTTAGCGACCGCCTCAAAGTATTTGCCGATATTTGGCACTTGCCACACCCAGCGGTAATGTGTTTTGGGGATCACTTGGCAGTGCCCGGGGGATTGAGGGTGAATATCGAGGAAAGCCAGAAAATTATCGTCCTCATACACAATTTCCGCCGGGATTTTTTTGGTGGCGATTTGGCAAAAAATGCAGTTTTCAATCATACAACAATCATTCTATGTTAAAATCTGACTTTTATGAAGCATTGGCGGCTCCGTCCTGAACCACCGGCCGATTTTTTGCCCACGGAGTTGCCGCTCTTGCGTCGCTTGCTCCACACTCGTGGCGTTGCCAATGACGTTGCGGCTCGCACTTGGCTTGAGCCGGATTACGGGCGCGATCTCCATGATCCGTTCTTGCTTACCGATATGGTGGTGGCGACAGAACGCCTCCAACGCGCGCTTGCGATAGGAGAAAAAATCGCAATTTTTGGCGATTATGATGCCGATGGAGTTTTGGCCACGGCTGTGCTCGCTGAGGCTTGGCGGCAGTTAGGCGGGAGCGAGCCGGAAATTTATATCCCTGATCGCCATGAGGAGCAGTATGGTTTGAGTGAGACAGTTATTCGCCGTCTCGCGGCGCAGGGGATTAAACTTTTGGTAACGGTTGACTGCGGCATTAGCAACGAAACCGAAGTGCGACTGGCCAACGCGCTCGGTTTGGAAGTGATCGTGACGGATCACCACCTGCCGCCGCCGGTTCTACCGTCCGCTTTGGCTGTGATCAACCCTAAGCGTGAAGGTGATCGGTATCCCGAGAAGATGCTCTGTGGGGCGGGAGTGGCGTTCAAGTTGGTTCAGGCGCTCGCAATGTCAAGGTTAAACCTTGACATAAAGGAGGGGTGGGAGAAGTGGCTACTGGATTTAGTGGCTGTCGCGACTGTAGCGGATATGGTTCCTATCACTGGCGAGAACCGCGCCCTTGTCCATTTTGGTCTAAAAGTTTTGCGCCAAACGCGCCGACCTGGTTTGCGCGCGTTAATTCGCGAACTGCGTTTGCCGTTTTCAGCTATTAGCGAGGACGACATTGGTTTTATGATCGGCCCGCGGTTAAACTCAGCCTCGCGGATGTCGCACGGTTCGGAAGCCTATCGCTTGGTGACGACGCTGGATGAAAGTGAGGGGGCGGCGTTGGCGGCTCATCTGATGGCGAAAAATCAGGAACGTCGAGATCTGGTATCCGTCATTTTGGAAGCTCTGAATGGCTACGCGGCGACCATGGGCGATCGGCCGGTTTTGGTAGCTGGTGATGCCACGTGGTCGCTTGGCGTGCTCGGCTTAACCGCCAATCGGGTGGTGGAGAAAATTGGGCGTACGACATTCCTCTGGGGTAAAAACGGTCAAGGATTAGTGCGTGGCTCCTGCCGCTCGGCAGGTGAGGTGAACGTGGTCGAATTGATGCGGGCCGCTGGCGGGCGCGAATTTTTCACCGATTTTGGCGGTCATCGGTTGGCCGGCGGTTTTTCTCTTCCGGCCGAACGCTTGCCTGAACTTGCCCCGCGCTTAAACGAAGCTCATGCCAAACTCGAACCCCTACCTGCCACGGACGATGTTGTGCTCGCTGATGCGGAACTGTTTCCCCCGGACATTACTTGGACTTTCTACGATCAGGTGGCGCGATTGGCGCCGTACGGATTGGATAATCCCAAGCCAATTTTCTGGTTGCCGCGTTTGACGATTGCGCGCGTTCGGGTGTTTGGGCGCGAGCAGGCTCATCTTGGGCTGGAATTTGCCGGTTTTCCTGTTGAAGCGATCCGGTTTTTTGCCGGACAAAACGAGTTTGCCAGTGTGCGTCTGGCGATGGGCGAGCGGATTGATCTTTTAGCCAATCTGGAGAAAAGCTTTTTCCGCTCGCGGCCGGAATTGCGTTTGCGGATTGTGGATCTGCGCCCCGCCGAGTAGAATGTGGCGATGGAAAAACTGATTCTCTATACCGACGGTGGCGCGCGCGGCAACCCCGGCCCCGCGGGGGCCGGGGCGGTAGTGTATAATTGTCAAGGCGAGACCTTGACAGAGATGCATCACGCTCTCGGCGAGATGACGAACAACGAGGCCGAGTACCAAGCTCTTCTGCTTGGCCTGGAAACAATAAAAAAATTGGTGGGTAAAGAAAAAACGCGCGAGACGGAGATAGAAGCGCGATTAGACAGTGAGTTGGTGGCCAAGCAATTAAATGGCGAATATCAAATTAAAGAAGCGAGTCTCCAGCCGCTTTTCATCAAAGTGTGGAACCAGAGGGTGGCTCATTTCCCCAAACTCACTTTCCAGCACATCCCGCGTGAGCAGAACCGCCGGGCCGACGAACTAGCCAATCAAGCCATGGACGAGGCCCAAGCCGTCAGCGTCAAAAAACCCTTATTTTAAAATACCCGCCAGCTGGCGGATGAGGGGGACTCATGAGTACAGGATTAGCATCTGCCGGTCTTGTCCAGCCTTACGGAAAGAGTGATACATGGGAATGAGTATAAAGCACCAATTACTGCCAGAGTCTAATTTCTAAAATAGTGGCGAGTATGAGCGCGGGCGGCTCGGAGAAAGTCGTGGCAGAAGGTTTCCGCCACGCTTGGTTCGAAAAATTTGCAAGAGAAGATATCAACGAAGGCGCGGTTCTTAACTTCGTCGAAGTGCATAGTGATGGACGATGTTTCGATAAACTGCATCGCCGAGTAGCCCTCAAGCTCTCCCTCGGCAAAACGCTGGATGAGTGGCGCGCCGAATTGTTTCATCGCGATGGTGGCGCACAAACCATCTATTAACCCGCGGATTTTTTGCGGGTCGCGAATAGTCGGGGGATGGCAGTCGTAGAGATCAATCGAGGCCACCATCCCCCAACACTGTTCCGATTCGTAGTCTTCTTTTAGACTCATGGGGCTGGGAAATCTGATTATAGAAAAAATGTCGGCAGAAGTTAAGACTGTTGATAACCTTAACCGGGTCGACTGGCGTTTTACGGCCGCGGTAATTGGCTTAAGTTTGGGCGTGTTTGGCGCCGGTGTTTTCCCGGCTGGCGGTTTGGGCCTTGCGCTCTTGTGGCTGTGGTTAGCTTTGTTGTTTGGGCTGATCTGGCCGCGGCCAATTTTGGGCGTTTTCTTTTTGTGCCTTGCCCTGGGTTGGGGTCGTTGGCTGTGGTACGAGGAGCAAAGACCGCCCGCCTCTTGGCCGGCGGGGGAAACGCGTGAGTTTGCTGCTTTCGTAGCCGAACCGCCCGAACCGCGGGAGACGGGGCAACGTCTGACTTTGCGCCCGCACGGTGAGCAATTCTTGGTTCACGTCTACGCGCCCACTTATCCGCCGATCGCTCTTGGTGATGAGTTGCTGGTCTCGGGTGAGCCGGTGCGGCCAGAGGTGTTTGAGAGCGGAACGGGGCGGGTAGTTGATTACCCGGCTATTCTACGCCGCGCCGGTGTTTATTATCAAATGTTTAATCCGCGCTTGACTGTGACGAAACCAGCCGCCGCCTATCCCATGCGCCGCACATTGGATAGAATCAAGAATATATTTGAAAACGCCGTGGGAAAAGTTTTCCCCGAGCCGAGCGCCGCTTTACTTCACGGCATACTTTTGGGTAGCCGCGCGGCTCTTGGCGTCGATTGGCAAGAGCGCTTTCGCGTTACCGGCTTAATTCATATTGTTGTGCTTTCTGGCTATAACTTAACGGTGGTGGCGGAGGGCTTGCGTCGCCTGCTCGGTTTTTTACCCCGCCATTTTTCTGCCTTATTTTCTCTGAGCGCGCTCGTCTTGTTTACCTTAATGACCGGGGCGGGTCCGGCGACGGTGCGGGCGGCGCTGATGGCCGGTTTGGCTCTCGTTGCTGGCGCTCTGGGTCGCGCGCCGGCGGCGCGCCGTGGCCTGTGGGCCGCGGGCCTGCTGATGGTTTGGCACAATCCGGCGATTCTGCGCGACGACCTCGGCTTTCAACTCTCGTTTCTCGCGACGGCCGGTTTGCTCTATCTCTCGCCGGTTCTCGAGAACTTTTTAGTTCGCTCGCGATTTTTATCTGGCTATTTGCCACGTTCGTTTGCTGGTCTCGCGGCGGCGACTCTCTCTGCCCAGATTTTTATCTTGCCGTGGGTGGTGTACCGGATCGGCGCGTGGCCGACTTACGCGCTTTTCACCAATTTACTCGTTTTGCCTTTTGTGCCGGCAATTATGTTTGGCGGATTTTTCGCTGTTTTGGCCGCGCTCACGAGTGTGGTTTTGGGCCCGGTGGGAACAGCGCTCGCGTGGATTACAATGACCCCGGTTTATTTTATGTTGCTGGGTTTACTTACGTTAGTGCGGTGGGTGGCGCTCTGGCCGTGGGCCAACCTTGAGTTGCCGCCAATCCCGTGGACGTTTGTCGTTATCGCCTACTCTCTTTTGGGCTGGTGGGCGATAATGAAAAACAATGTTGGGCATTCCACGCGCCGAACTTAAACTCTGGATCACTCCGCTTGTTTTGGTTTTTTTGGTGGGCGCGAATTGTCTTGTCTGGTTTTCTTGGTGGCGGGCTGAGCGTGGCGAGACGCGGGTTGTTTTTCTAAACGTTGGACAGGGGGACGCGATCTTGATTGAGGGCGCGCGCGGTCGCCAATTGCTGGTTGATGGCGGCCCCGGGCCAGCTTTGCTCCGCGAGTTGGGCGAGCTTTTACCTTTTTACGATCGTTCACTTGACGTGGTCTTACTCACGCACCCCGATGCCGACCATTTGGGTGGTTTGCCCGGCCTGCTTGACCGTTATGAGGTGGAAACGGTTTTGCAAACCGATGCGCGGGCGGAAACGGCCGTCGCTCGCGCGTGGTATGAGGGGGTAACCGGGCGCGGTTTGCAGGTTTTGCCCGCGCGGCGCGGCCTCGTGGTGTGGCTTGAGGCCGGTTTGGCTCTGCGGCTTTTGTTCCCAGACCGGCTCGTGGCGGGAATGGAGACGAATGACGGTTCCGTCGTGGCCGAGCTTTGGCACTGGCCGTCAGCTGATGCCGCGCCAATCAAATTCATTCTCACCGGCGATGCGCCGGTGAAAGTCGAGCGTTATTTACTTAGCACGGGAGGCGGCGGGCTCGCGGCCAACGTGCTTAAGGCCGGCCACCATGGTTCGAGAACTTCCACCTCGCCCGAGTTTGTAAACGCCGTCGGGCCCGATTATGCCGTCATTTCGGCCGGCGCCAAAAATCGCTATGGCCATCCACACCCCGAAGTGTTGGAAACCTTAACCGCCGCCGGCGTCAAAATTGTGGAAACCAAAAACGGCCGAGTGGAATTTCGTCTCGGCCCCAACGGCTTGCGCTTGGTAGATTAGTATGATATAATCCAGCCGGATGGTGTAGAAATCGTTTCTACGCCAAGGTTTTTCGGGTCTTTCACAGGAGACTTGTCATGACGGATAAATCTGTCGCCGACAAAGTGTTGGGCCAAATAGCTCGCAAACAAAATGACTTGTTTCGCAGGGTGCGCGAAGGAACACTGGAACCGGACTTGGTTTTGTCTGGTCTCCAAAATCTGATCGAGGGTCGGTTCCCGCAACTGGCGAGCGGCAGTAGCTCTGTCATTCTTAGCCCTGGTGTTTGCGAGAAGGTCTACGCGCTTCTGGACTCCAGCACTAAAGTCCTTGAGACACTGTGGGTACCACCCATCGCCGGTTTCTGGGAAGTTTATGTCCCGCCAGGTGTTACCCCCGACCGCGTTATCGCAGCGATGCGCAGGGCTGGGATGACGGTTTGTACCTGGACCGGAGGCGGCGTGGACGAGTATATCGCTCACAACGACCGTAGTCCTAACAACGGTGCCTACCGTGCTCGTTTTCGGGCCAACGTCGAGGCTGACCCTGAATTTGCCAAAAAGTCGACCAACGACCTGGTCAAGTTCGGCTACCAGGGTATTACCTTAACCGAGCGTCTGTTGTTGGGGTTGGCCTACTTTCTGGCCACCGAGAACAACGATGACCTCAACCAGCGTCATCTTGACGTCGAAAACGCGACGCTCTGTGCAGGCTCTCGTCTCTCTGGCGGCGCTGTCCCGCGCGTGCACTGGGATTCGACGTTCCGCAGGGTCTACGTCGACTGGTACTACGTTGATAGTGCCAGCCCACGCCTCCGTTCTCGTCTCGCAGTTGAGTACACTGGTAACTAGAGACTTGTCCCCTTGCCCCCAATCAGTCAAATGGCTGGTTGGGGGCTCTGTGTGTAAAATGATTTTGGGTTGTTAAACCGGCTTCGCACAATGTGAGGTAGCGGTTTACCCACTGCTAGAAACTGCTTGTTCAATCCTAGCGAGTTTAGACTCGGCACACTGCTCCCGAGGAGGAGAAAATTCAGATGATTTTGCTTGTTTTTTCAGGTAAGGTCGTCGGTGCGATTGACGGGGTGGGGCAAAAGGCGATCTCGTAACTCTGACGGCAATGTCCCGAACGTGAACTGGAATTCGACGAACCGCAAGGTCTACGTCAACTGGTACAACGTTGATAATGCCAACCCGAACCTCCGTTCTCGTCTCGAAGTTTCGCGAACGGGCCGGCTTATCCGCCGGCCTTTTCGTTGTTTAAGGTATATTTCCTCCACCCCGCGGCCATTTTAGAAACTTCTTCTAGTTTTTCTACCAGAGACAGGTAAGTTTGATCGGCCACCAACTTTATTTCGTAACAAATCCTAATGAGTCTTTTAGCTATCTCGATTTTAAGCGACAACTGTCTTAAAATTTCTGTTTTTCCATTTGCTGGTGATAAAGCGGCCAGTGTCGCAAGCTCAAGACAAGCGAGATTGGTGTTTTCTACTCGCGACCAGACGCCCAATTTGTCGGCCTTGTTTAGTTTCTTTCCCGCCAGATACACCCGCTTGTATAATTCACCCAACCCATGAACAATTGGCAACTTGACGCTTGCGGGGGGGCACTCAATGGTCGCTGTGGCACCATATAATTTCACTCCCAAATTTACTCCACGCGTGGCGTGAATTCAAGCGCGGAAAAACTAGAAAACCAGACGTTCTAGAATTCGACTTCAGTCTCGAAAGCAATTTACTCGCTCTCCACGACGAGTTACTCAACCAAACTTATTGTCCTGGTCCGTATCAAACCTTTCTCGTCCGCGACCCCAAATTGCGCCACATCCACAAGGCCCCGGTCCGCGATCGGGTGATTCATCAAGCTCTGTTTCGGGTTCTTTACCATCTGTTCGACCGCCACTTCATCCACGACTCTTATTCTTGTCGTTTTAATAAAGGCGTTCATCGGGGAGTGGAACGATTGGAGGCTTTTACCAGAAAGGTTAGCAAAAATTACTGTTATCCTGTCTGCGTTCTCCAAGGTGATATCAGAAAATTTTTCGACAATATTTCCCATCGTATCTTATTAAACTTGATTAAGCAGCAAATAACCGACCCCGATGTTCTCCAACTAATCAAGTTCATTATCTCCAGTTTTGAAATTGGCCCCGGTCGTGGTTTACCCCTCGGCAACGTGACCAGCCAACTATTTGCCAACATTTTCTTAAATGAACTGGACCAATTTGCCAAACACCAACTCCGAGAAAAACATTACCTCCGCTATTGCGACGACTTCGTGATTTTGCATTTCAGCAGAGATCATCTTGAAATCTTGCCAGCAAAAATTAACCACTTTCTCCAAACTCGACTTGGCCTTGAACTCCACCCTCAAAAACTGACCATCAGAAAATTAAGCTGGGGCGTTGATTGGTTGGGGTACATCGTTCGTCCTCATTATCAGATTCTGCGCACCAAGACCAGAAGACGAATTGAAAAACGTCTGAAAAGAGATGAGATTAACGAGAAAAATTTACCGTCTTATCTGGGGATATTGAAATGGTGTCGGGGGTATAAGTTACGTAGCACTTTAGATCAGATTAGGCCACCAAATGCTTTCCCCGTTTGAGGCAACGAGTGCAGAGGAGGATGCGCTCACCCTGCGGAGTGAGCGCGTTTTGGAGATTGGGGTATTTGCGTTGTTTGCCCGTGGGATTGAATTTGGTGGCGCGGACGCGGTTCGAGTAACCGCCCGCGACGCGACTCCATTTGGCGCAACCTACACATTGTTTCATAGGTTCCGTATGCTAACATACGAGAGACTCGTTCGCAAATCCAATGGAAACTGTTTTTTTCTTGCTCATCCTGATTTGTGCTGTCGTCATACACGAAGTGGCGCACGGGGTGGCGGCCGACGCTCTCGGCGACCCGACGGCTCGACTCGCCGGGCGCTTAACCTTGAATCCGATTTCGCATCTCGACTGGGTTGGTTCCGTCTTGGTACCGGGGCTGCTCGCTTTGAGCGGCTCGGGGATTATTTTCGGTTGGGCCAAGCCGGTGCCCTACAATCCCTACAATCTTAAGGCCGGCCGTTGGGGTCCGGCGGTGGTGGCCGCCGCTGGGCCGGTCGCAAACGTCGTTTTGGCGATTATTTTCGGTTTTTGCGCCCGCTTTGGTGTGGTGCCGGAAGCGGCCTTGGGGATGATCGGCGCCGTAGTGCTCACGAACGCGGTTCTCGCGGTTTTTAATCTCATTCCGATCCCGCCGCTTGATGGCTCGAAAATTTTGTTCAGTCTTCTACCTTATCGCTACCAACGTTTTGCCGATTTGCCTTACCGGCAGGCGGGTACAGCGAACGCGATGTCGTTTATCTTAATTCTTGTCGCGATTTTCTTTCTTTGGCCGCTTGTGAGCCAGGTTGCCATATTTCTCGCCGTTCTCCTCGCCGGCCCCGCTTCTATTGTGGCGGCAATGAATAGTTTTTCGTAGTTCTCTTGTTTTTTTGGGGGCCTATGTTAGATTAGACCAGTTGTTAGTTTTTATATGCCGACGATCAATCAGTTGGTAAGACGGCCCCGTCGTCACACGGCGCGCAAATCGCGTTCCGTGGCTTTAGCGCGCGGCTTTAATACTCTGAAAAATCATCCGGTGTTTTACCCGTCGCCTTTTAAGCGCGGGGTGTGCGTTCAGGTCAAAACTACGACGCCGAAAAAACCTAACTCCGCGGTGCGGAAGATTGCTCGCGTTCGTTTAACCAACGGTGACGAAGTGACGGCTTATATCCCCGGTATGGGGCACAACCTGCAGGAGCACTCCATGGTGGTGATCCGCGGCGGCCGAGTTAAAGACTTGCCCGGCGTGCGTTACCACATTGTGCGCGGCGTGCTCGATGCCGCCGGTGTGGAGAACCGCCGTCAGGGGCGGAGTCTCTATGGCGCCAAGCGCCCCAAGGCCTAGTTGTTTATGCGTCGTCCGATTAAATTTGCTCCTCGACGCCAGCCCGATTTGGTATACCAATCGGCCGAGGTTTCGCGTTTGATTAATTACGTGATGAAGAACGGCAAGAAAGAGACGGCGCGACGGGTCGTCTATCGCGCGCTGACGCGCGCAGGCGAAGAATTAAAACGGCCACCGCTTGAGGCTCTAGAGACCGCAGTTAATAACGTTGGGCCACAAATGGAGCTACGTTCGCGGCGGGTGGGTGGTGCGAACTACCAGATTCCTTTTGAGGTTAGTCCAGTTCGCCGTTTGACTCTCGCCCTGCGCTGGATGATCGAGGCCGCGGCCGCTCGTACTGGTAAGCCAATGGCTGAACGTCTGGCCGAAGAATTAGTGGCCGCCGCCAAGAATGAGGGTGAGGCCATTCGCCGGCGCGAGAACGTGCACAAAATGGCCGAGGCCAACCGAGCCTTTGCTCATTTCGCTCGCGCCACCAACCGTCCGAAGCGCCCGACTCTGCCGAAAGTTTAAATGCCCGCCGATTATCCGCTCGCCCGCGTTCGTAATTTAGGCGTTATCGCCCACATTGACGCCGGCAAAACGACGGTCACGGAACGGATCTTGTTTTATACTGGGGTTTCGCACAAGATCGGCGAGGTCCATGAAGGCAATACGGTTATGGACTGGATGGAACAGGAGCGCGAACGGGGAATTACTATCACCGCCGCCGCTACCACCGCCTATTGGCAACCCACCGACGACTCTCGGCCCGAGGCCAAGGTCAAACTAAATATCATTGATACGCCCGGGCACATTGACTTTACGATTGAGGTTAAACGCTCCCTGCGGGTGCTCGACGGGGCGGTGGTGGTGTTTGACGGTGTTGCTGGTGCCGAGCCCCAGTCGGAAACTAATTGGCGCTACGCCGACGACTATGCCGTGCCGCGGATCTGTTTTATTAACAAACTTGATCGCACTGGCGCCTCTTTCGAGCGCTCTTATCAATCAATTTTAGAACGTCTGTCGCCCAAGGCCGTTAAATTGCAGATTCCCGACGGCCACGAAGATCAATTCCACGGAGTAATTGATTTGTTGACGCGGCAGTACATTACCTTTAGCGGCGAACGGGGTGAAAAGATGGAGCGGCTAGCGGTTCCCCCCAGTCTCCAAGAGGCAACCGAAAAAGAGCGGGCGATTTTGGTAGAAAAAATTGTGGAGCATGATGATGCGGCGATGGCTGAATATCTGGAAGGTCGGGAAGTGCCGGTGGCGCGTTTACAAGAGATCTTGCGTCGCGCGACGATTGCCAACAAAATTTTCCCAGTTTTTTGCGGTTCGGCTTTGAAAAACAAAGGCGTCCAATTGATGCTTGATGCGGTGGCGCACTATCTGCCATCGCCGATCGACGTGCCGGCGGCTCGCGCCACTGATCCGGAGACCGGGGATGAAATTGAGATTTTAACGGACGAAGCGGCGCCGCTTACCGCCCTGGCTTTTAAAAACGCGGCCGACCCGTTTGTGGGCTCATTAACTTTTTTCCGAGTTTATGCCGGTTGTATCGAATCCGGTTCTTATGTTTTGAATACCCGAACGGGCCGGCAAGAACGGATCAGCCGGATTGTTCGTTTGCACGCCAATGAACGGCAAGAGGTCAAGCAAGTTTGGGCGGGCAATATTGCCGCCGCCGTCGGCTTGAAGGATACGAAAACAGGCGATACGCTTTGCGATCCCAAGCACGTGGTTCTGCTTGAGGGGATCGAATCGCCTGAACCGGTGATTTCCCTACGGGTGGAGCCGAAGACTAAAGCCGATCAAGAGAAAATGAGCATGGCTTTGAAAAAATTGTCAGACGAAGATCCGACGTTCCGTGTGAAAGGCGACGAGGAAACGGGCGAAACGATTATTTCTGGTATGGGCGAATTGCACTTAGAGATTTTGGTTGACCGAATGAAGCGTGAGTTTAATGTGGAGGCAAATGTCGGCAAGCCCCAAGTGGCTTACCGTGAGACGATTGTCGGCGAAGCCGAAGTTGAGCAAAAATATATCAAGCAGTCTGGCGGTCGCGGACAGTACGGCCACGTTAAAATCCGTCTAAAACCAATGGCGCCGCTTGTTGCAGGAGCGAAAATTGGTAAGAACGTCAGCCGTGACGACCACTTCGAATTCATTAACTCCATCAAAGGCGGCATTATTCCTCAAGAATATATTCCAGCGGTGGAAAAAGGCGTAAGGGAGGGTTTGGATCGGGGAGTCGTCGCCGGTTTTCCGTTGGTGGATGTTTCTTGCGAGCTTTTTTACGGTTCTTATCACGAGGTCGACTCTTCTGAGCTCGCGTTTAAGCTTGCCGGCTCAATGGCCGTTCAGGAGGCGGCGCGGCGGGCTAAGCCGGTTTTACTTGAGCCGGTGATGAAGGTAGAAGTTGTTACGCCGGAGAAATTTATTGGCGACGTGACGGGTAGTTTGAGTAGTCGGCGCGGGCAAATTGAAGGAACGGAGGATCGCGGCTTAGCCAAGATTGTGCGGGCGAAGGTGCCTCTGGCCGAAATGTTTGGCTATATGACGACACTTCGCTCGATGACGGAGGGGCGGGCGACGTTCACGATGGAATTTGACCGCTATCTCGTGATTCCCCCAAATGTGGCCGAAAAAATTATCAGCGCTAGAAAATAATTATGAAAATATTTTTTACTCTTTTTACTATAATTCTGTGGTTTGTTTCAGGACCGCTGGTTAACGCTCAGATTAAATCGAGAAAAGAGGAAAAAGTTTTGGAGCCACAACCGGTGGTCATGGTGACAACTAAACCATCAGACAAGAAAATGTATTTGGGTGATACGGAGGTGATGATTAACCCAGCCGCGGCGACCACCAAAGCCCAGCAAAAATTGGGATTAGTTGATTTGAACAAAATCGAGCTTTATGCCAAACAAGAGATCGCCGGTGAAAATAAAATTCCTGCCTATCAAGTGACTGCCGAGCGCGAGGCCAAGCTTTTTGGGGTTTTTAAAGCCGGGGTGGCCGAAAAGGTGGAAATCAATGCACTTAACGGCCCGGTGAGTGAAGTGAAAACTCCGTGGTGGAGTTGGTTATCGTTCTAGTTGACCGTCGATGAGCTGTCTGTTAGTATCTTAATTCCAAAGCTGGAGCGAATTTTATAAACACTTAGTCTTAATTATTTTAGCAATATGGCAGACAAATTTGATCGCAGTAAGCCGCATGTGAACGTGGGAACCATTGGCCACGTCGACCACGGCAAAACGACGTTGACGGCCGCCATCCTTCATAGTTTGAAGTTGGCTGGGCGCAATGTTCGGGAAAAGAAAGTTGACGAAATTGATAGCGCGCCGGAAGAAAAGGCGCGCGGTATTACCATTGCCCTGTCGCACAACGAGTATGAGACGGAAAAGCGCCACTATGCGCACATTGATGCGCCCGGTCACGCCGACTACATCAAAAATATGATTACCGGCGCCGCCCAAATGGATGGCGCGATCATTGTGGTGGCGGCCACGGATGGCGTAATGCCGCAAACTCGCGAGCACATTCTCCTTGCGCGCCAAGTGGGTGTGCCGCGGATTATTGTTTTTCTGAACAAGTGCGACATGGTCGACGACCCCGAACTGATTGATTTGGTCGAGACGGAAGTCCGAGAATTGTTGACGAAATATGAGTATGATGGCGACAAAGCTCCGATCATTCGTGGTTCGGCCTTGAAGGCTTTGGAAGCCGATAGCGCTGATGATGAGAACGTGAAAAAGGTTTTGGAGTTGGCGCAGGCCCTCGATGATTATATTCCCGAGCCCCAACGCGAGGTTGACAAGCCCTTCTTGATGCCAATTGAAGATATTTTTTCGATTGAGGGCCGGGGTACGGTGGTAACCGGACGGATTGAACGTGGCAAGGTTAAGATTGGCGAAGAAGTTGAGATCATCGGTCTTAAAGATACCGCCAAGACGACAGTCACCGGGATTGAAATGTTTAACAAGTCGCTTGACGAAGGTATCGCGGGCGACAATGCCGGCATTCTTCTGCGTGGCGTAAAGAAAGAAGACATTACCCGCGGGCAGGTGCTCTCCAAGCCGGGAAGCGTAACACCACACACCGAGTTTGAAACGGAGGTGTATATCTTAAAGAAGGAGGAGGGCGGACGTCACACGCCTTTTATTTCCGGTTACAAGCCGCAATTTTACATCCGGACGACGGATGTTACGGGTGAAGTGACCTTGCCGGAATCTACCAAAATGGTTATGCCGGGCGATACCGTCAGCTTCAAGGTCAAGCTGGTGGCTCCGGTGGCTTTGGAGGAAAAGCAGCGTTTCGCGATCCGCGAGGGCGGGCATACCGTGGGCGCTGGCGTCGTCTCGAAAATTATCGCTTAAATGGCTACCGCTTCGACCAAGAGGAAAGAAGCCCGGCACGGGGACGAAGCGGTGCAGAAGATTCGCATTCGTGTTGCGGCTTATGAGAACAAGGTGCTCGACGCGAGCGTTAAGCAGATCGTCGATACCGCTCTTCGTTATGATGGGGTGGTAGAGGGGCCGGTGCCGCTTCCGACGGAGATCAAAAAATATACCGTTAATCGTAGTTCGTTTGTCCACAAAAACGCGCGCGAACAATTTGAAATGCGGATCCACAAACGTCTGATTGATATCTTGAATCCCGGTCCGAAAATTATTGAGAGTTTGACTAATTTGCATCTACCATCAGGCGTGAACATTGACGTCAAAATGCTTTAAGCTTGGTTATGCCGATTGTTAATTACTATGAATTTTATCTTAGGCCGGAAGAAAGGGATGTCGCAGGTGTTTACACCCGAGGGGGTAGTGCCCGTAACGGAGATCGAGGCCGGGCCGGTAGTGATTACGGCGCTCAAAACCAAAGAGCGCGACGGTTATCAAGCGGCGCAGGTTGGATTTGAGCCAGTGTCGGACAAGCGACGATTCCGCGTGCGACGCGAGTGGCGCGCGGTTACTGACTCTTTGCCGGAATTAAGTCTCGGTCAAGAATTGACCGTTGACGGTTTTGCTGTGGGCGATATCGTTGCCGTCAGCGGGGTGTCTAAGGGCAAGGGTTTCCAGGGTGTGGTCAAACGCCACGGTTTCCGCGGCGGACCGCGTACTCATGGCCAAAAGCATAGCGAGCGCGAACCGGGTTCCATCGGCGGCGGCCTGCGAACTCGCGTGCCGAAAGGTATGCGGATGGCGGGGCGGATGGGTGGTAAAAGAGTGACGATTCGTAATCTACGGGTAGTGGCGGTGGATGCTGCCGACCGGCGCTTGCTTGTTTCGGGAGCTATCCCGGGTCGTCGCGGGACCGTGCTTGAGATTCGCAGTTGATTGCTGATATGAAAAAAATTGAAGCGCCAATCTATAACTTGGAAGGCAAAAAAGTGGGGTCCACCACCTTGCCGTCGACTCTGTTCGGCAGGCGTTGGAGCGCTGATTTGGTTCATCAGGTCGTGGTGGCGATGTCAGCCAATCAGCGGCGTGGTACGGCTTACGCCAAAGATCGCGGCGCGGTTTCTGGTGGTGGCCGCAAGCCTTGGAAGCAAAAAGGCACCGGTCGGGCGCGTCATGGCTCGACCCGTTCGCCTCTATGGCGGAAAGGCGGAGCTGTGCACGGTCCGACACTCGAACGATCTTACAAGCAAAAAATCAACAAAAAGATGCGCCGGGCGGCGTTGGCCTCCGTTCTCTCGCGCAAGTGGCGCGACGGCGAGGTTCTGCTTGTTGATGATTTAAACTCGGTCGCTGGCAAAACCAAGGCCGCACGGCAGGCGCTTCTTCGTTTGGCCGCCCTCGACGGTTTCCGCGAACTCGGTTATCGTCATGGGCGTCGGGCCTTGGTGGTCGCGCCGGTTCTGCCCGCGGCGGTGTCGCGCGGGTTCCGCAACTTACCTACAGTGGCAATGTCGGCGGTGAGTAATTTAGATCCGCTCACAGCCATGCAATCGCGTTACTTGGTACTCGCCGATCCTGTTAATAGTTTAAAAATCTTGGCTGATCGCCTTGGATAAAATATGTCGCGCCTCGGAAACAAATTGCGTTCTCTGCCAGAAGTAATCATCCGCCCCTATTTGACGGAACGGACGACGACGCTGGCGACCACCCCTCATCCGGTCTACGCTTTTGTGGTTGCGCCCACCGCCACGCGCGCGACTGTGGCACGAGCTTTTCAGGCGATTTACGGGCACCGGCCGTCGCGGGTGAACATTATTAACGTCTCGGAGAAAAGGATTGTGGTGCGTGGCCGCGTTGGGAAACGGCCGGGTTTTAAGAAGGCCTTAGTCGCCCTGAATCCGGGTGAGAAAATTGATTTCGTTTAATTTTATGCCAGTCAAAAAATTTGCCCCTCGTAGCCCGGGACGTCGCCAAATGACGACGATCGGTTTCCGCGCCGCTCTGTCTGGTGCCGCGCCCTCGAAAAAACTGACGAGCGGATTTCGTCGCGCGCGTGGGCGTAATAATTTCGGTCGCATCACCACTCGTCATAAAGGTGGTGGTCACAAGCGTCGCTATCGTCAGCTTGACTTTTTTTACGCCAAGTCGGGGGTGCCGGCGCGGGTAGAGACGATCGAATACGATCCGAACCGTAGCGGTTTTATCGGCCGGGTTCTCTACGCGGATGGTGCTCGGGCTTATCATTTACTGCCCAACGGAGTGGGAGTGGGCGAAACGATTGTTTCTGGTGCGGAAGCCGAGGTCCGCCGCGGCAACCGTTTGCCGCTTGCCAAAATTCCGATCGGAACCCAGATTTACAATTTAGAAATCCAGCCCGGTTCCGGCGCGCGACTGGTGCGTTCGGCCGGAGTTTTTGCTGAAGTCCTTTCCAATGACGGTGGTTACGTTTCTGTCCGTTTGCCTTCTTCCGAGGTGCGTCGCTTGTCGGAAAAATGCGCCGCTTGCGTTGGCTTTGTTTCAAACGACGAACATCGTCTGGTATCTTATGGCAAGGCGGGGCGGTCGCGTTGGAAGGGAATCAGGCCGACTGTGCGCGGTTCGGCGATGAATCCGGTTGATCATCGTTATGGTGGCGGTGAAGGACGCCAAGGCCGCGGTACTCGTCGGGCCGTAGATATTTGGGGTAACCCAACAGGTAAAGGCCAGAAGACTCGCCGCGCCAAAAAGTATTCCAATCAATCGATCGTTACTCGCCGCGTGCCGAAACGAAAGAAGAAATAAGCGTTACTCTAGGTGGGTGGTTTGATTGATCTGCGATGCCTTGGTTCGCAGTTGCGGATGTTTTTCTAGGTGCGGATCAGTATTTAATAAGCGCTCTGCTTCCTCGCGGGCGGCGGCGACCATTTTCAAATTTTGCAAGGCCTCCATCCCTACATCGGAAATACCCCACTGCTCCCGGCCGGTAAGTGAACCGGCGCCGCGCAGCTTTAAATCTAGTTCGGCCAACGCGAAGCCGTTTTTTGCTTCCACCAGAGCCCGCAGTCGTTGATTACGAGCAGCGGCATCAGTGGTGGGGAACAAGAAACAACGAGCCTGATGCTCGCTCCGGAGCACGCGACCGCGTAGCTGGTGTAACTGGGCGAGGCCGAAACGCTCGGCGCCCTCAATCGCTATTATGGTGGCGTTGGGGACGTTAACACCGACTTCGACCACCGAAGTGGCGACGAGAATTTGCGTTTTGCCTTCGACGAAGCGGCGCATTTCCTCTTCTTTTTCTTTCGGTTTCAGTTTGCTGTGAACGAGCCCTATCGCCAACTCCGGAAAAATTTTTTCCTGTAACCGTTTTTGCTCGGCTTTAGCCGATCGGACTTGTAGGGCCATTTCTTTCGCGGGGTCTGGCTCATCGATGCGTGGGCAAATAACGAAAGCCTGCCGACCGCTTTTTAGTTCGGCGCGGATTTGTTCGTAAGCCGCGCTCCGCCTACTTTCCGGCACCACGATGGTGATTGGTTGTTTTCGGCCCGGTGGTAATTCATCAAGCAAGGTCAAATCAAGATCGCCGTAAATGGTAAGAGCCAGCGTGCGGGGTATGGGTGTGGCCGTCATCGAGAGAAGGTGCGGTACCCGTGAGCCGCCGCGGCCCAACCGCGCGCGTTGTTCCACGCCGAAACGATGTTGTTCATCAATTATAACGAGCGCCAAATCTTTGAAGCGGACGCCTTTTTGAATCAGCGCTTGTGTGCCAACAAGAATCGGAATTTCGCCATTTCCGGCCCACTTGAGAAGTTGGCTCCGAGAAATTTTAGTTGATTCCGTTGGACTGATCTTGGACGGAAATTTGCGGCACTCGTTGCCGGTGAGCAGACCAACTTGGATGTTTTGATTACGGAAATAATTGATAAATGAAGCAAAATGTTGGCGGGCGAGAATTTCCGTCGGGGCCATGTAGGCTACTGACCAGTTTTCTCCTTGATTGATAATGGCCGCCGCGGCCGCGGCGGCGACGGCCGTTTTGCCCGAACCAACATCTCCCTCGAGCAAGCGGAGCATCGGCGCGTCGCACGCAAAGTCTTGGAGAATTTCTTCAATCGCTTGGTTTTGGGCGTTGGTGAGCGGGTACGGCAAACGGGCGACGAACTCTTGGATGGCTGGTCGGTTGGGAGTAAAGCGGTAGCTTGGCGCGGAACGATATTCGCGTCGCAGTTGGCCACGGGCGAGCTGGATGCCAAGCACTTCTTCGAAAGCGAATCGTTTGCGGGCGGCGGTGGCATCGGCCAGTTTCTGCGGTTGGTGAATCCAAATTAGCGCGGTTTTCAATCCGGGCAGACGGTAACGCTGGCGGATGTCCTCTGGTATGGAGTCGGTTAATTCCTCGAGTGTGTTCCGGGCGAGAATTTTTGCCACGGTGTGTTCAAACCAAGCCGAAGATAAGCCGCGTGTTTCGGGATAGATGGGGGTAAGCGTTGGCAATTTTGACGTCATATTTTCATTCGTCAGGAGGCCGCCATGAGCCGCGTTGACGGCCGGGGCGAGAGATGGGTTGGCCATATATTTCTCCTCTTGACGCAGAGCAACGCGCCCGCTCAAACGGACGGCTGTGCCAACAGGAGCCAGCTTGGCGATGTAGGCCTGATGATACCAAACGGCCTTAACGGCACCACTCGCGTCTTCCACCACGAGCTCGGCGATGGGCCACTGGCGTCGGCGGGCTTTTTTAGTTTCGCTCGACACCACTGTCCCAAAAATGGTAACTTCGTCGCCAGCCATCAGATCGCCGATGAGCTTAACCGGTCTAGGTGTTTCATAACGATGAGGAAAACGATAGAGAAGATCTTCTGTCGTGGTGATGCCCAAACGTTCTAACGCTTGGTGTTGGTGTGGTCTGAGTCGCAAAATGTCCCTAAGTTGCAAACGGAAGGGGAGGGATTCGAACCCTCGAGCCAGTTTTACCCGGCTAGCGTCTTAGCAGGACGCTGCTTTCAACCACTCAGCCACCCTTCCTTTTCTGGGCGCGTTTATCCTAACCTCTAAAACCCGATAAAACAACTCTTACCCTCGAGCTAAAGCCAAACCAAGAACGTGAGCGGCGCCCGCCGCGCGGAGCGCGCGGCGGGCTTCCTGCATTGTGGCGCCGGTTGTCACCACGTCGTCAACAACGATTATTTTTTGCTGGCGAACGAGCGCGGGTCGGCTGACGGCAAACGCTCCGCGCAAATTTTTTAATCTGGCGGCGCGAGTAAGGCCGGCTTGTGGGGTGGTTGGGCGGATTTTGCGCAAGGCGGTGGTGTAAAATAGTTGTGTGGCATCAAGTTGGGCGAGAGAGCGAGCCAGTATGTCCGCCGGCGCGAACCAGCGTTCGCGCCGGCGGCCGGGTGAGGCCGGAATGGGAACGACGCGCCAAGGTTCTGTCGGGCCGAAGCGCTCGCCCCACTCGGCCAAGTCCTCAATCCACTTGTCGTGGGCGAACGTGAGAAGCCGCGGTCCGAGTTCACGCCGACCATGGTATTTGAACTGGCAAACCAATCGTTTTACCGCTTGGTCGTGATAGGGAAAAAAAGAATAAATCCAATCGTCTAGTCGTTCTGGATTGCAAGGCAGTTGGTGCAAACAGCCGGCACAGAGCGTTGCGCCGATTTCTTGGCAGACCGCACAATGCCGCGGCCACAACCAATCGAGCGTTTGAGTTGCCAGTGTGGATAATCCACTTTTCATTTAATCTTTTTCTCTGATCCTCATGATATACTATGCTACAATGGTGAGCGCATAAAGGCATGTTCGATTTGTTTGCGAAGTTGCGCCAAGCTCGCCATTTAGCTCTTTGGCAGAAGAGAGACAATCACGCCGTCGGTGTGGACCTTGGTCATGCCTCCGCCAAGATCGTCCAACTTCGCAAAGAACGTGGTCAGGCGATTCTTGAGACTTATGGGGAGATGGCCCTTGGCCCGTATGGGAATCTCGCGGTGGGTCAGGTGGCCAATTTGGCAGTGGATAAATCGGTGGAATTGTTGAAAGCGCTTGCCGCCGAGGCCGGTGTGTCTGGGCGTAATGTGGCGATGAGCATTCCGCTCCGTTCCAGTTTACTAACCATTCTTGAATTGCCGGAATTGAGTCGCAACAATCTCGACCGCGTGGTGCCGATTGAAGCCCGTAAATATGTGCCGGTGCCGGTGAGCGAGGTGGAGCTTGATTGGTGGATGCTCCCGGCCGGCCAGACGACGGCCCACTCGAGCGAGAAACGCCAAATCGAAGTGCTCGTGGCGGCCATTCACCGCGACGTTATTAATCAGTATCAAGATATTATCCGCCAAGTTGGCTGGTCGCCGGTTTTTTTCGAAATCGAAACGTTCAGCGCGATTCGGGCGGTTTTCGGCGGCGAGCTCGATGCTACGGTGATTCTCGATATCGGCGCCGGCACAACCAAGCTTTCAATCGTGGATTACGGTGTGGTGCGTCTGTCTCACACCATTAGTAAGGGGTCGCAAGATATTTCGATGGCTCTCTCTCGCGCGCTTGGGGTAGATTTCGCCAAAGCGGAAGAGATTAAACGGCAGGTTGGTTTGGCGGAGAGCGCCGAGAATGGTCGTTTGAGTCGAATTGCCGGCGTGGTGGTGGAGTACATTTTTGCCGAGGCGAACAAAGTGATGGCAATTTACCAAGCTCGGCACAAGCGGACGGCGGCCAAGGTCATTCTGATCGGCAACGGTGCTCTGCTTCGCGGTTTGCTTGAGCTCGCGTCTACCAGTTTCGACGTGCCGGTAACAATCGGTCGCCCGTTTGAGAAAACCCAATTCCCGGCCTTTCTTGAGAAAATGCTTGGCGAGACCGGCCCGGGTTTTGCCGTTGCAACAGGTCTCGCTCTCCGCCAAATTCAAGAATTAGATTAACTAAATGGAATTAACTAACATCCAAAACAACAGCTCTGGTCGTTCGTCCCCGTCGTTTATCCCTAAACGATCGCTTGGTCGTGCGGTTCGCCGACCAGCGCCGTTTGGTTTTTTTATGGTGTTTGCTGTGGCGGTTTTGCTTGTTACCGCCCTGTTTTTGGGCGTCGCTTACGGGTATCGTTCTGTCCTTTCGCGTGAAATCAGCAATCCTTGTACCGACCCCAGCGCTTCCGGCTCCACCACTGGTTGTGGTTTAGAAGAGAGAATCGAACGCCTGCGAGGGGATTTGGCCGAGTCGACCATCAACGAGATCAAACGATTCGATACTAAGCTAAACCGCGCGCGAGATCTGTTCGCCGCGCACAACACGCTTTTGCCGTTTCTCGCCCTACTTGAAGACTTGACGTTACACACCATCGCTTTCAACAGCCTCACTTTTAATGGCGACACGATCAACCTCGCCGGCTTAGCGAAAAGTTATGAAAGTATTGCTCTTCAGTCTGAAGAACTCGCTAAAAACAAAATTGTTAAAAAGTTCGTTTTTTCTGACTTCACCTCGCCCTCAGATCGTGGGGTGCCTTTCCGTTTGACGATGGTGATTGATCCGACTCTTACCAACTACGGGCAAAGTTTGTCCCCACTTGAGTTACCATGACTAGATTCCTGCTACCAATTTTGTTAGTCATCATCGCCATCGTGGCCTTTTTCTCCCTTGGTCGACCACTACTTGACGAGATCGGCGGCCTCAAGAGTCAGGTAGCCGATTTACGCGCGGGAGAAGACAGTCTTTTGCGCTTACTCGAACGCCAAAATAGGTTGCTTGAACTTTACAATCAATTTTCCGAAGAACAGAAAGCCGATCTTAATAAATTTTTGCCCGACAATATTGATCACGTTCGTTTGATTATTGACATTAATAGCATCGCCGAACGTTACGGTTTAGATTTGCGTAATCTAACGATCAAAAGCGCCGTGGCCGATAGCGGCGAGGCCGCGGGCGAAGATTTGATTAATCAAGATTCGGTTGTGATTGGGTTTTCCGTTACAGCCTCTTATTCCCTGCTCAAGACGTTGTTGACTGATTTGGCGGAAAGCCTGCGTTTGCTTGACCTTAGTTCGTTTGCTCTCACGACGGCGGAGAGTGGTCTCTATCAATATAATATTGAGATCCGCACTTATTGGTTACCATAAATATGTCTGGCAACAAAATTTTTAGCTTGATTTTACTCCTGCTTGTTGTGTTGGGCGCGGTGTTCGCTTATTTTTACTGGCCGGATGATGAGATGAGTGAGATCGGTTTATACTCGGCCGCCGAATTAGCGGGGGATAGCGGCGCCTCGGCGACTAGTCAGGAATTCCTCTCGATCTTGGACGATTTAAACGCCATCCGTCTTGACGCCTCCATCTTGAATGATCCCAACTTTCAAGCTCTGCGCGATTTTTCCGTAACGCTCGTACCAGAGCCACGCGGTCGTGAGAATCCTTTCGCGCCATTCGGCATCGGCAACCGTTCTGGCGTTAGCCGAACAGACGCGTCTGGCTCAAGCGCAGGTTCTAACCCCACAATTCTTAATTCTCTTGGTAATAACGGCTCTCCGTCCGGCTCGCGGCTTTCTCCTAATGAACAATCGCGCATTCTTAACAACCTTTAGACGAAGGTGATGTGGTTATGGACACCGACACTCTGATTCCCAAAAGGAGTTTTCGAGAAGGCGAAAAGATTTCGCCGGAGATACTGAATTACGTAGCGAAGAATTCCGCCACCTATTACCGGTTCGTGCCTTTGGGTTTGGCGGATGGGGTTTTGGACGTGGGAATGGTTGACCCGACTGATATTGAAGCCCGTGATGCCCTGCAGTTTATCGCCTCCAAGCTTGGTTTTCCTTTCAAAATTTTCCAGATCAGCCAAGCAGATTTTGACCGCATTCTCCAGGGTTACGAGGGGCTGACGACCCAAGTGACTAAGGCCTTGGGCGATCTCGATATTGAGCTCCAGACCGAAGCAGAAGAGCTCAAAGCTATTAAGAAAGACAAGGTTGAGGAAAAGGCGCAAATCGTCGAAGACGCGCCGGTAACAAAGATTGTGGCGGTATTGCTCCAGCATGCGACAAGCGGTAACGCCTCCGATATTCATATCGAGCCTGGAACGGAGCAGGTCCGCGTCCGTTTTCGGGTGGACGGTGTGTTGTACACCAGTTTGTTTTTGCCGGCACGGGTGCACGATGCCGTCGTGGCAAGAATCAAGATTTTGACCAATATGAAGCTGGATGAGAGACGCAAACCCCAAGACGGACGTTTCTCGGCCAAGATTGAAAACCGAAAAATCGATTTTCGCGTTTCCACTATGCCTACTTATTTTGGGGAAAAGGTGGTAATCCGGATTCTCGATCCAGAGCGGACGATCCTCACACTCGAATCGCTCGGCTTGAATAGCGATGGCTTAGAAAAAGTGCGGCGCGCGGTGACGCGTCCTTACGGGATGATTCTCGTTACCGGCCCGACTGGTTCGGGTAAAACCACCACGCTTTATTCTATGCTCCGCGAGCTCGATCGCGAAAAGAATAACGCCGTCAGCTTGGAAGACCCAATCGAATACAGCTTGGAAGGCGTTAACCAGTCGCAAGTTCAGCCAGAAATAAATTACACGTTTGCTAATGGCCTGCGAAGTATTTTGCGCCAAGACCCCGACATTATTATGGTCGGCGAGATCCGTGATGGCGAGACGGCGAAATTGGCGATTCAGGCTTCGCTTACCGGCCATCTCGTTTTGGCCACCCTGCACACCAACAACACGGCGGGCGTAGTTCCACGTTTGATCGATATGGGCGTAGATTCCTACCTGATTGCCGCCACCCTGCTTATGGCGATGGCCCAGCGCTTGGTGCCCACCCTCTGTGCTGATTCTAAAGAAGCGGTGCCGGTGGACGGGAGCATCAAGGCGATGGTGGAGCGTTATCTCGCCGACGTGCCGCCGGACTTGCGGGAGAAAATTAAAATCCCCGATCAGGTTTACCGCGCCAAGCGTTCGGCCACCTGCCCCAGCGGTACGCGGGGGCGGGTGGCGGTGTTTGAAATTTTGGAGATGAACCGCGAGCTAGAAAAAATTATTCTGGAAAATCCGGTGGAGTCGGCCATTTATGATGCCGGCCGACGGCAAGGGTTTTTAACAATGCGCGAAGATTGCTTGCTTAAGGCTTTCGCCGGGCAAGTCCCATTTGAAGAAGTGAGTAAGTTATAATAAAATATGGTTATGGAAAATACACCTCTAAAAATTTTGATTATTGACGACGATAAATTCCTGCTTGATATGTATTCGATCAAGTTTTCCGAGCACGGCTATCAGATTGAAACGGCTTTTAGTGGCGCCGAGGCATTGGCGAAATTGGGTCAGGGTTTCAACCCCGACATTTATTTGGTGGATATTATTATGCCGGCGATGGATGGCTTTGAGTTTATCCGTCAGTTGAAAGAGAAAAAGCCCGAGGGCGGCTATGCTCTGGTTGTTCTTTCTAATCTGGGGCAGAAGGACGACATTGATCGCGCTCTGGGGCTGGGGGTTGATGGTTATATTGTTAAGGCGAGCGCCACCCCCTCGGAGGTGGTAGCTAAAGTGAAGACGATCTTCGAGCATAAGAAACCGCAAGCATGATTACCGATTACCAAAAAGAAATGGAGGATTTGGTGGTGATCGTTACTCGCGAAGGGGCGTCCGATCTCCATTTGACGGTCGGACGGCCGCCGACGATTCGCGTGGCCGGCGACCTAATTCCGATCGTCAAAAAATCGCCGTTGACTCCGGAAGACACGATCGGTCTCGTCACCGCCATTTTGACGGAACAGAACCAGAAAGAATTTTTGGAGAAACACGACATTGATTTTTCCTATAGTCTGCCTTCGGGAGTTCGTTTTCGCGGCAACGCTTTTTTCCAAAAAGGAGTGGTGGGTGCGTCTTTCCGCTTGATCCCAATGAAGATCAAAACACTCGAAGAATTAAACCTGCCCACGCAGTTGGCCGAGTTTGCCCGTCGTGAACAGGGCTTTTTTCTCGTTGTTGGGCCGGTGGGGCAGGGCAAATCCACCACCCTCGCGTCCATTGTGGATATGATCAACCACGAGCGCGCCGAGCACATCATCACGATCGAAGACCCGGTTGAATATATCTTTACGAACGATCGCTCGATCATCGACCAGCGCGAAGTGCGTTTTGATACCGCCACTTTCCATTCCGCCTTGCGGGCGATGTTTCGTCAGGACGTCAACGTCGGGATGGTAGGCGAGATGCGCGACTCCGACGCCATTGCCACGGCCGTTACCGCCGCCGAAACCGGCCATCTCATTTTTTCCACCCTCCACACCAACTCGGCTTCGCAGACGATTGACCGGATTATTGATTCTTTTCCGCCCAACCAACAGCGCCAAATCCGTGTTCAGCTTGCCGGTTCGCTCATCGGCATTTTCTCCCAACGGCTGGTGCCGCGAACTTCCGGCGGTTTGGTGCCGGCTTACGAATTACTGATTAACAACAACGCCGTGGCCAACTTAATCCGCGAGGGCCGGACGGCCGAGATCGATGTGCTGATCGAAACCGGATCAGAGGAGGGGATGGTGGATTTGAATCACTCGCTTTCCGAGCTCGTGAGGCGAAGCGAGATTAGTCCCGAGGACGCCTTCCGCTACTCGCTTGATTCTCGGGCGCTGGAGCGCCTGCTTTCCTAGAGCGGCCTTCTTTTATGATTTTCACTTATCAAGCCACCACCAAAGAGGGCGAAACTAAAGAGGGAACGATCGAGGCCCCGAACCAAAATCTAGCGATCAGCTCGCTTCAGGCGCGTGGCCTGATTATTCTTGATATCAAGGGCGATAGTGATGGCGGCTTGCTCGCGCGTCTCGCCACCTTCGGCCGCAAGGTTAAAACGAAGGATATCGTGTTCCTCTCCCGCCAGATTGCGACGCTTTTTGAGGCCAAGGTGTCGGCTCTCTCCACTTTCCGCTTGATGGCGAGCGAAACGGAAAACCCGGTTATCCGTCGGGCCTTGACGGAGGTAACCGACGACATCAAGGGCGGGATGTCGATTTCCGAGGCGTTGGGGCGGCACCCGCGCGTCTTCTCCGATTTTTACGTCAATATGGTGGCCTCGGGCGAGGAGTCGGGCAAACTGTCGGAAAACTTTAGCTATCTTGCCGAATATCTGGAGCGTTCCTACGAGTTGGCCTCCAAGGCGCGGAACGCTCTCATCTATCCGGCGCTCGTCGTTGTTTCCTTCGTCGGGGTGGTCATCTTGATGATGGTGTTCGTTATTCCGCGCTTGAGCGAAATTTTGGAAGAGGTGGGGGGTGAGTTGCCGATTTACACGCGGGTGGTGATCGGCGCGAGCGACTTCGTTGTTAATTATGGTTTGTTTTTGTTCATTCTGATCGTTGCTGTGGCTGTTTTTCTCCGGCGTTACATCGCCACCAAGATGGGCTCGATGAGTTTTGATCGCTTTAAGCTTGCGGTGCCTTATATCGGCAATCTTTACAAAAAGATTTTTCTCTCGCGCGTGGCCGACAATCTTTCCACCATGGTAACGAGCGGCATCCCGATGATGAAGGCGCTTGAAACGACGGCCAAAGTGGTGGACAACAAGGTCTATCAAGAGATTTTGCTCGACGCGACGGAAGCGATCAAGGGCGGGAGCGCGGTGTCGTCCGTTTTCTACCGCTATCCCGAGGTGCCGAATATTATGGTCCAGATGATCAAGGTGGGCGAGGAGTCGGGCAAACTCGGCTTCATCCTGCAGACGCTCGCCCGTTTCTACCGCCGCGAGGTGGATAATGAGATTGCGACGCTGGTAGACTTAATCGAGCCGGCTCTAATTGTAGTACTCGGTTTGATGGTCGGCTTCCTGCTCACGGCCGTCCTGCTCCCGATTTACAATTTGGCCTCCAGTTTGACGTAAAGGTTTTGGTTAAACGTGGCTAGGGCGGATTATCCACACTCGGCTTTGCACCGAGGCGGGCGAGGGCTATAATGAGCCTATCCAAAATAAGAATTATTAGTTAGCTAAATGTAAAATGTTAAAAAGAAATAAAGGTTTTACCCTGATTGAGTTGCTCGTCGTTATCGCCATCATCGGCATCTTGGCTGGTATTGTTTTGACATCGCTCGGCACGGCGCGGGAAAGGGCGCGTAATGCTTCAGCGACAGCGTCTATGTCTTCAATGCGTTCGCAGGCAGAGCTGGGTACCGACACCAGTGGGACATACATTGATGACTTGTGCACTTCCACGGCTACTGGTGGGTTGGGCAGTTTGGTAACTGCTATTGAAGCCCAACTGGCTGGGACTGTTCAGTGCGGGCAAAATACTGCTGATAATACTCGGCCAGCCAACTGGGGAGCGGCGGTTGATTTAGATGGTGGTGGCACCTATTGTGTTGATAGTACCGGTTATTCTGGGCCGTCGACGGTCACCGCGAGCACGGAAATCGCCACTGGTTATTCAAGCGGGGATGTTGTTTGCAACAACGCTTAATTTTCTCCGATTAAATGTTTCAAAAAACCGGGGCCCGGCCCCGGTTTTTTGGTGCGCGCTTATTGTCAAGGTCTCGCCTTGCCATTATAATCTGTGTCATGGATAGAAAATTTGTTTTTTCGGTAGATGAGTACTATCACATTTATCAGCGCGGAATAGAGAAAAGAAAGGTATTTCTTGATCATGGAGATTACTGGCGTTTTTTGTCTTTGTTGTATCTATCAAATGCTGATCCGGCAATACACCGAAGCGATTTTTCTTCTAAAGACAAAACATCAATTTTTTCCAAGACTAGATCTAAATTACTCGTGGCGATTGGAGCATATTGCTTAATGCCGAACCATTTTCATTTGCTGGTTCGAGAAATTACTGACGGCGGTATCAGCCGGTTTATGCAAAAACTTATTACCGGTTACACTATGTACTTCAATAAAAAACACCAACGTTCCGGTGCTTTGTTTGGTGGCCCGTTTGGCGCCCAGCATGTCGATAACGATGTTTACCTGCGTTACCTGTATGCCTATATCCATCTCAACCCGGTTAAAATTGTTGATCCGGAATCTTGGGCCGGTAAGCGTATCGTTAATGTCAAATCGGCCAAAAATTTTTTGGACAATTATCGTTATTCTAGTTTTCCATTTTACATTCGTGGTCGTGGCGAGGTCGATAAAAACAGGGTAGAGGATGCCGTTTTGTCTCATGAACTTTTCCCCGGCTACTTCTCCCGACCTCGCGATTTTTCCGACTTCATTAACGACTGGGTTTCGATGCACGACTCCAATGTCAAGGCGAGACCTTGACATTAACATTCGAGGGTTCTCCCCAGTTTTTTGGCTGTTCGTTGGCGCCGGGGCGGGGGGGGTGGTATGATTATTGGCATAATCTAGCTAATTTTTTATTGCCAAAAATATGAAAAAGAGGGGTTTTACTTTGATCGAATTGCTCGTCGTTATAGCGATTATCGGTATCTTGGCGAGCATTGTGCTCGTGAGTTTGGGCACGGCCCGCCAACGAGCTCGCGACGCCGCCGCCCAAGCCGCGCTTTCCTCCGGTATGCGCTCGGAGATGGAATTATATTACAACAATACCACGGGGTATGGTACAGCTTCTCGTGTTACGTTTGATGCCACGAACCCTAGTAATCCAGTTCACTCGGAGACCGGAGCTAACAACGGGTGTTCAAATGGTTCCCCCACCGATACTCAAGCAGAGCGGATCATGATGTATGTTGCTCAAAACGGCCCACACGACGCAACCGTTCCTAGATCTTGGTGCATTGTTGGTGATAGCGGCGCTACATGGGTTGCCTATTATATTGTTGACAGTACGTTGCCTAGCCCCACGAACGCCTTTTGTGTTGATAGTACCGGTTTTGGTGGTTTGGTTCCGGATAATGGCATAGTTATTAACTACTCTGTTGGAGATGTCCGCTGCAAGTAGCTAGTGCTCGCTTTCTGGCTCACCACCTCCCTCCTCCTCGGCCTCATTGTCGGCAGTTTTTTGAACGTCCTTGTTTTGCGTTGGAACACAGGGCGGAGCGTTGTCCGCGGCCGGTCGCAATGCTTTTGTTGCGGCCGCACGCTCCGGTGGTTTGATCTCGTCCCTTTATTAAGTTTTGCCCGCTCTCTCGGCCGGTGCCGCCAGTGCGGCGCGCGGCTTTCTTGGCAATACCCGCTGGTGGAGTTGGGAACAGGTGTGCTTTTTACATTCGCCGTTTGGAACGTCTGGCCCGCCGCCTCTTGGTTATTATTCTGGTGGCCGGCGCTCGCGCTTCTTGTGGCGATTGCGGCCTACGACTGGCGGCACCAGATTATTCCCGACGCTTTCGTTTACCCGCTTATTGCTTTATCTGGCGCTTGGATGATGTTCCGTGGCTGGCCGACGGTTTGGCCTGGCTTGCTTACCGGTCTTTTGGCCGCGGCTTTTTTTGCCAGTCTCTGGTTGTACTCGAGCGGCCGGTGGATGGGTCTCGGCGATGCCAAATTGGCGCTCGCGCTCGGTTGGCTCTCGCCGCCCTTGGTAGCGATCACCGGCTTTTGCTTTGCCTTCTGGCTTGGCGCGCTCGTTGGCGTTGGTTTTATCCTCGGCGCGCGCTTGTGGCCGCGCGCGCCGCGTTTTACAATGAAGAGCGCGCTGCCGTTCGCCCCCTTTTTAATCCTCGGCGCGCTCCTAGCTCATTTTGGTCGGTTTGATGTTTTCACTTTTCTCCAAATTTTTTAAAACACGTCAGGCCGGGCCAGCCCGAACGCTAGCGGCGGGCGGGTTTACGCTGGCCGAGTTAATCACCGTCATCGCCATCTTTTCCATTGTGGCGGCGATCGTGCTCGCCAACCTGCCCGCTTTCCGCGACGAGGTCCAGCTCCAGCTCGTGGCCCAAGAGATCGCGTTGGTGGCGCGTCAGGCCCAGTACTACGGCCGTGCCACCCGCGGCTTCGGTTCTACTGGCGACGTTTTCCCCTCCTACGGATTGTATTTCGATATTAGTAACAACGGCGTCGGGTCCAAGGGCGCTTCTGAAAAGAGTTTTGCGGTCTTTGGTGACAAAAACGCCAACCCCACGAATCCTTCTTATAAACCAATTTACGATGATAACGCCGGTGAACTTTTAGAAAGGTTCGCGATCGGCGGAACGGTCGAGATTGGTCGTATTTTCTCGTACACTCAACCATTCGCGACGCTAGGTGATTTGGTTGTTTTATTTAAGCGGCCGGAACTAGACGCTAGTTTTTTTAACAAATCGGGGATCTCGCTCGATCCCGGCAATTTTAGCGCCGGGGCGATTCGCCTCCAATCTACCCGCAATCCCAATTCTTGCCGCGATATCGTGATCTGGACGACTGGCCACATTTACGTGGAAAAACCCGCCGCTTGTTCTTGAGGTCGCGTGTTACAATGTTTTTACCAATGTTTACAAAATCGCGCGGTTTTACTCTGATCGAGATTCTCGCCGCTCTCGCCATTTTTTCCATCGTGGCCGTGATCGCCGCCGGCGCCACGGTGGCCATTAACAGCGTCAGTCAAAAATCGCAGGCGATCAAGCTCGCGCTCGACAACCTGAATTTTGCGCTGGAGAGCATGGCGCTGAACATTACACGCGGGGCGCAATACGAATGTCTAAACAATCCGCCAACCAGTTACGCCAGTATGACGATTACTGGCACTAATTGTTTGGGTTTGGCATTGAGTGTTTTTGCCGATCCGTCTAATCCATCGGTTTCTACTCGTCGGGCTTATTGGTTAAATAACGGTCAGGTTTTTTATTCTAAAGATCTGTCTTCTTCTCTTGCTGGTTCGGCGATTACCTCGGCCGATCTGAGGGTGAGCGATTTGTCTTTTGATTCTTTGACTTACTGGCCTTTTGGAGCCACCAGCGCTTATGTTCGTATCGCTGTTTCTGGCGTGGCCGCTGCCGGCAGTCGTTATCAAACCGATTTTTCGATTGAAACTTATGTTGGTGCGCGCGGCGTGGGCTTTAATTGAAGAATCAAATGGTTAAACACGCGTTCAATAAATCAACCGGTGTCAATCTCGGATTTACGATGGTGGAAGTTCTGGTTGCCATCGTCATCATCGGCATCGGCGTGCTTGCCCCGCTAGCGCTTGCGGTGCGTAATGTTCCCGATGCTGACTTTGTGAAAAACAAACTCTCCGCTACTTATCTCGCCAAAGGGCAAATTGAGTTGATGATTAGTTTGGTATACGGCCAGGCTCCAGCCCTTTCAACCGGAACTCTTCTTGACCACATTGTCGAATATAATGCTTGTCAAGCTCCAAACCGATGCCACCTTGTTTCTGTTGGTACTGCCAACAAAACGGAACTAGATATTCAGCAGTGTTCACTCGCCAACGTTTGCCAAGTAACCGTTGGTGGGAAAGTTTTTACACGATTCTTTACGCTAACCGAGTTAGTTCCTTCTTCCTTTGATAGTGACACCAGTGGACCGTCCCTCGGATCATATAAGATGGATGTAACAGTGGGTTGGCGAGAGCGCAACAGAGATGAGTCTGTAACGCTTTCTCGATTAATATATGCCACCCAATAATAAAGGATTTGCTTTGTTCTATGCCGTGCTCTTATCCAGCGTGGTGTTGGTGGTCAGTCTCGGATTATTTAATATTACCTACCGTCAGTTGATTATTTCTTCCACCCTGCTTGATTCGCAAACAGCCTATTATGTGGCCGACAGTTTGTTGGCTTGCGCGCGATACGAAAAACTTAAACTAACCACCGCGGGGAACAAAAGTCTAGACTGTGTTGGCTCCAGCAGTCATCAGATAACAATTGTTAACAACAGCGATATTTTTACCGGGTACATTGATGATGATGTTAGTTTGGGGGAAGAGCGATGTTTTGATCTCCAATCTTCCTATAACGGTACTGCGCGCACCTATTCTTTTTTAGTCTCCGGCTATAATTTGTCATGTTCAAATTTGGCGGCCAATCCGCGCGCGGTGGAGAGAACCATTCGTTCTGAATAGTTATCGCCAAGAAAAGATCTTGCTCTGCTTTCAACAACACAGCTAATGGTGTTACACTGGGCTAACAATGATTAGCCCGGAGGAAATAGAGCGGCTATCCGCGCTGGCGCGGCTTGACGTGCCGCTGGCGGAGCGAGAAGCGCTTGCCCGCGACTTGGGAGCGGTGCTGAATTACGTTGGCCAGCTTAAGGATGCGCCGCTTCGCGCGGCCGGCTCCGAGACGAGCGCTTTTTCGGTGCTGCCGTCTTTGCGCGCCGACGGGGAAAACGCGCCGCGCTTGGTCGCGCGGCGCGAGGACTTGCTTAATCAAATGCCCGATCGTGCGGGCGATTATTTGCGGGTCAAGAAGGTGCTTTAACGATGCTTGATCTTGACCGCCTGACAATCGCGAGCTTTGCCGCCGGTTTGCGGCGGGGCGACTTTTCTGTTCGAGATGTTGCCACCGCTTATCTGGAGAGGATTTGCCAGCGCGATCCGGAAATCAACGCTTACCTTGAGGTTTTTGCCGATGTGCGCGAGCAGGCGGCCGCGGCCGATCGCGAGCTCACCGCCGGTCGCGATCGCGGAATCCTCCACGGCGTGCCGTTGGCGATCAAAGATAATATTTTGATTAGCGGCCGGCGGGTGAGCGCCGCTTCGCGCCTGCTTGAGAATTACGTCGCACCCTACGACGCCACCGTGATTGCTCGTTTGCGCGCAGCCGGAGCCATTTTCCTCGGTCGGACGAATATGGACGAGTTCGCAATGGGGAGTTCCACCGAACATTCGGCATTTGGCCCTACGCGTCACCCGCGCGACCGCGCGCGGGTGCCCGGCGGCTCGTCCGGCGGCTCGGCCGCAGCCGTCGCCGCCGGTCTCGCTTTGGCCGCCTTAGGATCAGATACCGGCGGCTCCATTCGTCAGCCGGCCAGCTTCTGCGGCGTGGTGGGCGTTAAGCCGACCTACGGCCGAGTTTCGCGCTCTGGTCTTTTTGCCCTGGCTTCCTCGCTTGATCAGATTGGACCAATCGCCAAGACTGCGGTTGATGCCAAAATCATTCTTGATGCCATCGCTGGACCGGACGATCTTGATGCCACTACCGTCAAATTTGCGCCTGCTCCAACTTCCGCCAGTAAACAGAAATTTGTTTTGGGTGTGCCGGAAAATTTTTTGGCCAAAGGTCTTGCGCCGGCCGTGGAAAAAAATTTTCGGGCCTCGCTCGCTATTTTCCGCGATCGGGGCGACGAAATAAAGACGGTCGATTTGCCGGCCCTGCCTTACGCGCTTCCTTGCTATTACATCATCTTGCCGGCCGAGGCCTCCGCTAACCTAGCTCGCTATGATGGTTTGCGTTACGGGCGGTCGGTTACGGCCGAGACCTTGCTCGAGACTTATCGGCGGGCGCGTGGCGAGGGTTTGGGACGAGAGGTGCGGCGACGGATTATCCTTGGCACCTATGTTTTGTCGGCCGGTTATTATGACGCTTATTATCGTCATGCCCGTCGGGTCAAGCAGTGGTTGATCGAGGAATTGACTCAAGCATTCCACTCAGTCGACGCCTTGATCTTGCCAACGACGCCGGGTACGGCCTTCCGCTTGGGGGAGAAGACTGACGATCCGGTGGCGATGTATTTGGAAGATGTGTTGACGGTGCCGGCGAATATCGCCGGTTTGCCCGCGCTCTCTTTGCCGAACGGTGTTGACGGCGATAATTTGCCGACAGGTTTACAAATTATCGCTCCCGCCGGCGGGGAAGAGCTTTTATTTTCTTTAGCCGAGCGTTACGATGCAGTTGTTTGAACCCAATTATATTAACGTTGAGTTTGTCTTTAACTGGATTTTCCGCGTGCTGGGATATTTTTTGTCGCTCGTGTGGCTTGACCCGATACTGGCTTGGCTTTTTGCTTATCGTTATGTTCTCGCTTTGCCGGTGGTGGTACTAGCGACGGCCACGATTTTTCTGTTCACTCGTTTGTATCGTCTTCGGCACGAGGAGGCAATTAAGTTGGCAACGGCGGCCATTGCCGTAGGGCGAACTGATGAGACGAGGGTTAATAAAGAGTGGGAGCGCGTGCTTAAATATCTAAATTCCGACAATTCCGCCGATTGGAAAATCGCCGTTTTGGAAGCCGACAAAATTTTGGATGCGTTGGTTAAAAAAATGGGTTACGACGGCGAGACTTTGGGTGAAAGATTGAAGGTTGTTGAACCGAGCGATTTTCTCACTTTGCCCCAAGCTTGGGAGGCGCATCGTTTGCGCAATCGACTGGCGCACGAGGCCGATTTTCAAATGACTTTGCGAGATGCGCGTCGCGCCCTCGCTCTTTACGAGCAAGTGTTTCGTGAGTTTGACTATATTTAGTGTCGGCGTTACAATTGTGGTTGGTGTTTGTTGCCGCGGGGTAGAGTAGCGGTAACTCGGGAGGCTCATAACCTCCAGACCCCGGTTCAAATCCGGGCCCCGCAACCAGTTCGCGATTTGCCAATTGATTAATCAAACGTTAAGCTGAATTGGCGGTCGGCGTAGCTCAGTTGGTTAGAGCGTGGGACTCATAAGCCCAAGGTCGCTGGT
>CAYUVV010000003.1:0-85236 GCA_964448295.1 uncultured Candidatus Saccharibacteria bacterium
ATTATCTGCGGCGCAGAATCTCTAGATGAGTGAGCTGTTACGCTTTCTTTAAAGGATGGCTGCTTCTAAGCCAACCTCCTCAGTGTCTAGGAAATTCCACCTCCTTAGTTTGCTACTTAGCGTGAATTTAGGGACCTTAGATAGAGATCTGGGCTGTTTCCCTTTTGACCAATGGACCTTAGCGCCCACAGTCTAACTGCCTTGCTTTGCGTCCTCGGTATTCGGAGTTTGATTAGTTTCGCGAGCTTTCGCCCTATCGAAACCATCCAGTGCTCTACCCCCGAGGGGAACACAAGACGCTAGCCCTAAAGCTATTTCGGAGAGAACCAGCTATTACCAAGTTCGATTAGCTTTTCACTCCTTACCACAGGTCATCCGATAGCGTTGCACGACTAACCGGTTCGGGCCTCCCCCCGTCTTTCGACGGAGTTCACCCTGCCCATGGCAAGCTCACCTGGCTTCGGGTCTTAAGCCACCCCTAAACGCCCTATTCAGACTCGCTTTCGCTTCGCCTTCTCCGCCTTCGACGGATTAAACAAAGGGGTAACTTAAACTCGTTGGCTCATTCTTCAATAGGCACGCCGTCATCCCTCGATTACTCTCGGGACTCCGACTCCTTGTAAGCAGATGATTTCATGTCTATTTCAACGCCCTCACCGGGCTACTTTTCACCTTTCCCTCACGGTACTAGTTCACTATCGATCTGAAAGAGTATTTAGCCTTAGCAGTTAGTCCTGCTAGCTTCCCTCAAGCTATTCATGTCTTGAGGTACTCAAGAGTGGCAATTAAGAGACGTTTGATTTTCGCTTACTGGGCTATCACCATCTTTGGCGCCGCTTCCCAGCGGCTTCAACTAACCAAACATTTTTTAACTCTCCCCCGGTTCGTAAAAATCGGGACATCGCCATCTTACAACCCCCCTCAACAAGCTCGGGGCAGGCCCCAGCTCAAATTGCTCGGGCTTGCTCTGAGCCTGTTGAAGAGTTTGGGCTCCTCCCCGTTCGCTCGCCGCTACTAAGGGAATGCTTCCGCCTAACGGCGGGTTTGTTTCTTTTCCTCCAGGTACTGAGATGTTTCACTTCCCTGGGTGCGCGTCCCGCGATTGCTCGCAGGACATATGCCTCTTCGGCATACGGGTTTCCCCATTCGGAAATCTTCGGATCAAAGGTTGCTCGACACCTCCCCGAAGCATATCGCCGTCACGCCGCGTCCTTCATCGCCTCTTTCAGTCAAGGAATCCATCATCTGCTCTTGTAAACTCCCTATCGGGAAATTTACCTACCATTTTCACTTTCTTTTTTGTTGATTGATTGCTTTGCTCTATATGATTGTCAAAGTTCGAGAATAAAAAACCGCCCGGTCGGGCGGCGGGGAGCAAAAACCCTGAAACCCTATGGCTCCCGCCGCGCTAAATTGAATAGTCTAGTCATACCGACCCGCCCAGTATAACCACTACCAAAAAAGCGTCAAGGGGATATCCCCTTGACGCTTTTTCTCTCTGAAACTGGTGCTTAGTGACGAGCGGCAATATCCTCCCGCAACTTTTCAATATAACGAGACGCGGCCTCCTTGCCGCCCAAGCCGAAAGCCAAACCGCCGGCAATTGAGAGCATCGTCACGAAGCCGGTAAACAAAACCTGAATCAGCTGTTCGGCCACGTTAAGATGAGTCATAGCCACAAAAATCGCGAGCACCCAAATCGCCCACTTGGCAATGCCGCCGAAAAGCTGAGCCGAACGACTACCCACCACTCGCGCCGAACCAGCAATCACCTTGTGCGCCGCATCAGCAAACACTGCGGCCAAGATCAGAATTAAAGAAGCAATGAAAACGTTCGGCAAATAACTAAGTACGCGGTCAATAAACTGGTTGACCTCCGCTAATTTGAGCACATCAAGAGAGGCCTTTAAGAAAACAAAGATGATAAACCATTTTACCAACCCGCCTACAAAGGCGCCAGCATTCAACCGATAACCGGAACGCGCCACCAGATCGTCCAAGCCGATATTTTGCAAAGCCTTATCCAACTGCAAAGACTTGACCAAACGACTGATCCAAACACCTAAAACCGAGGCCACTAACCAGCCAAAGATAAATATGATTAGGGCCACCAAGAAATTGGGCAGGAAGTTGACGATCAGATTCTCCCAGAGTTGATTGAACGAGCCCTTCAGCACTCCTCCCCAAGTTTCGAGCAAACTAGTAGATTCCATAAATTTAGGAAAATTAATTAGTAATAAAAATTAAACCCAGAACCACCGTAATTTTAGCACGATGGCGGCTTTAGTCGGGCAATTTTGTGGATAACGGCTATAAGCCAACGCGGTCGAGCACCTTTTCATGCGGATAGTCAAGAACGTCGCGCACAAAACGATCGCAGGCATTGCGCCGATACACAAAATCTTTAGTGTCCATAACGGCGTAATTAAGCTCGCGTCCGATCTCGGCCTCCAGATCGCGGATGACCCGCTCAATCACCTGACGCTTCAACCGATCGCCCACAACCACCAAATCCGCGCGGCTATCGGCTTCGCCGATGAAGACGCCCGCCACCAAGAGCAAGCTCAAGCGACCGCCCTTGGCAAAACGTTTTGGAAGATCCTGATAGCGGCCGGTAATATCGCTCTTAACGATCTGCCGGAGATGCCCCAAATAGGGAAAAGCGGGGTTGAGTTGCCAACCGGAGCCGTCCGCCGGTTTGACCAGTTTGCGGAGCTTCACAAACGCGATCCGGCCTAAGTTTGCCATTTCGCGCCGAGCGGCGCGGGGCGAAACCTTGGCCCGCCGGGCCAAATCAGTTAATGGAATGATTTCCTCCGGATTTTCCACAAACAAGCGCATCAGTTTGACTTTTTCGAGCCCGCCAAAAAGTTTGGCCAAAGTTTCCATATATCAGATGATTATTATAGCACGCCTTTGTATCATCAGGCCCAAATTTAATATTGACAAAAGTATCTTAATATGCCACACTCTTTTTCGCAACAAAACCGACCCGGTACCACGCAAGGTACGGGGCGGTTATTTTGTGTCAAGGTTTAACCTTGACAGTAACTATTTGAGTTCCACTTGACCGCCGGCAGCCTCAATCGCTTTCTTTAAGGTCTCGGCGTCGGCTTTGGGCATCTCCTCCTTCAATACGGCGGGTGCACCGTCGACCAAATCCTTGGCTTCCTTCAAACCAAGGCCCAAGGCCTCTTTAACGGCCTTGATCACTTGGATCTTTTGCTCGCCGGCCGATTTGAGAGTAACGGTAAAGCTATCCTTCTCCTCGGCCGCCACGGCCGCCGGACCAGCAGCTACGGCAACGGCCTGGGCCGAGACGCCAAAACGCGCTTCGATTGTCTTCACGAGCTCGTTCAAATCAAGCACGCTCATCTTTTCGATCGCCTCGATCAAGTTTTTGAACTTCTCCGGCACAACCGCTTTTTCCTCCTTTTTTTCTTCAGACATAGTAATAAAGTTGATTAAGTGTTTTAATTTTTTGCTTCAGCCACGGCTTGCAGGGCGCGGGCCAAACCGGTAATCGGCGCCGCGAGCAAGTTGGCGAGCATTCCATGGAGTTCCTCCCGCGACGGCACAAGAGCCAGCGCCGTCATCGCCGCCGCCGAACTGAATCCGCCTTCGTAAACGCCGCCTAAAATCTCCGGCTTGGGACGCTCCTTGTCTTGCGCTTCGCCAAAACGGTAGACGGCTTTTGCCGGCAACAGCGGGTCGGCGCCGTGAGCCAACGCCACTTCCCCCGGCAGATCCGGCGCGTCGCCCGTTACTCCCGCCGCCGCTAAAGCACGGCGGATCAAGGTTTTTTTCGCCACCAGTAGAGTAGATCCGGCGCGACGCAGATCGGCCCGCAAGCGGCTCATCTCGGCCACGTTCAAACCATGGAAATTGACGAACACCGTTGAGCCGGCGCTACTCACCGCCTGCTTGATCCGCTCGATCAAGGTAGCTTTCGCTTCCCGATTTAACTTCATATCACAAATCAGGTGAATAACCAATAAAGGCGACCAAACGATCGCCGAGAGAAAAGCCCTTGGCCTCGGTTGGCTTTATCCCGCGCGCCGCAACGAACGGATACCAACTGTCTCTGGCTGGTCGCGAGGCCAGACTAACAAACGAACGCTCGGCCGTCAACCGGCAAAAAACGACAGGCCGGCGATCAAAAGCAAACTGGCGGTGATAATCAAAAGAAAACCGACGGTCATCCGCCAAAAAGTACGATCAAAATAGCGTAACCATTTCATAATCAAAAGGGGGAGTGACCGTTACGAACTGTCAGTTGTTGCAAAATATTCGCGAGCGCCGTCCGCGCCTCGTGAGAAACACCCGCGGCCTCGACGCCCTCTCCGCCACCATAAGTGAGGGCGGTTCGTCCGTCGGGGTAATAGAGGGTTACGCCCCAACGCGCGCCGAAGCCGAACTGTTCCGGCGCCAGAGGCAGTGTGGCGCCGGTGGCAATAATTGTGTCATCAGGAAATACGAATTGCCCCAAACGCCAGCCACCGAGGTTGATTTCCGTTTGACCGGTATTAGAAAGATCGAGCCGCCAACCTAGCCCGTCGCCTGCGGACGACGGGCGGAACACGAGTTCCGGCCGGACGACGCGCACCCGCGTCCGGCTCACCGCCCGCTCGTCGCCCGCCACGGCGTTCAGCACCACTTCATAGTTGCCGGGCAAGCGGTAGGCATGGCGTACCGTCCGGCCCACGTCGGCGGCTCCGTCGCCAAATGACCAGCGGAAACGCGGCTCGTTCTCCCCGCCCTCGGCCGCCGCCTCGAACCATACCGGCGCACCCACCGCCGCCAAACGTTCTCTCCCGGCCGAAACTGCCAATTTGCTTGCGATTTTCAAGTTGGAAACAGGCGAGGGCGAACTGTGCGAAGAAAGCGCCGCACTTGAACTCGAATTGGAGCTGGTGGTTGAACCCGGACTCGATCCAGAACCGGCGGCGTTGTCCGTGCCGGCGTTCCCCGTTCCGTTATCGCTAGAACCGGCGGCGTTTCCCACTGTGATCGTTTGAACGGCCGACCAAGATTGGCCGCTCGTCCGCGTCGTCAGACGGACGGTGAGCGTCGCCGTTCCGGCGGCGCTATCGCGGTAATAAAAACTGCGGTTGGCCCAGTTGCTGTTCCACGTCAGTTGATTCGTCGCCTGCCAGTTCGTATTGCTGGAGGAAAATTCGCCGGTAGGCGAGGAAGAGGAGAGGGTGATGTCAGCGGTTTCTCCCACCGCCTCACCGGTGGAAACGGTAATCTTGTCAGACGTGGCGCCAACGGCGATCACCTGCTCGTCAGTGGTAAAAATCAAGCCGGCCACGGCCGCGTGCGCGCTCGGCGCGAGCGAGATAATCAACGTCGCCAGCGCAAGCCACCAAATATTTTTCTTGAACATCGTGCAAAATTAAAAACTAATAACGGTATTCGTCCACCACGCGGCCCTCGCTATCAAGCAAAGTGATCACCTCGCGATTCTCGTCCCACAGCTCAAACGACCGGCCGAGGAAAACCCGCCATTCGTCCGTCCAAAAATCCGGCTCGCCCCGCTCGCGCGCTATGCAGGTGTTGTAATTGAAGCGTTCCGTCAAATAGGCGCGGCAGTGGCGCGAGAGATCGAGCCGACGGCCATCCACATAGTCGTTGCCGTCGGCATCTTCGTCGAACTCCGGCGCGTGGCAAGCGGCGAGCCCCTCCACAAAATCAAAGCAGTCATCATCCAAACGGCGCAAATCTGATTCAGCGCGCGGACTCGGACACTCTGTGTAAAGAGGCGGGGTAAAACGCCGCGGGTCGTCGTCGAGATAGCCGGAACATCGGTTGACGCGGAAACTCACGCCGATGGGATAGGGGTTGCGGGCGGAAACAACGCCCGTCGTGATAACCACCCGCCCACCAGCGGCAAGCATCAATGGATCTTGCGGCGCGCCTGACTCTCCGCCAACGAACAGCTCGCGGGCCAAAGGCAGGCGCACCCAGTCGGACACCCCGAACACTTCGCGCCCGCCAACCACAAAGATCCGCTCGTCCTTGCCATTCTTTAACCACCAGCCAGAAACGTTGATCGGCGCGGCGTTGCCGTAATCGGCCTCAAGGATAACGTACTCTTTGCCGGGCAGATATTCGTAACGAGCTGTGCCCGGGTTAAGCCGCACCTGCCCCGCCCAAGGCGAGCGGCCGCCGGCCGCCAACGTCTCTCCGTTGCCATCGTCGTTGGCACTCCCTAGGCGCGAGTCGCCGTCACCCTGCCCGATCCCATAGTATTCGCCGGTGCCGAGCGGCGCCGGCGGCGTGAGAAAAAGACCGGCCGTCGCCCCGGGACTCGTCATCCCGCCCGAGAGCCACCAGACAACAGCCAAACCTGACATCACTAAAAGAAACCAACTGATGTCTGACAACCCATCCCCTTTGGCCATATAGATGAGATGTATTGTAAACTGAAACTTAACGGCACACAAAAACCCGCCCCTAAAGGGCGGGTTTTTGCTAGCTACTAGCCTCAATCAGCCAACTAGAACAATCTAGTTAGGGATTGAAATAGCACCAGTGCGGTAATCAATCTCCGGCGTCAAAACCTGTTGGGCTGTGGCGTCCACAGCGGTGGCCGCATAGTTGACCGAACGTAAGTACATACGATAGCCAACGGAACTACCCGTCACATGTCCAGGTTCAAACTCTACGCGCAGTTTAAACCTTGCCGTCTGACCAGCACCAATCTGGATGAAGTTGCCACTGACAGAGCCACCACTTTCTCTAGTGAGGTCCGCGAGTGCAATAGAACCAGTTGAGGTGGCAGCGTAGCTGTTCGGAGAATCCTGGAAGACAACGTTTGCTGCGCTGTTGTTCTCGCCCTCCGCGCCAGTAGTGTCATGCTCAACCGTACCTGTTTCGATGAAAGCTGTATCCTCAATCGCGGTTACATCAAAGACGATTGTGAAAACACCCTTATCGTCAGTAAGCGAATCCGTACCTTGATTCTCAACAACCGCGTTTACACTGACAGTCTTTACCGAAATACCAGTAGACAAGAACTCGATGTCTGTACTGTCAGCAGTTCCAGACAATTCATCGTTGGTAAGAGCATCACCGTTCTCGTCGTCAGCCACAATGTGACCATTGGAATCGGTGGTCGTGTCTCCGCTCAAAGCAACAGAAAGTTTGTCGCCGCTGCTGAAAGCACCATCAATATCGTTGATGTCAGCGACAAGCATAAAGTCAACCCTTGAGCCCTCGCGAATAACCACATCATCATCATCAAGATCAATGATAGTAACCACCCGAGCAAGGTCTGTGGAGGAAGCGAAGCTGCCACCGGTACCACCAGTATACGTATTGGTATCTCCGGTTACACCAACGTCAATACGCGCAGTACCAACCTCATCACCACCCATCAAAAGGCGGAAGTCGTTGGCGATTTCAGTCACACCTGCGCCAGTAGAAGTAATACCGAATGACAACGTGTCAAGGAAGATATCGGAACCATCCGCATCAAGCGTAAAGCTTAAGATATTAACATCATTGGTGTCGGAAGAATCATCAACTGGTACAGAATGAGGTTCATTCACATCCGAATCATCTTCGCTAACTCTTAGATCGACATCGCCGCCAGATGACAAATCTTCAAAAGTGAAAGAGTCACCTATGGCCGTCGTAATACCTGAACCTGCTAAGACGCCAGTGCCTGTGTTGTCAGTTAGGATAGCACCAGTGCCATCAACGAACCGGATCTGGCCGAGGGCCACCTCCCAGTTTTCACTAACGTCATTGCTGTCAATGTTGTTAACTGCGGAAACGGCAACGTAAAAGCGTTCGGTCTCGTCCTCGCCTATCACTACGCCAGAAACAGGAATGTTGCGAGAGTAAACGTCGCTGCTTTCCGAGAACTCATCAACGTCAGCAGAGCCGACCATTTCGTCGCCGAAGAAAACAAAGACCTCGTCGACATAGCGGTTAAGACGGTCGGAGCCAGAACCTTCGTGTTCAAATTCCACACGCACCGAGGTAATGGAAATATCTGAACCCGTGGCCTCGACATCAAAGCCGAGCACCTTGGCCTCCTCCTCTCCCTCAAGAACCTCGTCGGTCGTACCCAAACTGCGCTCGGTAACAGTAATATCACCAGCGCCGCCGGTAACCGAAGGATTGTTGCCAGTGCCAGTCTCACCCGGCATCAGCGTACAGTTGCTAATCAAGGTCTTGCCATTGGGGCAAAGTTGCTGTTGGGTCTGACCCGGAGCCAACGTACAGTTGCTGGCCAAAGTCATACCGTTCGGGCAAAGGGTGGTTGAACCGCCCATGGTACCACCGGTAGAACCACCGCCAGTCACTGCTCCCAATTGAGCGTTCACATGAGCGCGGGTCGTGGGGCCGAAGAAACCAGCCGCCGGGCTGATGCCCACCGCCGCCTGATAACGGGCCAAAGCCGCCTTCGTCAACGAACCAAAGTAGGTTGACTCCTGGCCGGCCGAGCCGGGACCAGTGGTGGCAACAGCGTAACCCTTCATGTTCAAGAACTTTTGCAAGTTCATCACATCGGTACCCGTGCTACCTTCAGAGAGGTCGCGGGTGAAAGCGGGCATCGTCATCGAGCCGCTCGTCATCGCGCCACCCACCGAACTGCCGCCAAGGAGAGAAGACAACGTGGCCTTCTGATCCGGCGTCAGATTGAGCAGGGTCGCAAGCAGATCAACGTCTGTCGTCTGCGCCTGCACAGACATAGGGGCGGCGAAGCCAACACCCGTCAAAACGAGAGCGGCTACGAGCACCCCAAAAAACTTAAACTTACTCATATAAGGTAACTTATAATTTTTTGAATCTTACTAATAATGACTAACAAACGATTAAACAACTTTATACGCCCGCTCGACGTAAATCGGCCGGGGATTCGACGACCCAAGCCACCGAGCTCGAGCGCATAAATGCAAATTAAATCCGAGTTCAAGCGCGCAGGAATAAAAGCAACCGGTCGGTAATAATCGGGATTATAAAAATTGTCAACGAACTCCCCGAGCGGAAAAATTACTAGCGCCAGCGTCCGTGGCCAAAATTATATCAGCCGCGCCGCGCCCCACAAAGAAAAATGTGGATAATTTCGGGAGAACTTGCTTAATCTAACAAAAATCGTCTCAAGACGCAAGCTGGTAGCGACTCCAGCGACGTTCACCTTCACGCTTGACAAGACCGGTGGAAACTAGGCGATTTAACTCGCGCTGGACTGTCTTCGCGCCCAAACCGGGCAATGCCTGGGCTAAGTCTTTAATCGGCGCGGGACCCTTGGCGCGCAGTAAATCGAGAATGCGGCGCGTGCGTTCTTCGCGTCCGGGCAGAGGCCCGGTCGCGGCGGGGGTCTGATGATCGGCAGTAATAAACGTTCGAGTTTGGCGTGAAGGCGGAGGCAAGACGGGGGTCGAAAAATCAAGGTTTTCGGGCCGATAACGACCGCTGAGCAAACCTTCGCGCAAGGCCTGATACTCCCGACGCAAGATATTGAAATTCTGCTCGGAAACGAGCCGCCCCGCTAAAGCCAGCTCGATTAGAGACAAAATTTCAGAGACGGAGCGTTGAGCTGTCTCATCCAGTCTCTGCGACAAGACACCAGAGAGTAAAGACAAAGATTTGTCCCTTAAATACCACTTTAGTGGTTCGGCGTCTTTTAGAGATTCAGTTAAAATATATGTTGCCGTAGCAAGTTTTTCCGTCTTGGCCACCAAAAAGCCAAATGTCTCTGACTTGTCTTTAATATTTGTGTCTTTGACTGGAGTCATAGGATATTTACCTTTATGTCTTTTATTATATATAGGACAAGGTTTTTGTCTAGTTTTCCTAGGTTCTCTTTGGTTGGACGTTATACAATGAGTGGATCGAAATGGGCCGAAAAAAAAATAGTGGGCGGCGCGGATCGGAACCAACGATTCGCGAGGAAACACGGCACGCCATTCTGGCGGTGGTCTCGTTTGCCGTGGCCGCGTTTTTGGTTCTTGCCTGGCTAGGCTATGCCGGCGCCGCCGGCCGTCTGCTTTACAGCGCACTCGAAACGGTTTTCGGGGTGGGGTTTTTCGTTTTCCCGCTTCTTGCCTTGCTTCTAGGATTTTCTTTCCTTCAGTCCACTCGCCCCAACCTCGTGGGAATGCGTTTCCTTGGCGGCGGCCTCTTTCTCGTCGCGACGCTCGCCCTCGCCGCCGTCGGTTTCGGCGGCGAGGAGGGCGGCTGGCTCGGCCGACTCATCGCCTGGCCGATCGTCAAACTCTTCGACTACTATGCCGGAGTCATCATCCTAGTAGCCATTCTTGCTATCTCCATTGTGATTATGTTTGAAACCAAACTTTCGCTCGATTGGTCGCTATTCGGCTGGGGGAAACGGCGCAATGATGAGGAAGGGGAGACGAGCGACGGAGAAAGTATGGCGGCGGCTCGGGCAGAAGAGGAAGAAGCGGGGGATGGGGGAGAAGCGCCGCCTCCCGCCAAGACAGAAAAAATAGAAAAGGCGCCGCGGCTCACCGCGGCGCCGGTTGCGCCCGCCGCGGCGGAAGATGAGTGGCAAGCGCTCGGTCGCAAACTGGCGCAAAGCGGCGGAGGCAAGTTTACGCCCCCGCCGCTCGCGCTCCTCGAGCGCGATAGCGGCAAGCCGGGCGTTGGCGATATTAAAGCCAACGCCAACATCATCAAACGGACGCTAGCCAACTTCGGCATCGTGGTGGAGATGGACGAGGTGGCCATCGGTCCCTCGATCACGCGTTACGCCTTCAAACCGGCGGAAGGGGTTAAACTGTCGCGAATCGTCGGTTTGCAAAACGACCTGGCGCTGGCGCTGGCCGCGCATCCCATCCGGATCGAGGCTCCCATTCCCGGACGATCCCTTGTGGGTATCGAAATACCAAACCAAACCAAGTCGCGGGTGGGTTTGGCCTCGCTCCTCGCCACGCCCGATTTTACCGAGTCGCCACATCCGTTGTTTATTTCTCTTGGACGTGGTATTTCCGGCCAACCGCACTTTTCTAATTTGGCCAAAGCGCCTCACTTGCTGGTTGCTGGCGCGACCGGCTCTGGCAAATCCGTAGTTATCCACACCTTCATCGCCTCGCTCCTGTTCCGCAATCCGCCGGAAAATTTGCGTTTTTTAATGATTGATCCCAAGCGAGTCGAGCTTACTGTTTATAACCGCATCCCCCATCTTCTCGCTCCCGTCATCACCAACGCCAAAAAAGCCATCCTCCACCTAAAGTGGGCCATTGGCGAAATGGAACGGCGTTACGCCCTACTCGAGCAAAGTGCCGTTCGCGACATTCAGTCTTATCACCAAAATATCCTACAGCCGGCTCTTAAACGAGATTTGAAAGAGGGGGAAGTTTTACCAGATCGCCTCCCCTATCTCATCATCATTATTGACGAATTGGCCGATATTATGTCTGCTTACCCACGCGAGCTTGAGGCGGCAATCGTCCGCTTGGCCCAAATGTCGCGCGCCGTCGGCATCCACCTCGTACTTTCCACCCAGCGTCCGTCGGTGGAAGTGATCACCGGCTTGATCAAGGCGAATATCCCCTCGCGGATCGCCCTCCAGGTGGCCTCTCAAATTGATTCGCGGACGATTATTGATATGGCCGGAGCGGAAAAACTCCTCGGCGCGGGCGACCTCCTCTACCTTTCGGGCGAAATGGCTAAACCGCTTCGCCTGCAATCGGCCTTCATCTCCGAAAGCGAGGTGAAAAAACTGGTGGATTATCTCGCCGACCACTACCACGGGAGCGTTGATCCGGCCGAAAGTCTGGAACTCGAAGGCGCGCGGCCTAACCTAGAGGCCGAGCTCGAAACGCTTGAGGCCGCGGGCGACGACGACGAGCTCTACGCCGAGGCCAAAACGGTGGTCGTTGAGAGCGGTAAGGCCTCGGCTTCCCTGCTCCAGCGCCGTCTCAAGGTGGGTTATGCTCGGGCCGCGCGCCTGCTTGATATGCTCGAGGAGCGTGGCGTCGTTGGCCCGGGCGAGGGTGCTAAACCACGCGAGGTCTATGGCCGCAGGAGCGGCCAAGATGAAACCGATAATGATCATGTTTAGAATCGGAGGTATCAGAATCTGGTTGGCTGTCATCTTTTTCTCCTTAGTCGGCGGTTATGCTTATTCCACCAGTCATGATTTTCTCGCGGGGCCGACCATCAATCTCCGCGACCCCGCCGCCGACGCCCTCCTTACCAACGATCAGATCGTCGTTGCCGGTACGGCCGAACGAATTGCCAAACTATATCTAAATGGTCGGCAAATCTTTACCGACGAACTCGGCAATTTTACCGAGACGATTATTCTGCAAACCGGTTACAACCAGTTGGAAATCCGGGCAATTGACAAATTCGGCCGCGAAACAAAGGTGAACCGCAGTTTAGTTTTAAAATCATAAACCGCAAATATGGTAAAAAAAGCGACGGGCAAGGAAAGTAAAACGGCAGACGAAAGGGCGAGCGGCCTAGAGGCCGTCATTAAGAATCTGCAAATCAAATTCGGTGAGGAAGCGATTATGAAGCTGGGCAGTAAGACCAAAGTCGGCATCGGCGCCATCAGCACCGGTTCCTTAAGTTTGGACTTGGCGCTTGGCATTAGCGGATTGCCGCGTGGCCGGATCGTGGAAATGTATGGTCCGGAATCATCAGGCAAAACAACCCTCGCGCTCCACGTGATCGCCGAGGCCCAAAAACGCGGCGGTGTCTGCGCCTTTATTGATGCCGAGCACGCCCTTGACCCCGAATACTCAAAAAAAATCGGCGTTAAAACCGACGAATTGATCATCTCGCAACCTGATTACGGTGAGCAAGGTCTCGAAATCGCCGAAAGCATGATCCGGTCTGGCAAAATTGATGTGGTCGTGATTGATTCGGTCGCCGCCCTCACGCCTAAAGACGAAATCGAGGGTGACATCGGCGCCCAGCACGTCGGCAAACAAGCTCGCTTAATGTCGCAAGCCCTGCGTAAGATGACGGCCATCGTGGATCGGAGCAAAACGGTGGTCATATTTATCAATCAGCTCCGAATGCAAATTGGCGTAATGTTCGGCAATCCGGAAACCACGCCCGGCGGCAAGGCTCTCAAGTTTTATTCCTCTGTCCGGCTCGATATTCGCCGCCTTGCCCAAATTAAGAAGGGGGAGGAGGTGGTGGGTAATCGCATCCGGGTGAAAGTCGTAAAAAATAAGGTCGCCCCGCCCTTCCGCGTTGCCGAATTCGACATTCTCTACGATGAAGGGATTTCGCCCGAGGGCGAGATCCTCGCCCTCGGCGAAAAACACAAACTGCTAAGCAAATCCGGCGGGGCCTACGCCTACGGCGACGTTAAACTCGGTCGCGGCTATGATGCTGCCCGCACTTTTCTGAAAGAGCATCGCGAGATCCGCGCCGAGTTAGTTAAAAAAATTAAGGCGGCGTTCGGCGCCGAGGATTAGACGCCAACCTAAACCGCCGCAAAACAAGAACGGCCGCGCCATCTGGCGGCACAGCCAAATAAAATAAACGCGGCGCATCAGCGCCTGACTAAAATCCGGACGGGCAAAGCTCATAACTGATTTTCTTAAATTCTTTTTTAGCGCGGTGCAGACGCATTTTTGCCGCGGCGACGGAAATCCCCTCCGCCATGGCGATTTCCGCGCATGTCTCGCCTTGGTAAAAACGTCGCCGCAAAACGATCGCCAACTGACGGGGCAACCGGTAAAGAATGCGGGCCACGAGATCACGCCAGCCCTCCCTCTCTTCGCTTAAAGCGCGGGTATCGCTCAAAACGTTGGCAACGGCGCCCAAGGGGATCGCCATCCGCCGGCGCTCCGCCCGGGCAGTTGAGATCACAGTGTGTTTGAGGATGCGGTAAGCCCAAGCCCGAAAAGAACCCTCCCCCGCCGGCGCGAAACGCGCTGCGTGCAAATAAATTTTAATGAAAGTTTCGGCCACGGCGTCATCGGCACCGTCTCGTCCCAGATAACGCCTTGCGTAACGGAGAAAAGCCGCCTCGTACCGGTCGAGGAGGACTTTAAATTGCGAGGGTGTCTCGATCGCCGAGACTATTATCTCCTCATCACTCATCGCACCGTCAGTCGGCGTTTCTCCAAACTTGATCATTAAAACTAATAATACTTCGACCTTTCACCTATTACAACGCTCGAAAGCGGGAAAAGGTTACAGACGATAATGGACAAAACGTCTGATATTAGCTAGCATAGCGACCATGCTCGATTATAACGAAATTAAACCCAAAAAATACATTGTCCTCGACGGCGACCCGTACGAGGTCCTCTCGGCGCACGTGTTCCGCAAGCAACAGCGCAAGCCCGTCAATGCCACTAAATTGCGACATCTGCTCACGGGCTCGGTACGCGAACACTCCTTTGCGGTAAGTGATAAGGTGGAAGAAGCGACGATCGAATCGCGGGCCGTAACCTACCTCTACTCCAATCGCGGCGAGAGCTGGTTCTGCGAAGCGGGCGACAAGTCGAAACGATTTTCCCTAAAGTCGGAATTGGTTAAAAACAAAATCGGTTACATTAAGCAAAACAGCGAAATTGATTTGCTAACTTTCAACGACCAGTTGGTTGACGTCAAGATCCCGATCAAGGTGGAACTTAAGGTTACAGAAGCGGCACCGGCCGTCCGCGGCAACACCGTCCAAGGAGGCATGAAGACCGTTACTCTCGAAACAGGCTTAACACTTAATGTGCCAATGTTTGTAAATGAAGGCGACGTCGTGCGTCTAAATACGGAGACGGGAGAATATGTTGAACGGGTTACTGCTACTGGGTAGTAAAAGGCAGTAGAGCCAAAAAGCGCGCGCGTTTGACGGCCACAGCCAAAGCGCGCTGATGACTGGCGCACAAACCTGAACGGCGACGAGAACTGATGCGGCCATAGGTATCAAGAAAACGCTTCAACAAATCTGGATCTTTATAATCAATCACGGATGAATTGTTGGTGCAAAAATGACAATTTTTCATAAAAAATCTAAAAATTAAAAAGGAATATCCTCGGGACTAATGTTTTCTTCAGGATAATTGATCTGGGAGCCGCCATCTTGCGGAGCGTTAGCGGCCTGATTGACGCCGCCCGCGGACGATGCGCCGCCACGCTCGCCGCCACGGGGGCCAAATTGCACCCGATCGGCCACAATCTCCGTTCGATACTTTTTAACACCATCTTGACCATCCCAACTACGCGTCTGCATCCGACCCTCCACCAACGCCGTGTTCCCCTTGCGGAGATACTGAGCGACTAGGCTAGCCTGTTGGCCGAAGACGACAATGTTGTGGAACTGCGTGTCTTCCTGTTTGGCGCCGTTTTTATCTTTCCACACGCGATTGGTAGCTAAACCAAACGTCGTAACCGACACGCCGGAAGGCAAAGTGCGCAATTCCGGATCGCGCGTTAAATTACCGAACACAAATGCTCTATTGAGATACATTATCTAAAACACGGTCAAGCTTTTTTTCTAAATCCTCGGTGGGAACAACCGTCTTATCGCCGGCTGGTTTAGCGCTCTGGCGAACTGGCTTGGCCACCGGCAAATCGGCCACAAGCAGAAACCGCAACAAAGACTCAGTATTCCGCCACGCCGCATCCAATCCAGCCAAACTGTCCGAAGATACAGAAAAACGACAGGCGCCAAAATAAGCATCCTTGTAGACGGCGCGAGTCTGCCCTTGCCGCCGGGCTACCGGATAGGCCAAAGTGATCATCTTGAGCGCGGGCAAAGCGCCAACAAGCGTCCCACCCGCGCTCTTAACTGGCGCGAGCACGGCTTTTTCTACCTCCTCAAGCAAGCCCTCGGCGGGCACCAAGGGCGAGAGCAAAAAACTGATTTCGTAACTGGTACTATCGGACACGAAGGGATGCTAACAAATAAACGCTTAGTTGGCAAGGCGGAAAAACCGTTGGGTATTGGCTAAAGTCAGATTGGCCAGATCTTCGCCCGTTAACGCGCGCAAAGCGGCCAAACGTTCCGCCACCGCCGATAGATAAGCGGGCTCATTGCGCCGGCCACGCCATGGCGCCGGCGTCACAAACGGGCAATCCGTCTCCACAAGCAAGCGATCGGCGGGCAGACGACGCGCCACCTCGTCGTAAGCGTCGGTAATCGTGATCACTCCCCCAAGAGAAAAAGAGAAACCGAGATCAAGAAATTTTTTGGCGCACAGCCAGTCACCCACAAAAAAATGGACGTTGGCGCGGAGTTCGCCGCGACGTGAAATAAAATCGCTTGTAAAAACCGCGAGCAGGTCCTCATAGGCATCAAGCGTATCGGGCGTTGGCCGGCAGTGGAGCATCAAGGGCTTACCCACCGCCAAGGCGAGCTCCACCTGCGCTGCCAACAATTCGCGCTGAGCGCGCTTAGTCGGCGCGGCCTCGGCCGTCAGACGAAAATAATCAAGACCGCACTCCCCTATGCCCACCACCCGCGGATGACGGGCCAACTCGGCGATTTTCTTAATACTCGCTTCAAAATCAATCGGGGGGTCGTTGGGGTGGATGCCGACCGTTGCCCACATATCGTCATTCGTTTCGGCCAAATTAATCGCTCGCTCCGATTCGGCAACGTCGGTGCCAACATTGATAATCCCGATCCCCGCCGCCCGCATCCGCGCAACGACCGCCGCGCGGTCGTCGTCATACTGCTTAAATTGCAAATGGCCGTGGGCGTCGATGAGAGTCATTTCCTCAAAAATAAAGGTTTTTCGGGCATCTGGCCTTTGGCAACGAGGGCTTGGATAGTTTGAGCCGTGGTAGGCATAAAGGGTTCGAGTTGGACGCCGATCCACCAGAGACGAGCGAGCAACTCTTTGATCGCCCGCTCCCCGACCGAACGATCGGTTTTGATTTTTTTGAACGGCTCCTCGTATTGGATGAGTTGGTCAGCAAAACTAATTGCCCGCCAAATTACATCCATTGCTTTTTGGACATCAAAAAAATTAAGAGCAATGGTTTGCGTTCGATGCTGTTGGGCCAGTTCATCAGTGGCCGCCAAATTTTTGGCCTCGGCCTCGTCAAATTTAATCTGGTTATCCACCGCCATTTTCATCACCCGGCTGACGAAATTGCCGAGTCCGTTGGCGAGATTGGCGTTATACCACTCCTTAATTTTTTCCGGCGTAACGTCGGTGTCTTCAAATGGATGAACGTGGCGCAAGAGAACATAACGTATCGCCTCAGTTCCATACTCTCTCACTAAAGCAAACGGATCAATAATGTTGCCAAGCGATTTGCTCATCTTCTGGCCGCCACTGGTGACAAAGCCGTGAATCACAATTTGACGCGGCGGCGGCAAGCCGATAGAGAGGAGCATCGCCGGCCACATTGCCGCTTGCTGACGCAGGTTGTCTTTACCTGCCAACTGCGTTACCGGCCACCATGCTTCAAAATTTTTCTCGTTCTTTGGCCAACCAAGGGCGGAAATGTAATTAACCAACGCGTCAAACCACACGTACATCGTCTGCGTCGGGTCGTCGGGCACCGGCACACCCCAAGACATTCGCGCCGTTAGGCGCGAAATGCTGAAATCTTGCAAACCGCGCGCCGCAAAACTTTTAATCTCGCCCAAACGGGCGGCCGGAATCACAAAATCTGGTTGCTGATCATAGAGCGAGAACAATCGCTCTTGGTATTTGGAAAAACGAAAAAAATAATTTTCTTCGTCGATGGTTTCCAGCTCGAGATTGGGATGAATGGGACAACGATCATCTTCTAGCTCCGACTCGGTTTTTTCGAGCTCGCAACCAACACAATACTTAACCTGATAAGTTTTTTTATAAATATCGCCGGCGGCCGCGGCGCGCCGCCAAAATTCTTGAGCGGCCACTTGATGAGCTGGATCAGTGGTGCGGATAAAATTGGTTTCCGGATGCACACCCAAAGCCGGCAAAAGATCGCGAAAAGGTTTGGACCACTGGTCGACAAAAGTTTGTGGCGCCAAACCCTCGGCCTCGGCTCGACGCAGGATTTTCAGTCCGTGCTCGTCGGTGCCAGTATTCAAAAAAACTTCGTCCCCAACCAAACGAGCGGCTCGAGCCAAACTGTCAGCCAACACAAGCTCGTAAGCAAAGCCGATATGCGGATCGGCGTTGAGGTAGGGTAAGGTGGTGGTAAAGTAACGTTTAGCCAAATTTGACGCGTTCTTCTTCGGGACGGCGCTTTTCCAAGTCGGCGAGAATTTCCAACGCCACCGTCGCCAGAGGCACGGCCACGATGATCCCAAGAAAACCGGCCAACTGGGCGCCAATGATCAGAGCCAGAATAGCCACAATCGCCGGCACGCCGACCATCTTTTTTACCACTAACGGATGGAGAAGGTGGTTTTCAAACTGCTGAATAATGATGTAGAGACCGACAACCAAAAACCCGAGTGTCAGATCTTCGGCAAAGGCGGTGGCCGCCGCCGGCACCGCCGCGAGCACCGGGCCGAAAATAGGGATAAGCTCGAAAACGGCCGCCAGCAGGGCGAGCACTAACGCGTAACGCACGCCGAGGATCGTTAGGCCGAGATAAACGATAATTCCCACTAGAAGACCGAGGAGTAATTGTCCCTGCATCCAAAAACCAATTTTTTTCTCTGCCCGCCGCCATAAATCAACCACATAACGCTCGCGGCCGAGCGGTGCGATAATCCGCAAAAAATTTTCAATCCCGTTTTGTTGCACCGCCAGATAAAACGACAGCACCACGATCATTACAAAACTGAAAAAACCGCCAAAGATGGTGCTCGCCGTCTGCAATAGGTTGCGGGAAACGCCGGCCACCGATTCCCGCACACCGGCCGGCAAATCGGTCAGCGACAAACCCGACGAAAACGAGTTGAACCAGTCAACGAGCCCAGCGGAAAGCGGTAAACTCTCCAGGCGATCGGGCAGGGTGGAAAGCAGAGTAATGAGTTCGGCCAGAGCTGGCGCGATAAAGAACGGCAAAAGACCAGCGATTAAACCAAAGGCGGCGAGATAAATTAAAAGTACGGCCGGCACGCGCGGGATGCGTAGCCGTTTTAACCAACGGGTGAGCGGATCCACGGCGGCCGCAATCACCACCGACACCACAAGCACCAGCAACAGGTCACGGAGCAAAAACAAGGCGTAGGCCAAAACACCGACCACCAACACCCGAATAATACTCCCGGTACTGATTTTTAGTTCCATGTTTGGTTGATTATAGAGACTTTTGATCTAGTTGGTCAATAATCGGAGCAAGCGATTTATAGCCGGCAAAAGTTGTGGCAACTGACGTTCCAAACCTCCGGTCAAGGTTCTCTTGGTAGGAAAATCAAACAAGGAAACATTCGTCCACGGATCATTACTGCTGTTTCCGTTTAATAAATCAATCAGTTGCGTCATATCTTGAGCGTTTATGGAACCACTGTCGTTAATGTCCGACTGATAATTCTCACAAACGCGAGATCCGTTCAGACAATCTGCTAGATAGGCGATATCCTGCGCGTTGGTCGTACCAGATTGATTAACGTCACCCGGCAAATATCCCAGTCGCACCAATGTTGCGGATGGTAAATGCTCTACTTCAATTTGTTCTCGCGGGTTAAGATTATCAAAAAAGACGGAAAAATTTTTAGTAGAACCATGGCGATATCCTGCATACCCAAAACCAATCTGAAAATTACGGCCCTCCTTGCGAGTGGTAGTCAGCCGAATATCACTTAGTTGTGGCTCGCGAGGAAGAGGCTGTGAAAAATTAAAATCAATTTGTCTAAAAGGAACGCCGGTTCTGATGCGAGCATCAATCGCTTTGTTCCGAGGCCAGACACTTGACGGTTTGGGGTGAAAAACGCCGCCCTGAACATTAAATTCGCCACTATTGCCGTTGACCCCCGGCGCTCCAACAACCTCGACCAAAATCTTAAAGGGATTATAAGCGGGATTAAGGGTGTTGGCCGGAATTGAGTGAGAACCGGTATTAGCGCCGCGGTAATGGTAAAAATTACCTTGACCTTCCCCTTCCGGGCTATTACCGGGTGCCAGAGATTGCGCCCAAATCCGAACATCATTATTTGCAATATTGGGCGACAAACCGGGGTAGACCCAAGAGACGGTAATGGGTTGACCGGCGTCTAGCACAGCATCAGCCATTGGCGCGGTGACGATAAGCGGCGCGACGGAGACGATAAAGGTACCACTTTGACCGCCAATCCAACCGCCACTGGAGTTGATAGCACCCGCGCTAATGTAATACCTGCCAGGAGTTAAACTAGCAATATCCAGTTCGCTATAACCAGTATTGGGAACAGATGTAGACAAAACACTAGTGGTTCCGCCATCAGCGTAAACACCAAAAGATACTGAACTGGTTGAGGGCACGCCACTGGTCGACCACTTCACTCCAAGCGGCTGATCGGAACCGAGGTAGTAGACATCGCCCGTGGTTGGTTTGGTGATGGTAATTGATGGCCGATTGGCCACTTGGATCTCTTGAATGTGGGTACCGGTGCCAGGCGGCACGGTGAAATTAACCGAACCATTTTGATAAACCGAACCTCGGGGGAACTCAAAATCAACGCGATAGGTTTTGCCGATTTCCAAAATAGGATTTGGCGCCAGGGAATAACCCTGACCATCGGTATAAAGAGTGGCGACAAACCGACCAGATGATGGATCATAAACCTTAACACGCGCACCAGCCGGTATAGCAGTGCTGGCGTAAAGGAGGAAACCGGTATCCCTATGACCGACGACCGGCAAAACCTCAACTCGTATCGTTGCAAAATCAGGAGACATGGCCTGATTTGTTATCATAATGTTTTCGTACGGATCAATAAAACTTTGGCCGACTTTCAGAGAAGCGTCGAGAGCATCAAAAAACGGAAATGAATTCGAACCTGGAGTGGTATCAATTAACAAACTCCTGCTTATCAGACCGTAATCCGTAGCAATATGAATCAAAACAGAGTTATCGTAAAATACATTGTTACCAACCTCAAAACCAACGGGCTTACGAAATTCAACATAATAATAACTGGGATAAGTTGTATTATCATTATATTGACCGGAAATTCTAGAACCGAGAATTGGTATTCGTAAAGTTTGAACATTGTTGGTTGCAAACTCTAGAGGGAAGATGTCGTAAGTTGCATAACCAGTGGCACGATCAAAAGTAACAGTATTATCATCGTTCAACCAAGTTGTTTTTTCTGCCTCACTAGTACCCGCATAACCCTTACGATAACTAATCATGTGCCCACGACCAGAACCCATTATGTCGAAAGGATCTCCGTATTCCGCCCAATTCTGATCAGAACAACGTCCCGTCGAATTCAACGGAAGAATAGACAGCGGACGACCTTCTGTGTCTAAAAAGCGACAAAAGCCAGCATGGATGGTGCCCAGGGCGTGGCCAATCTCGTGCCCTATGACACGAAGACTGAAACTGTGTGCGTCAGTCAAAGGAGGAACCCAGTCTATCATAATAAAAGCCGGCGAACCGCCAACACTCGAGTAACCACTCCAAGCGCAGAAAACTCCTGGGAAAACGTGTATTACGATATCGTAACCAGATAAACTAAGACCCTGTGTTTGTACATAAGTATCAACAAGATCAGTGGTAGTGATTAAACCGGCGCAAACTTCGTTATTCAAATGATCTAGTGGTAAGGTAAACCACCCGTAAACATCGCCGTCGGGGCGGTTTTTGCCAACCAGTTTCATCTTGCCGAAAGAGTTTTCCTGATAGAAAGCGTTGACGGAGTCGCTGTCGGTAAAAACCCAATCGCGGATTTGATCGGGAGTAAAAGGCTCGCGGGTATCGTTCTGCCAGTTGAAAAGGATTACCGCTATCTTTTTTTCGTCTACATCACCACTCGCTAGGGGTGAAGATGGCCGTTCCGACGCTCTGGCCGTTACTTTAATGTCTTTGGCTTGAGAAATAATTTTGTCGCCCAAACGCAAGCCGCTCACCGTAATCGTGTCGCCAGTCTTCGCCGGAGCCGGCGCCAAACGACTCGACGACGGAATCGTCAGTTGAAAACGCTGGCCGGTTTTTTGGTCCTTTACGAAATACTCATCGCGCGCTGTCCCCTCTTTAAAATTATCCACCACAATATGGGAAAACTCGCCGGTAACAGACGCGGCCGAGAATGAGGGAAGAGTTTGCGCCAGGATCGAACGACCACCGAGCAACAGCAAAAAGACGGCGATCGTCAAACTAATTATTTTGTTTGCTTTCATAAAAATTATTTGTCTGATAAACGGACACCAACCTCGTTCACGGCCACTCGCTCCTGCGCACCAGTATCGCGGGCGCGCAGGGTGACGGAGCCATCGTCGAGGGTTTGGAAGTCAACCGTCACGCACCACGGCGTGCCGATCTCGTCCTGCCGGCGGTAGCGTTTGCCGATGTTGCCGTTATCGTCCCAAACAATCGCTGGGATGGTTGTTTTGATTTTAGTGTAAATCTCCCGCGCTTTAGCGATCAACTCCGGTTTGTTTTTCAACAAAGGAAAAACGGCGACAGTGATGGGAGCTAGATTGGCCGGCAAACGCAGAACCACCCGCGGTTCGCCGCCAAGTTCATCCTCGTCGTAGGCTTTGGTAAGCACGGCGAGCAGGTGCCGCCCAAGGCCAAAGGTCGGTTCAATAACATGAGGAAAAATTTTTTCTCCCGTTACCGGATCAACGTAATGCAAATCAACGCCACTTGCCCGATCATGACTCTGCAAATCAAAATCGGAGCGATAAGCCAGACCGGCGATCTCGTCAAAACGCGCCGGAAAACGAAACTGAAAATCAATCGTCCGCGCCGAGTAGTGCGCTCGCTCCGCCGCCGGCACCTCGATTTCCTTAATCTCCTCGGGAGTGAAGCCAAGATCGGCAAACCACGCGCGCGTTTCCCCAAGCCAGTGGGTAAACCATTTTTCCCACTCGCTGGGGAGCACGAAATATTCTAGCTCCATAATCTCCAACTCTCGCGCACGGAACAGAAAGTCGCGCGGCGCGATCTCGTTGCGGAAAGTCCGACCAGACTGCGCCAACCCGAACGGTAATTTGGGGTGGTAGCTGTCGACAAAATTTTTAAAATTGACGAACATCCCTTGAGCCGTCTCAGGGCGCAAATATGCCACCGACTCGGCATTTTCCACTGCTCCCGCGTTGGTTTTAAACATCATATTGAACTGGCGGGGCGGGCCCCATCCTCCCCCGCAATCTGGGCAATTCGCGCCAATCTGATCGGCGCGGGCGCGTCGGTGGCACTGACCACACTCCACCAGCGGATCAGAAAACCCGCCAACGTGACCGCTCGCCTCCCACACGCGGGCGCTCATCAAAAGTGACGACTCTATTCCCCATACATCATCGCGCGCCGACACAAAGCGCCGCCACCACAGGCGTTCCAAATTCTTTTTGAGCGCGAGACCAAGCGGGCCATAATCCCAGACTCCGGCCAAGCCGCCATAAATGTCGGAACTGGGCCAAACTAAGCCGCGGCGTTTAGTAAAAGAGATAATCTTGTCCATTTTACTATTCGACCACCTTGTCATCCCCCGGGCGACTGCCGACATCGTTTACTGCTGTTGTTAAGTTTCGAATTTCATAGCCAACCGTCGTATTGGTAACAACATCACGACCGGTTAAGACTGGTTCGGAAACTAAAACAGGCGAAGTGCCCACTTGGCTTAGACTCGGCGCCAATGCCACCCGGAAAAATACCTCCCGGGCCGCACCCGATAAGCCGACCCCCGCCGCTACACCGCCCAAAGACCAAGTAACTCGACCGTTTTCCTCGTCAAACACTAGTCCGGAATCAGGCGGCGAAACGCTATCGAGCCAACGAACATAAGAAGGCAAGGTGGCAACAACAGCCACGTCCGCCACCTCGTTTAAAGCGTTGACCACCGACCAAGCGATGGTATAACTCGTCTCCTCGCCCACGCGGGGTGGAATAGGACCATGATTAGCTAGAGGGCCGCCAGCGTGCCAAACCTGGCCAGACAGCTGAACCACAGTTTGCGTTTTTAGAGTTAAAGATTCGGTCTGTTCAATAATTTCCGCTTGCCCGCCCGGCGCCAAACGTCGTCCGCGTAAAGTAGCCACCAGCTTGATTTCAGGAACCGCCAACCGGTTAAAGTTGGCTGCTAAATCACGAAAAGACAAGGTGGTAAAATTAAAACTGGTTTTGCCGTCGTCGCCTGGCATTAAGCGCGCGAGCAACGGCAACGTCTGACGATTCCAAACGATTTCATTCCGCCCGGATTGATAAAAGCCGTTGGGCGCATTCACCGAGCGCTTATCGATGATCTCACCCGTCAATGAAACAGTTAACTCCGCCGCCGTCAGCTCTTCGGCGAGATTGTTCTCCCAACCCAAATCCACGCGCACCAGCTCGTCCAAGGGAATAACGACTTCGCCGCCCGAAATACCATTGGCCGTTAAAGAAACAGCAAGTAACGGACGACTAATCCCTACCTCCTTGATAGCCGAATCGTAAATTGTCGCTAAAGACTCCTGCGGCTCATCGCTACCGGCCAAACCCACATTCGCCCGAAAAGCCCTCCGGTCGCCGTCCTGACCAGCGATAACCCCGCGGAAAATGACAGTCCGCTCGGCGCCCGCGGCTAAATCACCGAGTCGCCAACGGTTCTCACTAACCACGGGCGCCGGCGTGGCTGTGAGAAAGGTAAAGCCGGGCGGGTACTCCAAGGTCAAATTAAGACTGTCTAAAACCGTTTCGGTATTGGAGCGTACCACCACCCGACCAGTAATTTCTTGGCGGCTATTTATTTCGTCGGGCAAATCAAGCGTCAAAACGACTGGGGTGGATGAGATCAGAAGATTGGCCTCGGATGTTTTATCAAAAATGGCGTTGGAGTCAGCCAAGCGATACTCCACCGTAACTCGCAAAGTTTGCACGCTATTCAATTCACCAAAAACCACCGCACGCAAAGTTTTTTTCTCCGTCGCCCCGGCCGCAAGTTGGCCAAGGCTCAAGCGTTCCCGCGTTAGACCAGTGTTAACGCCAGTTGCCAACGAACGACTCAAGGTCGGGTATTCGACGATCAAAAACACAGATTCGATTGTGGTTTGATTTTGATTAGTCAAAGTAACTTCCCAACTGACCTCGTCACCCGCACCAACCTCGCGCGGCCCGGTGATAGATAAAGCAATGTTATCCGCCGAAACGAGGCGTTCGCCGCCCCAGAATACAACGAAAGACCAGCCGGCAGCTGCCAAAAAAAAGGTCAAGGAAAAAATAAACAGCCAACGCCAAATACGCCCGCCGCCGCGCGGCTGGCGCGGCGGCTCATAAACGGGGGTTGAGGCGGCGGAGCGAAAAAAGCGCGAGCGGGTTATTCCCCCACCAGAAAACTGCCGACGATAAAGATTCTCCCGGGCGCGTTCCAAATTTTCGTTACTTCCCAACGGCATTGATTTAAGCGGCCCGATTATAGCACGAATCGTAGTTAACTCGCTTAGAGATGACTGTGAGCGAGCGATTCGTTGACGGCCAAGAGGATTTGGTTGCGCTCGCCGACGAGCCGGTCAGCCGGCAAATAGCCTAGGTGGTGAAGCAAACGGGCAACAAGCAATAATTCAAAATCGGCCAAGCGTGGCGATTCTGGAGGTTGTTCTTGAGCTAGTGACCACGCGGCCGAGTAAAGTTCCTCAAATATTTCCATCGGCGCACCCTCGCCGGGCAACAAACGTCGGAGCAAGTTGAAAACCCGAGCGAGAAGCAGGCGCGCGGGTTGACCGAAAGAATGATAAGAAAAATCGCCGGGCCCGACCCCAACCACCCTCCACCACTCGCGACCACGGACTAACTCAATCCGTAGATGCGAAAAAGGTTGCAAGTGGGCGCGTAGTTTGGCCTGGGGCAAACGCACTCCTTGGGCCAAGGCCGAGACGAGACCCAACTCTGAGGTAAGGAGAAAAATCAAACGGCTAGCTTCTTGACGTTCCTCACTCGCTAGAACAATGGCCGGCACTTGGTAACGATGGTGATGCATAAACTATCGTGCTGGCTTCGCCAGTCGAACTCGCAACTCCGCCCCCTCTTGGTAAGTAAGCGAGGAGAGCGAGGCCAATGTTTTGAGTTTGTTCTCGTAACGTCTGGCTGTCTCTAAAAATTCTTTCGAGGCTGTGAGAGTGGCCGAAACCAATTGCCCGGGTTTAAGCCCGAGCACTTTACGCTCGGGTTGAATCGCTCGCACAATCTCGCGCAGGCGCCCCTCATCGCGGAGTTCATCCGTTAACTCCGTGTCCAACACAACAGATTCCGACAACTTGGTGTTAAACGCCACGGTGCGAACGTTTAACTCCTCGGCAATAATGGCTAACCAGTCAGGTTCGGCTACCAACGGTGGCGGAGATTCCCGAAAAGTAATTTTCGCGAGCGGTTGGCGAACCCTGACCCCGGCCCGTTCCCGCGCCTCAAAACCAAACGAAACCAACCGGCGCGCCGCGCGCATTGTTTCGAGTGTTTGCTCATCGCCCGTTTGCACTTCAACTCTTGGCCAGTCCGTTAAATGAACACTGATCGGCCCGTCGGCCACACGAACGGCCTGATAAACTTCTTCCGCCAAAAACGGTGTGAAGGGGGCGAACAGCTTGGCCAACTCTTCAAGCGTCTCCCGCAGTAACTCCCCCGCTTTTCGCCTTGTTTCGACCGAGCCCGCGCGTAAACGATCACGTGAACGACGCAAATACCATTGAGAAAGATCGGCCACAAAATCGCGCAAACGCCGCGCCGCCTCGGTGATTTTATAATTTTCCAAATCACGTGTGATACTGGCCACCAAACTCCGGCGATAAGCCAAAAGCCACTGATCGAGCGGAGTCAATTTCTTAGCCGCCGCTACTGACTTTCCCCCGTTCTTCGTTAACAAATCAGCCACATACAATTGATAAAAAGACACGACGTTCGCGAGCGGGTTGCGAACTTTCTTCACCGCCTCATCTACCAAACGTTCGTCGAAATTTTTCGATTCACCGGGCGAATTAACGGTATACATAAAATAGCGGAGGGAATCAGCGCCGTAACGATCAATCATCGCGTTCGGCTCTACCACGTTCCCAACCGATTTCGACATTTTTTTGCCTTCCTTATCGAGCAAGTGGCCAAGAACAATCACATTGCGATAAGGCGAACCCTTCCCCAGCAAGATGCCGATTGCGAGCAAGGTGTAGAACCAGCCACGCGTCTGATCAACGGCCTCGGCGATGTAATCGGCCGGGTACAAGGGCTCGGCGATCGCGGCCGGGTAACCATCTTCTGCCCAGGGCATCGCGCCGGAATCAAACCAGACATCAAGCACTTCCGGCGCGCGTTTTAATTCTCGCCCCGCGTCATCTACTAAACTAATCTCATCAATAAACGGCCGGTGCAAATCGAGCTCGTAATTTTCATTATGGGGCAGAGGCACGAAATCAAACGATTTAACCTCCGCGTTGGCAATAAAGTCATCCCCTTCACCGCGCAAGATAATGGATTCTTCAATGTTTAGTCCGCTCGCCGCCGCGAGCAACAACCAAGCCGGGCTCTCGTGTGTCACAATCAAAATCGTCTTGCCTTGGTAACGGCGCTCCAAATCATAGAGCGCGTCTCCCGTTCGGCGTTTAACATCGTTGAAACTTTCGCCACCAGGTAACGGCTTGATGAAATATTCTTCCTTAGTTTTAAAAATTTTGTGATAAACATTCACCGGCTGACGATCTAACTCACCATGATTAACTTCGCCTAAACGCTGGTCGATACTCAACCGATCATTAGGCAAGCCAAGCGCTTTGAGCACCAACTCGGCCGTCTCCCGTGTGCGTACAAAATCGGAACTGACGATTAGATCAATCTTTTCTTGCTTCAAATTCTTGGCCGCGGCGGCCACCTGTTCACAGCCGCGCTTCGTTAAATGGTGAGGATTGTCGGCTCGCGAACTTAAAATATTTGCCGTGTTGTTCTCCGCCTCACCGTGCCGCATCACCAGATAACGATTGCCGGAACGTTTAACTCGCTTCTTTAATTCCTCGAGCGAGTCAACAACCACCGGCGCGGCGTTAGAACTATCGTCATCGGCCGGCAACCAGAAGGGTAGCGGCGTCCCCCAATAACGCTCCCGCGAAATCGCCCAATCTTTAACCTCCGTCAGCCACTCGCCAAAACGACCATGCTTGAAGTGATCCGGCTCCCAATTGATTTTCTCGTTCTCGGTCAAAAGTTCGTCGCGTAAGGCTGACATTCGGATATACCACGAAGCCCGGGCGTAGTAGAGCAAGGGCGTTTTGCACCGCCAGCAGAAAGGGTAACTATGGAGACACTTTTCTTGCCTTAGCAACAGACCCCGCTTATCCAAATCAGTAATAATGTCTCCATCAACGTTTTTGACAAAGCGACCGGCCCACGGCGTACCATCAACAAACTTACCATCCTCGGCCACAAGATGAACTTTGGGCAAACCAACCTTTTGGCCGAGAGTAAAATCATCGGCGCCGTACATCACAGCCGTGTGGACGATGCCCGTCCCTTCGTCGGTCGTCACAAAATCGGCGGCGTAAACCCGATGCGATTTGTCGTTTTGCAATTGCGGAAAATCGAACAAGGGCTCATATTCAAGGCCAACCAATTGCGTAGCGGGAATTTGCCGGACGAGACGACTGGCCACGCCGCTTTGGGCGACGTCCGAAGGAGCGAGAAAGGTAAATTCCCGCGAAGCAATTAAGTGTTCATCGTCATGTTCAACCAACGCGTATTCAATTCCCTTCCCAACAGCCAACGCGACATTGCCGGGAAGCGTCCACGGCGTCGTCGTCCAAGCCACAAGATAAGTGTTCGGCGGCAAATCGCGGGCCTCGGGATTTTTGACCTTAAACTTCACGTACACAGCCGGGTCCTCCACCTCCTTGTAACCTTGGGCCACCTCGTGGCTTGAAAGGGCCGTACCGCAACGCGGGCACCAAGGCAAAACTTTGTAATCGCGGTAAAGCAGACCGCGCTCAGCCACTTGGCTTAAAACCCACCAAACCGATTCGATATAAGAATTGTGGTAGGTAACGTAGGGGTTGGCTTGATCAACCCAAAAACCGATCCGCTCGGTAAACTGTTCCCACTCTTGCAGATATTTCCAAACGCTCGCGCGGCAACGGCGATTAAATTCGGCAAGGCCATAGTCCTCGATCTCTTTTTTGGTTTTAAGACCTAACTCTTTTTCTACTTCCAATTCCACCGGCAGGCCGTGTGTATCCCAACCGGCTTTGCGCCGCACGTGGTAACCCTGCATCGTTCGGAAACGCGGGATAACGTCTTTAAAGGCGCGAGCTTCGAGGTGGTGAATACCGGGACGACCATTGGCTGTTGGCGGACCTTCGTAGAAAACAAATTCGCCTTTAGGCGCGGGTTTGGCCAGAGTTTGCTCAAAAATTTTCTCCCGCCGCCAAAATTCGAGAATTTCCTCCTCCTTTTTAGCGATATCTGATTTTTGTAAATTGTGTTTGTCTGGTGTCATTTGGTTAGATAAAAAGAAACTCCTCTGGCCTATCGTAATGACCAGAGGAGAAACGAAGCGATTTGCGAGACAGCGGAGCGGTTGCCCGCATTCCAGCTATTGTCGAGCCAGTTCGCGTTCCGGTTCCACCTGTCGCCATTACGATACAAGCGCGCCACTCTGCTCGAAGCCTTAGCCGCGAGCACTCTCGACGCGTCGGATACTGGTTTCGGTCGCCGGAAGCCGTAACCGCCGGCAGATTCGCCTAGTCCCAACTCAATATACCAACAAAAACAACCCGACGCTAGCGCGTCGGGTTGTGGAGACCCAAGGTCCTAAGGGCCACAAGCCCAAAGTTCCAAGGGTCAAAAATCAGAAGCTACTTGCGAGACAGCGGAGCGGTTGCCGGCAAGCTCGACCAGCGTTCAAAGAACGTTTACCGTCTATTATACATAAATTATCGCTACTGTCAATACCGGTCGCCGTTGCCGAGATCTATTCCGGTTTCCTTTTCGATCGCGTCGGCGATGGCTAAATGGATTTCGGCTTTGGTGAGCATTTTGCCTTCGGGTGCGCAGTTGATGCGCACCCATTTGTTGTTCTCGGCCACCAAACGGAGCGCGTTCTGACGCGCGTTTTCCAAATGCACCGGATCATTCTCGGCCTGATCGGCGCCACCGCCGGCATAACGTTTTTTGTAACTCAAAAAAGCGCTCCGACGTTTTTCCAACAACAATTTCTGACTTAGCTCGGCCGGTAAATCAAGATAGACGATGAGATCCGGTCGGGGCAAACCAAACACGCCGTATTCCATCTCGTCAAGCCAGCGCAAAAACTGGGCGCGAGCCCGGGGATCATCAATTTTTCCCCCTTGATGAATCTGGTTGGCACTAACGTAACGATCGGCCAAAACCAACCGACCGCGCCGGAGCCAGCCCTCGATCTGTCGTCGTGACTCGTAGCGGTCGGCGGCGTAGAGAACGGAGGCAATACGGGCATCAAGCGCGAGGAAATCACCGTGTTCGCCAGCCAAACACTCGCCGATCAGCTTGCCAAACAAATTATCGTAATAACGGGGAAAATCAATCGTCGCCACTTTGAATTTTTGATGGCGCAGACGGCCGGCGAGCAGTTCGATCTGAGTGGCCTTGCCCACGCCATCAATTCCGTCTATGACAATCAATCGACCGGATTTAGTTTTGACCATGTTTCAAAATCTTATCAATCCTCCGAGCAATTTGCACAAAATCTTTTTCCTGCCGACCTCGAGTGGTTTCAGCCGCTGTTCCCAAACGAATACCGGACGGGTCAACGGGCGACCTTGGATCAAACGGAATCGTGTTTTTATTGACGATAATTCCCTCCTGCTCCAACCGTGCGCTCGCCTCGCTCCCCGCGAGACCCTGACCACCACGCCAGGTATCAACCAATAGAAGATGCGAATCGGTCCCGCCCGCGACCAAACGCCAGCCCAGATTCTGCAGTTCGGCTGCCAAGGCCTTGGCGTTTTTAACCACCTGATGCGCGTAGCGCCTAAATTCCGGCTGACTGGCTTCCGCCAAAGCGACGGCCGTCGCCGCAATCTGATTCAAATGCGGCCCGCCCTGCAACCCGGGGAATACCGCCTTATTAATTTTCTTGTCCAGCTCACCCTGCCGACGGGAAAAAATGAGCGCGGCCCGCGGGCCGCGCAAGGTTTTGTGTGTCGTTGTCGTTACCACGTCAGCGTAAGGGAATGGTGAAGGATAAGCCCGCCCGGCCACGAGACCAGCCAAATGCGACATGTCCACCAACAGATAAGCGCCAACGGCATCGGCAATTTGCCGAAAACGCTCCCAGGCGATCAATCGCGGGTAAGCTGTAAAACCGGCGACGATCAGCCGTGGCCGTTCGCGTCGAGCGATGCTCTCCAATTCGTCGTAATCCAGTTGCTCCGTCGCGCGGTTAACGGTATAAGAGACCGGTTGCCAAAATTTCCCAGTGGCCGAAACTTTGTGCCCGTGAGTCAAATGCCCGCCGTGATCGAGCGCCAAACCCATAATTTTCTCTGCCGGAGGCACCAAGGCAAGATAGGCCGCCAGATTGGCCGGCGAACCGGATAGGGGTTGAACGTTCACCGCCCAATCGGCCGCCGGCAATCTAAATAACCTCAATGCTAATTTCTGCGTTAAATTCTCAAGCTGATCAGACACTTCGTTCCCGCCGTAATAACGTCGTCCCGGATAGCCCTCGGCGTATTTATTAACAAACTCTGAACCGAGGGCCCGTAAAACCGCCCGCGAGACATAGTTTTCCGAGGCGATCAGATTGATAACGCGTTTCTGCCGCCGCCGTTCACGGCGAACCAGCTCAACTACAAGCGTTAAATTGGTCATTGCGAGCAGTCTATGCCAACCAACGTCCAACTGCCACCCCCAAGACGATGGCCGCACCGCCAATAAAGAGCATCTCAAACCCCTGACGCCAATAACTAGTTTTAGACCAGTGCGCGCTTAGTAAACCAAGACCAAAAAGAGCAAGTAAAGAAAAGACGATAGAAAAAATAAACGCCTCATGAGTTGGATACAAAAAGTAGGGAGTCAAAGGAACAAGGCCGGCCACAAAATACGAGCCGAGCATGATAATTCCACCTCCCAACGAAGCCCGAAGCGGCACAGACTGTTGACGCTCATATTCCCAAGCGGAATTATCAGAAAGTAAACTTCCAACCCCCATGGAAAAAGCTTCAACAAAAATCAAAACCACGCCGGAAATAATGATTGATGAGGGCGCGAAACCAGCTGCTGCCACGCCGGAGATCAATCCCACAGTGGAAACCAGACTATCTTCAACCCCAAAAACGAAGTTGCGCAGATAGACACTGGAACGTTGGGGCAATTTATTGGACACATTTAGATTTTAACACAAAAAAGCTACCGCGTGGCCTGGGGGGAAGACCTAACGGTAGCTCGGGAGAGGGGGGCGGAGGGGTGGTCCGCCCTTGAGTGCTTTTGTGCTTTCAAGAACAACAGCTGGTCTAAATTGTACTGGAAAAGACCGTACGAGCAAGGGTCGCGCCGGGAAAATTGGGGATAACTAACGATAACGATTTTCCATCTGTTCGCGCGCATCACGAGCGGCATCTATCATCGTCCGGTAGTCCCCGACGGAAGATTGGTTGGGAACCGAACCGGATTCGGTTACGGACAAAGCCCGCCAACCATACCAAAACATTGCGCCAACAATCGCCAACACCACAAGCAAACCCAAAAGACCAAAACCAAGTTGTTTTTTGTTGTTCACAGTGACAGACCTTCTTCTTCAATGGCGAGTAGGCGGTTATATTTAGCCACTCGTTCGCCGCGCGCGGGCGCTCCGAGCTTGAATCCGTCGGCGCCAATGGCGCAAGCCAAATCGGCGACAAAAGAATCGTTTGTTTCGCCAGACCGATGAGAAACAAACACTCGCCAACCCGCCACCCGAGCGGCCGCAACCGCGGCTAAAGCCTCGGTTAAGGTGCCAGCCTGATTGGGTTTGATGATCACACCATTCGCCGCCCGAGCAGCAGCGACTTCTTTTATCAAGCTAGCATTCGTTACCGTCAGATCATCACCAACAACGAGCGGCCGTTGCGGGTAGCGTGCCAAGAGCCAAGCGTGGCTGGCAAGATCATCCTCGGCAAACGGGTCTTCCAAATACCAAAGATCGTATTGACGGATAAGGTTCTCGTACAACGGCCGCAATTCGGACGGGCCAAGTCGGGTGTTACTGGCGGCCGCATCAATTCCCAAGTCTATCTCCCCCGCATTGGCAGCCGCGGCGGCGGCGCGAATCAAACCCAGAGGCAATTCATCATCAGTGAGCGGCGGCGCGAAACCGCCCTCATCGCCAAGATTGATCGCCGCTGGCCCAAAACGCTCACGCAAACCAGCGCGCAGGGTACCGTAAACCTGAATCAGCTTCTCAATCGTCTCCCGCAGACCACGCCTCGGGGGAATAACCATAAATTCTTGCAAGACAAGACCGTTACCCGCATGGAGTCCGCCATTGATTAGATTAGCGAGCAGGCGCGGCGGCGCCGGCGTCGTTCCCGCCCAAGTCGCGAGAAAACGCCAAAGTGGCTCGCCCTGACGCTGGGCCGCCAAGCGCGCCGCGGCGAGCGACACCGCGAGAGTGGTATTGCCTCCCAGACGACTCTTATTTGACGTTCCGTCGAGCGCCAACAGGGTTTTGTCTATCAAAACCGGATCAAGAGCGTGCCGGACGAGGGCGGGAGCCACCACTTCGGTCAAAAGACGCACGGCCTCCGTCGCTGGTTTAACAACCGCTTCCCGTCGGCCGCGGGAACGGCCGGTGGGGACGGAGGCCCTCGCCCGTTCGCCACCGGTGCCTAATTCCACTTCCACCGTCCACTCTCCCCGCGAATCAAGCCTAGATCGAGCGCGACAGAGATCGAGATAAAACATAATGCCAATTAATTTGGACTGACTTGGTTCACGGGCGCACCCCGCCGCCAAGCTATAATATTGCCAAGTGCTGTATCGAGAATTCTTTCCAAGGCTTCCCAAGTATTGAAGGCGTTGTGGGGAGTAATAATGACGTTCGGAAGATCAATTAGCACGTGATTAGCTAAGATTGTGCGCAGATTAATTTCTGACGGGTGAACCGCGCTTAAAAAGCGTAGTTCGTCTTTGGTTGTTCCTTCTTCTTCCAACACATCAAGGGCGGCGCCGGCCAATTGGCCGCTGGTCAGGGCTTGCACCAAGGCCTCGGTTTCCACCACCGGCCCACGGCTCGTGTTTACGAGTACTGCGCCACGCTTCATCTTAGAGATCGTCTCGTGATTAATCAGGTGGTGAGTGGCTGGTAGATAAGGCACGTGCAGAGTAACTACGTCGGCCACGGCCAACAGCTCCTCCAGCGGCAGATATCGAAAGTCGAGTGTCTGGGCCAACTCAGCATTTTCTCGAGCGTCGGTGGCCACCACCCGCATCCCAAAGCCATGCGCGATGCGAATCGCGTTGCGCCCGATATTGCCAGTGCCAACGACGCCAATCGTCTTACCTTGCAAATCAAATCCGCGCAAACCGTCTAGTTTGAAACTGCCCGTCTCGCGTATCTGATCGTAACCTTGATAAATTTTTCGAGAAAGAGCGAGCAATAGAGCGAAGGCATATTCCGCTACGGTATTTTCGCCATAACTGGGAACATTGGTGACCACCACACCTCGTTCCCGAGCGGCCGCCAAATCCACATGATCGAAACCGGTGGATCGCGCCACCACCAACCGCAAGCGCGGCCAGCGATCAAACACCGCCTTCGTCAGCCGCGCATCCACAAAGATCGACACCACCTCTACCGCGTCGTCGGCCGCCGGCAATTGCTGATCATCAAGAGGCCCGGCGGCAAACACCACTTCCCCGCCAAGCGCCGGCCAATCCGGACGACGAGTTAAATACTCGCGCTCCCAAGGTTCCAGATCGTAAAAAATTATTTTGGCCATGCGCCTTGATCAAACTCCCGTCGCCCGTTCTGCGGCCGCAACCACCTCGACCGTCTTCAGAAACGAGTCGGGGTTAAGAGAAAGACTGTCAATTCCCGCTCGCACGAGCATCGCTGCAAAATCGGGAAAATCCGACGGCGCTTGACCGCAAATTCCAATATACTTGCCGCGCCGACGGGTTACTTCAATTACTTGGAGCAACACGCGGCGCAAGGCCTCATCCGTCTCGTTGCCGATGGGCGCCAACAAAGCGGAATCGCGATCAAGCCCAAGAACTAGCTGGGTTAAATCATTCGAACCGATCGAATATCCGTCAAACCGATTCAAAAACTCTTCAGCCAAAATGATATTGGAAGGAATCTCGCACATCATATAGATCTTGAGACTTTGATCTCGAGAGCGATCTAGGCCGTCCTCAACCATCGCCGCAAGAACGCGATCGGCCTCGCCGAGCGTCCGACAAAACGGCACCATCGGCACAATGTTCCGCAAACCAAAAACCTCGCGCGCTCGTTTCAACGCTTGGCACTCAAGCGCGAACGCCGCTCGAAAATTAGGGTGATAATAACGAGATGTTCCCCGCCAACCAAGCATCGGGTTTTCTTCCTCCGGTTCGTACAACGCGCCGCCGAGCAGAGTGCGATACTCGTTGGTTTTGAAATCGGAAAAACGGATAATCGCTTCACGCGGATAAACCGCCGCCGCGATTTTAGCCACACCCTCGGCCAACTCTTCCACATAATATTGACGTTTATCAGCATAACCACGAGTCAACGTTTCCACTTCATGCGCCAAGGTTTGATGCTCGGGTACAGTTTTCACCTTCTCAAAATTAATCAGCAAATTGGGATGAACGCGAATGTGGGAATTGATAATGAACTCGAGCCGACCCAAACCCACACCCGCGGCTGGCAAGCGGTAATGCCGAAAAGCTTCCTCCGGCGAGCCAACATTAAGCATCAATTTAGTTTTAGTAGTCGGTAAAACGTCAAGCCGATGATCAAGGATCCGAAAGGGCAGAGCGCCGCGGTAGATCACCCCATCGCGACCCGAAGAGCAGTCCACCGTGACCGTCTCGCCGGTGGGAATTTTTGACGTGGCATCGCCCGTGCCCACCACGCAAGGAATACCAAGCTCCCGCGAAACGATCGCCGCGTGCGAGGTCCGACCTCCGCGGTCAGTTACAATAGCGGAAGCAATTTTCATAATCGGCTCCCAGTCGGGATCGGTGATCTCGGTGATCAGCACTTCCCCTTTCTCAAACTCGCGCAGGTGTTGTGGCGAGCGGATCAACCGAGCGCGGCCGGTCGCGATTTTCGCCCCCACCGCCGCCCCAATCGCCAAACGTTCGCCCCCACCTCCTTCCAAACGATATTCGCGGTAAACGTTTTGGTCTGCCGTCGAATGCACGGTCTCCGGCCGAGCCTGGACCACAAACAATTGACCACTCTGGCCATCTTTCGCCCACTCGATATCCATCGGTTGGAAACGGCCATAATGTTTGGAGAAGTATTCTTCGATCAACACCCCCCAACGCGCCAGCTCCAACACCTCGTCGTCGGTAATCGAAAAGCGGTTTTGCTCTTCCGTTGAAACCGGCACCAGCTTGATCTGATCGCGATCATAAATAATTTTTTTATCTTTAAGACCTAGGTCTTTGGCAATAATCGCTCGCGCGCCCGTGGCAAGCGTGGGTTTGAAAATCACAAATTCGTCGGGGGTCACCCCGCCCTGCACAATCAGCTCGCCCAAACCATAAGCGGCATTAATCACCACCACCTTCGGGAAACCGCTCTCGGTGTCGATGGTAAACATCACGCCGCTCGCCGCGAGATCAGAGCGCACCATCCTTTGCACGGTCACGGAAAGCGAAACATCAAGATGGGCGAAACCCTTGTCTTGGCGGTAAGAAATCGCTCGATCGGTAAACAAGGAGGCAAAACATTTTTTTACCGCTACCACCACCGCTTCTTCGCCGCGCACATTCAAATAGGTTTCTTGCTGGCCGGCAAAAGAAGCGCCGGGCAGATCTTCGGCGGTAGCTGAAGACCGAACGGCGACTTCGTTATCACCGCCATACTTCTGTCCCAGCTCTCGATAGGCCACACGAACCGCTTCCGCTAAATCACTGGGCATTTCAGCCGATAAAATACTTTCGCGCACCGCTCGACCGCGCGCCTGCAAATCAGGAAAATTGTGTGTATCAAGACCGCGCAACAATTCCGCCAGTTTGGTCTGCAAACCAGACTCATGAATAAAATGATCGTAGGCCGCAGCCGTAACCGCGAAACCGTCTGGCACGCGCACCCCGAGCGGAGTCAAGCGTTGGAACATCTCACCCAAAGAGGCGTTTTTTCCGCCCACGAGCGCAACATCGCCCAAATTAATCTCCCCCAACCAACTAATTAGCTTGCTTGCACCTGATGCCATAATGTTTATTTGGCCTTAACAGCAATAATTAAGTCGGCCACATTAGACCCTAAGCGGCCGGTATTGATAAAATTGGCAGTTCGCTCAAAAAAAGCGAACGACTCGTGACGATCTAAAAAATCGCTCGGCCGAAGGCCGGCCGCCAACGTCGCGGCGCGTGTCATCTTATCGGCAATGGCGCCCGCATGCGGCGTGTTGTCCCAACCGTCGGAAGCGAGTGTGAGCACTAATTCATTGTCGCGCACTTCCGGCAAGACGGCCAGCGCTAGTTCTTGATTTCGACCGCCCCACGGACGATCGCTCGTCGTCAGGCGCCGATGTCCACCTGCGGTGAACGTGGTCACATGACTCTCGCCGCCAAACAAAAGAACCGCGCCGGGCTGGGTCGAATGCAAACGCTCGAGCACATCCCGACCAACAACCGCCGCTTCGCCTTCAAACGCGGAAGCGGCAATCGTCGGCTGAAAACCGCGCGCTGCGGCGCTCCGAGCCATTGCTTCCAAAGCCAACTGGTTAGACACGATCAAAAAATTGGTCGACAGAGAAAAATAGTGGTCATCTTTTGGGGTTTCCAGCAGATTCGCCGGGGGGAACAACGCGGTAAGACCGAAACGACGCAGAACCGCCGCCGCGTCCGTAACGGTTGTTACGTCACGAACCGTCGGGCCGGACGCAATAAAGCCGATATCATCGCCCGGCACGTCGGAAAAAATTAAACCGACCAAGCGTGCTGGGTAAGCGGTCTTGGCCCAAAATCCGCCGCGGGCAATTGAGAGATGTTTGCGCACCAGATTGATCTCTTGAATCCGCGCCCCCGCCACAAATAATTTGGAGACCAGCTCCGACTCGACGTGGCACAAAAAATTGTGAGGTTGGCACAGCAGTGTCGAACCGCCGCCCGAAACTATCGCCAAAACTAGATCATCTGGTCCGGCCCGCTCGAGCCAAGCAAGTAGACGTTTGGTGTGGTCAACATTGGCTTGACTCGGCAACGGATGATCGCCCGCGCATCCTTCCAGTCTCCGCAACGGGCGATCACACCGGACGTCAATCACTAAACCGCCGGTGATACGATCGCCGAGCACGGATTCTAGTTCTGCGGCCGCATCGAGCGCGCACTTACCTACTCCCACCACAATGAGTTGCGCCGTCGGCGCGAGCGGGAATATCTGACCGTTAACTTCTATCCCCCCGTCGCGCCCCCGAACCGACCGGCGAATCGCAGCCGCGGTATCGATCGCCTCTAAACCGGCTTCCGCCCACCCGAGAGCTTCACGTCGTAACGCCGTCGTGGCTAAAGTTTCAAAATTTTTAATCCGCACCCAATTATTGTACCAAGTTAGTGAAAAAATTTGTTGCGATTGGAGTGGGAAAGATGCTCGAGCGCAAAAGATCGGTTGTCGCCCGTCTTTTTCTTGGGGTTAAAAACGTTCAACGGATCAAACAGATTCTCAATCGCCGCAAAAAGATCAAGAATCGCCGGCGGATACATCAAAGGGAGGAAAGAGGTGCGGACCAACCCATCATTGTGTTCGCCCGCCAACCCGCCACCCACTCCCACCACCAACTTGAACACATCTTCCGCCAACTCCGGAATCCAAGCGCGCTGTTGGGGATTAGTGAGATCCACCAGCGGAATAAGATGAAAATTGCCATCCCCAATGTGTCCGGCCAGCGTGTAGGTCAGCTGGTAACGGCTCAAAATCGCTTCTAGTTTCGGCAAAAATTCTGGTAAGCGAGGGGGAGGGACAATGATGTCATCAATAAACGGCGCCGGACGGAGTTGCCCGCCCGCGTGTTCACACAACAAACGAAAACTGGCCCGCCGGATCTGCCAAAAAGCGTTCGCCGCTTCGGGAGAAACGATCTCCCCCGACACTCCTGGCAAATGAAGAGCTTGAAGAGAGTATGCCGCCCGCTCCACACGACGCAGAGCCTCGTCAGTGGTGGGGCCGGAAAATTGGGCAAGGAGAGAAAGAGCGGCGCCGCCGCTAGCGGCCGCGGCCCGCGCCGTTTCCGCCAAAAATCGCTTAGCGAGGTCGTAAGTATGACGATCATAAGATTCAAAACAGTCGGGTTGGTGCGCCAAAATTGCGCTCACCACCGCTGGCAAAACTTTTAAATTGTCGAGGGTAATCACGAGCACCCGCTCGGCGGCCGGCCTCGGCACGAGAGAAAAAACAATCTCCGTAATGATCCCGATGGTGCCTTGCGAGCCAACGAACAATTTGGGTAAATCAAGGACTTGCCCGTCCCATAGATCCCAAATCAAGTAACCGGCCGAATTTTTCGACACCTGAGGTTTAGTCCGCTTAAGCAATAGATTGTTTTTCTCAATTAAATCCCATAAACCCGTAACTATTCGGGCAAAAAAATTGTCTTGTTTTTGTAGCATTTCCAGCTCGTTTCGATGGAGAGGTTTAATATCGTGCTCCTTGCCATCGGCCAGAACCACTTTCAAACTTTTTACATAACGGGCCGTGCTTCCATAACGCAGAGTTCTCTCGCCGGCGGCATTATTCCCCACCATTCCGCCTACGGCGCACAAATCTTTCGACGCAGTGTAAGCCGGCATCAGCAAACCTTGAGCTAAAGTGGCCTTTTCCAGATCGCGGTAAAAAACACCGGGGCCGGCGGTAATCGTCTCCCCCACCACCGGCCCAAGCTGGTTAAAATGCGGCATCAAATCCACCATCAAAGAATCGGTAAGTGAGCCGCCTGACATGCAGGTCCCCGCCGCGCGCGGCGAGAGCGACAAATCTTCGCCGCCGCGGCGGCGTTCACTCACAAACTTAACCAGCCGCTCCAGATCTCCCACACTCCGTGGCTGGATCACCGCGCGGGGTTTAACTTCAAAAATACTCGCATCAACACTGTAATCAGCGAGCGTGGTCTCATCGTCGAGTACTACCCCTACTTCCAAATTTTTTAAATCGTCAACGAAAGACACCCTGCCAGTCTAACACAAAAAACCCCGTCGGCGTGCGTATGCGCGCTGACGGGGTTTTCTACACATCTTTCCTAGAGAGAAAAACAAAAACATTCCCGCACCCGATCAAACACGCCCTCTCGCCGCGAGCCAGGACAGGAAATCGAGACCTGGGCCTGAAACTGCGCCAGCTCACTAAAGGACCGGTGAACCTCAATCAGACACCATTCAGTTGGTTTAAGAAACTGCAAATCCGCCCCCGGAAGTGATGATCCAAGAAGGTGTTCAATAACTGCCGGGTAAGTCACCACCACTACCACGCAATCATCCTTGGCGGGATCAGACAGGGATAACAAGTTCGCAAACATCCAATCATGCAACCACAATTTCCGATCCCGCAAACAATCAGGATCAAAATACTGATTCAGAATCGTGCCCCCATTCTTGTCTGAAACAAACTCCGGCCACACCTCAAGAAAAGTCTGGGCAGTCTGTTTTGCCGCCATCCACGATGAAGCGATCATTGCGCGATTGGAGGGCAGTGGCTTTCTAGCCGTCGTCTGGTAGTCGGTTTTAATTTGCTTAGCAGCCGTTCGAATATACCGTTTCTCTCTATTAGGTATGCAAGCGTCGGATTCAGGGCGCCAAGTATAACCAGCAACCAAAAGAACTAACCAACTCGGGGCAACACCGCGCACCGTCGCAGGAAAAGCCGATCGGGTTTTGGGCATACTTTTACTCCCCACAAAAAGAACGTCAATTCTCAATGAGCCACACTGGAAATATTTATAGCATAAAAAGTTACCAAGCAAGAGGTTGACCCTTAAACCAGAAACCGCCGGTGGGAGGACGCGAAATGGAAAATTTGAAAATCTCGGCGGCGGCTTCGTCGGGCGAGAGATCGGCCTCCTTGCCGCCCATCGTTGTGCGAACCCATCCCGGATGCACCGCCGACACCGTTATTCCCGTCAAGCGCCGCGCCAAAGTGCGGGTATACATATTGAGCGCCGCTTTGGAAATTTTGTAGGCGGGGTAATGATCTGGAAAATGAGTGGTTTGGCCAACCAAACTAAGTGAACCAGCCGTTGAAGAAATATTAACAATATGTGCCGTCGGGCTAAGGCCAGATAGTAAACGCTCCGTCCAATCAATTGCCCCAACGAGATTAACCTCAAGCGTGGCGCGTAACTTCTCAACTCGCACCACAGTTTCGTCTTCGTCCAAAAGCACACCAGCGTTGTTGATCAAAATATCAATCGGACGTTTCAAGCCCAAAACCTGATCAGCGGCTCGAATGATACCCTCGCCACGTCGCAGATCGAGTTGAATGACGGTTAATCGTGGGTTATCGAGCGGCAAATTGCCCTCGCATACCGTGCCGATAACCGCGTCGCCGGCCGTTAAAAATTGTTTAGCCAGAGCCAAACCGATTCCTTGACCCACGCCGGTGATCACCACATTCCGCATAAAAGTATTTTAACGCAAGAGACCCCCGTTCGCATCTCACAACGCGAACGGGGGCTCGGCTCTGGCGGAGCCTCATTTTGTTTATCCGGTCCAAATTCGACGCCGGGCAGCCGCTAAGGCGATGGCTCCCATCACCAACGTCGCGGCAGTGGTTGGCTCGGGAACAACCCGCACCGACAGGGTGTCAATCAGCACCCGGTCACTGCCGCTATTAAAATTAGCAAATAAGCGCAGCTGGGTGTCCGGGTTATCGTCCCCGTCGGGCGGTAACGGAAAATGAAAATGCTCCCATTCGCCCGCTGGCGTATTGGCCAGCGTCGCTAGGTTCTGCCAACTGCTCCCGCCGTTGGGCGAAAACCAAATCGAAAACTCATCGCCACCTTCCAAACCGCCATGCACCTTCCACAAACCCTCAAAAACGAGGCTGGTAAAACCAGTAGTGGAAAACGCGATAGTCATCGTCTCTCCCGCCGGATCACCTACCGGCCCGACGACGTTGCCATACCAATCACCGTCAGGGGCCAGAGAAGATTCGATGCGCATAAACGACTGTCCGGATTGGATAATCGCCAAGGGAAACGGTTCTTCGAAACCATATTCCCAAATCACCGGATCGGCCAAGGCCGACGGAGCCAAAAACCACATCAAGCAAGCCAGTACTCCTCCCAAACACCGCCTCTTCATCGTTCGCTCCTTCGTAACGAGCAGACAACTAAGCCGCGACACTCCTTGTGCCGAAAAGACCTAGTCTGGGAAAGATTCTAACACGAGGATTAAGTCTGTAAACGTAACAATTTATCAAGAGTCGGAAATACCCAAGAGAGAACGCGCCGCCACGAGCGCGGCTCGGCATTTGGCATCAAAATCTTGCGAGGCGCAGACAGATAAAAATCGATGGGGAGGAAAAACTTTTTTCCAAATCTCACGCGTTACCGCATCTAACTGGCCAGCGGTTACTGCGTCTTCGCCCCGCTCTTTATCAATAACATAGAATCCGGCCGTTTCGGAATTAGCGGCCGGACTTTGCAAATAAATAACGCCGTCGTAACGACCAGCCAGATCACGAAGAGACAAACCAACCCCCTCAACCAGCTGGTGGAATATCCGCTCGGAAGTATATGAAAAACCATCTAGCGCTCCTCGGTCGTGCAAAAGAACGATCTGCTTGCCTTTCGACGCAACTTTTTCGGCCAGCTCGCGGTAATGGTCCTCCAGAGTTAAAGTAAGACCCAACACGGCGCGCTGGAAATCTGCTTCTTCAAGAACCCCCGGTGCGCCTCGAACACCGCTAATGTATAACGAACGCGCCACTTCCGGCACCGAAAAAACTGTAAACCCCAGAGAAGTTAATTCTTTTTGCAATAAAGCCAACACCGTGCTTTTACCCGCTCCCGGACCACCAGTTAAAACCAAGGATCGAACGCTGTTATTCATTGTTATGGATACTGGGGTCGGTAGCGGAAAGCCTTGACCGTCCGCATATTCACCTACTGCCACAAATATTATATCTGAAATTTATTTTTTATGAAAAAATTTAGCCCTGCTCCGACGGATCGGAACAGGGCTAAGGGCTAAGAGCAAAGGGACTGAAGTCCCGAGGATCTTAGGATTGAGAACCGACTTGCGAGACGACGAACGCGAACCCGTCCTCACGATCCCACCTGTTGCCGGGCTTGCCGGAGCACGCGCGCAACCAGCGACCATCGCCGTACCGGCGCGCGCCGAGCAAGCGAGGGCCGCCGTCGGAGTCGTTGATGGGTTCATGCATGGCAGCGATGTACCACAGACCCATCTGCTCGATCTCCTTGTCCTTGAACTTCTCACGGATGAGGCAAGCGAGCTCGGCGTTCGGCTTGAACAGCTTGCGCTTGTCGGCCTCGGCGCGGATCTTCTTCGTGATCAGATCGTTGTCCCCGAAGAGCATGCCCTTGAGAACGGCGACTTCGGTCGTCACGCCGCTCGTCGGTTTGAAGGAAGGCGTTCGGAGCACCTGCTTGGCGTAGTCTCCGACGCGGAAACCGTTGCCTTCCAGACGCTTGATCCAGTCCTCCCCGGTCGTGCCGTCCGAGGTGACCGAGAAGTAGATGACGCCGTCTTCCTCGCGCCACGAACGGGTCGGTTTGGAAACAACCCATTCACCAGAGTTAACCAGGCGAACTGCTTCATTGGGATCGGCTTCTCCAGTCTGACGCATGATGTTCTTGACCAATGCATTCAGCTTGCCTGGCATCACTTCCGCAATTGCGAATAATTCTGCATTCATGATCGTATCTCCTTGGGCTAATTTGCCCGTTTTGGTTTTCCTCTAATCCGAGGAGGAACTATGGCCTGTGTGGTCATAGCGAGAAGAGGCCCAGGTTTTAAGCCACTTTTCGCTATGACCAATCGCAAGTCTTATCAAAGAACTATGTCTACTATCATACACCTAAACGCCATATTTGTCAAATGTCTCGGATCGTGACCGACATGGAAGGTGGACTTTACACCTGTGGTAGCCGGTAAATCAAAAGCATTAGTCGCCCCTAAAACTCAGAAATCCCGACATAAAGTCGAGACTTTCGAGGTGACATCCAATAAACCACCTGCGGTTATATTGGATACCGTTTGGGGTGCCTATCGGGATTCGAACCCGAACTGCGGCTTCCACAGAGCCGAGTGCTAACCATTACACCATAGGCACCATCTGGCGCCGCGACGGTTTATTGATAGTGCGGCGGTTCTTCTTTTATACCAGAGCGGCGGTTCACGAGTCTAGCTAGCGCATAGAGATAAGACGACAGGCGGTTGAGGTAGGCCAAGGTGTCTGGCCCGAGCTTGATCGCCCCCTCGTCTTGAGCGCGAATCACCCGACGTTCGGCCCGGCGCACTACCGTCCGCGCGTAATCAAGAAGAGCGCCGTCAGGGCAACCGCCGGGGAGAAAAAAAGATTTGATTGGCGGCAGTTCTTTCTCGATAGCATCAATTGCATTCTCAAGCGCCGTTACTTTAGCCAAGGAAATTTTTTTATCCGCGCCAGCAACTTCAGCCTGAACGATGAAGAGGTTGTGCTGGACCGCCATAAGGCCGGTAGCCAAATCAGATGACTGGCTGACGGCCCGAACGTAGCCGAGCCAAGAATTAAGCTCGTCCAACGCGCCCAAGGCCTCGGCGGTTGCCGAGGCCTTGGTTCGGCGCTGATCGCAACCGAAAAATTTAGTCGTACCGCCGTCCCCTTTCTTGGTATAGAGCACTAGCGAGTAACAGTAATCAGATTGTTTGATTCAGCCGAGCAGGCGCCTACCGTAATTGAGCCGTTAGTGTTTCGAGCAAGATAATAACCGCTGTGATCATCATCCCAGCTCTCACCCGAGCCGTTCGGACTAACCGGCAATTTGCCCAAATAACCATCGGTGACTAGATCACTCAAATCAACGCAACGATTGGCATTCGTGACCGCCGCGCAAGCGGTGTTGCAAGCGGTTGTTACGCCGGTACCATTGACTTGATAATTTTCATCTGCTGTTAAGGCCGCAATCTCCGCCAAATACGAACCGCCGTTATCCACCTGATCCACTTTCACCGCTGATAGAATCGCGGTGACATCCGTCCAACGACTGGCATCACGGGCGTCCTGGAAACGCGTGGCCGGGTCAAGCGACACAAACACCACGCCCGCCAGAATTGCGATAATTGCAATAACGATTAAAAGTTCGATTAAAGTAAAACCCCGTCGAAACATTGTTTTCATATTATTGACTTATTGCTTAATGGTAGCTCAAATCCCGTGCGCTCGGTAGTGGATAACCGGTTCAGAAATTTTGCGGCCGAAACCAAGCCCACCCAAAGCCAGCCCTGCGGCCTCAAGATAGTAATAGGCCTCGCCGCGCAACCAAAAACGGCGCAGAGCGTTATGATCATCGGAAAAGATCGGCGGCAAAAGAGCCAAACGGACAGGAAGAGACAAATTTTTACCAAGAGCTTGGGTAATCCCCCGCCGCTGGCTGCCACCACCTGCTAAAACCAATGCTTCGGGCTTAAACTGGCGCGCATTTGTTAAATGCTCGAGCGCCGCGGACAGGGTGGCCAAAAGCTTGGCTTGGTCATCGCCGGGGGCCGGAACCAAATAAGCGCCGAGCCAACCGCGTTTGTCGAAAGCGCTTAATTGGCTCACTCGCGACCCCAAATCAAGCAGGGCGACGGGTGCCAGCGGCGCGCCAAGAAAAATACCACGCGCCAAAGCGACGGGTTCCGGCTCGGCCGCCGCTAGATGAAAACCGGATCGCCCAAAAAAACGCCACCAAGTTTCAAGGGTTATCCGGCTAACCGCCACCAGCAGAACGGAAATGAGATCTGGCCCCGCCTCACCCAAAACCTTGTAGGCGACCACTTGTTCCTCGGCCGGCAACGGGAATAAGCGCGCCGCAGCGGCAACGGCCGCCGCGCGCGCGCGGCGCCGGTCGGCAAAATCGGTCGACGGCAACCCTAGCACTTGACTATAAAACTGTGTTTCCGGCAAACCAAAACAGGCCTGGCGGCTACGGATTGGACGAGGCAAGGCCGCGCGACAAACCTCCTCCAGCGCTGTCCGTAAAGCCGATTCATCAAGGATTAAACCATGCTTGACCACCCCCGACGGCAACGTTGTTCGTCCAGCGGCCACCAGCGTCGGTCGTCCCCAACGCGATGCCAGTTCCACCACTTCAATGGTGGCGTCCGAAACGTCGACCCCTATCATTCGCCGAGAAAAACCGAGCCAAGTCATCAGTACATTAATTGCCGCGACGCCAGTCTATTAACTCAACAGACCGAGGACCAACCGTCGCCTTCGACCAAAGACGCTGACGGTACTCTCCTTCCAGAGCAAAGACCTCAATACCTCGATTCGTGGAGTCCAATTTCATTACTCTAATTATACACGTAGGTAATGAAGGTTGAACGATGGTAACAGGGGTCGCGACCGCAAACTCACTATCGCGTCGCAAACCAAGCAAAGCCAAAGATAAACAACCGTCCGCCGCCCGAGCGATCCGGTCGCCGGCGGCGGCGGTCGTGGCGGCGAGCAAACGATTCAGGCCCAAACCAGCCACCCCGAGACCGGCGGTCAAAAGAAAGGCACCGAGCGAAAGCACGAGCAGTAAAGCCACAAATCCACCGCACCCCCGATGATTAATTATTATTTTCATCTTTCTCCAAGGATAAAACGGGTTTCGACCAACCCCGAAGCGGCGAAGCGGGATCGCGACTCGGTTTCCACCTCCAAACTAGCTTGGTTGCCGGTTCCTAAATTGCGAAATCGCAAAGCCTCGATAATGAGAGCGTCGCCCAAAATTATTTCTTCCGGACCACCACCAACTATCACCCCCACGCGACCATTGGCCAACCGGAAACGGACTTCTTGACCGTCTCGCCTTTGTAATCGCAACTCATCAGAGGTCTCTCCAGAAAGAGGCATGAGCGTCGCGGTGGCGGCGATCTCCTGCTCCAGCGTTTGCCACCACCGTCGCCATTCACCGTCCGCTAAAGCCCGAGCTTGGGCATCAGCCATTGCCCCAGAGACGTTCAGGGCAAACAATACAAAACTCGCGCCCACCACCGCGAGCAGTGAGACATAGAGAATTGTCTCAAGCAAACTAAAACCACGAACACAGGAGGGGTTTGATTTCATTTAACGAAAATTTAAACGAAGCGCTTGTAAAACCGGCGAGACGGATCCGTCACCAGCCAGCCGCACGCGGTATTGCGCCCACACTCGACCGTTCTCGCTTATTGGCACAAGACTACCGCTAGCCAGCGTAAAATCGGAGCCGGAACCTTGCGCCCCCACCCACTCCCCCCAGACCCCAGGAACGCCGCCGCTGTCTGGCGCGGTGCGCACATTAACCGTAATAGAACAGTTGGGAGAGCAGGCATCGTCCGCCTCCCACTCCACCACCTGCAGTGGTGATGGCCCACCCAAATTGAAAGCGGAAGACGTCAATTCTCCCCGCAGAGCATAGGTTGAACGCCCCCAATTTACTCCAGCGTTGTCGAACAAAACGGTAATCGGGCCGGTGTTCACCGCCGCGGCATCAAGCCAAATCCCAATTTTTAAAAAGTACATACCGGCCGCCGGCGCAACAGCGGCACAGTCCACCGCACCGGTCGACAGCCAGCCAGTGTTACCACGCAATTGATTGGAGGACCAAATTTCCGACCCTAAAGCGGGCGGGCCGGAGACCGCGTCTAAAAACATCAGAATTCGAAAATCGTCGGCACGGCGATTGCCAGCAACCCAATCGGTCACTCGCCATTCCGTGCTACAGATTAAAGGCAGGTTGTCTTCCGTTAGCCTAACTGGTCGTTGCCAATAAGCTCCCACCTGATCGTCTCGTGCGTTGAAGGGAATATTTATTTGAACGGTTCCGCCGGGATGGCCACCGCTTGCCTGCCATTGACCGGTAGGTGTAACCTCTCCCGGCCCAACCCCCCAAGGAGAAAACGACCAGCCCGAGACAGTATCAAAATTTTGATTAAGAGATCCGTCTGCGGTGGTGGTTTGCCGAAGACGCAAACCGCCGGGCACGCTTTCTACCTGGCCATCGTCAGAGTCGTAACGGGTCGGGTCGAGCCACAAACCTTGACCCGAACCACCCGACCAGTCGGTCGTCTCCCAATCGAGAGAATCCCAGTTGCTTAAATAAAAAGGCAAACGAAACTCTCGCGATTCGCCGGCGGCTGAACGCCAATTAACAACCGCGGTAACCTGCCTAGCGTGGGGGTCAAGCCAGTTCGCCGGGCAAGCCGCAATCGCCCCATCCATGGTGCGGCAAACGGGCGAAAATACTAGGCGCCGCTCCAAAACACCATCGGTGCCAATCGCCCCCTCCCCCGCGAAAGACCATTGCCCTCCTGCCCAGACCGGGTCGCTAGTCTGTAAATTTAATTCGTTCCAAGCGCGGGCGGCAATCGCCCGCGCCGCTTCCAGACCAGACCAAGCATAGCGTCGCACCAACGCTTCGCCGTCAGTAGCCATCGCCAGTTGATAACCGTTAAGAACCAAAGGGGTTAAGCTGGCGGCGAGAAGGGCAAACAAGGCCACCGCCAAAACTAATTCGAACAAACTTTGGCCACGATCTGACGAAGAAAACATAATCACAACCCGCAGGATCCTAACACTATGCCGCCCCAAGAATTAAGATCCACGCAAACAGTTCGAGCGGCGCTCGCGACAGTAATCGTCCCCGCCGCCGCCGGCAAACCGGTGGCGGCGGCAAAATTGAAATCCGCTCCAGCAGGGCCGGTAGTGGTAAGACTCACGGTCGCCGGCCAAGGCAATGTTTCGTCACCCGCCGGATCTCGCGCCGCAAACGACGCCCCGCGATACAAAATCAATCGCCGACTGCTGGTATCAACATACAAACCATGATTGGTAAAATGCCAACCAGCGCTCGCCCGCTCTGCTACTTGACGCAACCAGCTCGCCACCTCGGGAGCGAAGCGATCGGCCTCATCTCCGGGAATAAAATTCCGGTACGCCGTTGGCAAGGCCGCCGCCGCCACCAACACTACCGCGACCGTGATCAACAACTCGACCATCGTCAGGCCGCAGCGTTTAGCGTTGCGGCAAACTGGTGAGCTCATAGATAGGCGTAATAATTGATAGAGCAAACCACGCCACCACCAAACCAATCACAAAGAGCAAAAGTGGTTCGATAATTGTCGGCAAAGTTTTAATCGCCCGCTCCGCCTCGGCTTCGTAAAAATCGGCCAAATAAAACAAACTCGATTCCAGCTCCCCGGTCTCCTCTCCTACCTCGATCATCCGCGTTGTGAGTTCGGGAAACAAATCGGGATAAAGCCGCAAACTAGCTGAGAGTTTGTTTCCGGCCACAAGATGATCCCGCGCGGCCATAGATGCCTGTTGATAATAATAATTACTCGAGGCCGTGCCCGCGAGACGCAGGGCCTCATCGGCACTCACCCCACTTTTCAACAACAGACCCACCCGGCGGCTCAAACGACCCATATTTAATTCACGCGTGAGGCGACCCACCAGCGGCAAACGGAGCCACAACCAATGCATTACTGGTTTCAAAAACGACTGACGAATTAACCACCACAAGCCGAACAGGCCGGCGGTGAGAATACCAATCCACCACCAAATCGTTCCCCGGGTTAAATCAGCCAAACGCAAAAGCCAACGCGTCGTCCACGGCAAATCAATCCGCAAACCAGAAAACAAGGGCAATAATTTAGGAAACACAGTTAACGCCAGAATCGCGCCCAAGACGATCGTCAACACGAGAATCGTCAGTGGGTAGATCAACGCTCCCCGCAGTTTGGCAAACAGCGTCGACTCCTTCTCGAGCTCCGCCGCCACGCCAGCAAGGTTATCACCCAAAGTGCCAGAACTCTCACCGGTCTCCACGGCGCTAACAAGCAAGGCGGGGAAGAAGGCGGGGTAATCGCGCAAAGCGACCGACAGCCGCCGCCCGCCAGCTACACTCGCCGCAACGGCCTTCAAGACCGGCCGTAAACGCCGACTAGAGCGCCCTGCCAAACTCAAGGCCTCGGTAATGGTCAAACCGGCCTTGATCGTCACCGCCAAATGACGAGCGAGCAAGGATTGTTCTTTGATTGAGACTGGCATGCCAATCATAATTTAATCACACGCAAAACTTCAGCCAAAGTGGTTTCGCCGGTAATCACTTTGCCGAGGCCGTCTTCGAGCATCGTCGTCATTCCCTCCGCCGCCGCGGCGGCCAAAATTTCATGGCTAGCCGCTCTGGCCACAATCAATTTTTTAATTTTGTCGGTTATTTCCAAAACTTCAAAAATTCCCAGCCGGCCCACGAAACCGGTTTCTCCGCAGGTGCGACAACCCAAACCACGGTACAGAGTTAGATCATTCAAACGACGATACCCGCGTCGGCGCAATGAGCGACGAATCGTTTCATCCTCTTCAATTAAACGCCGATCAGCCACCGTCGGCTCGCTCGAAACCCGGCAACGCTCACAGATTTTTCGCACCAAACGTTGAGCCAACACCACATTGACCGTGGACGCAACCAGAAAAGGCTCGATCCCCATATCGAGCAAACGGGGCAGGGTCGTCGCGGCATCGTTCGCGTGAACCGTGGAAAGAACGAGATGGCCGGTCATGGCCGAATTGATCGCGATCCCAGCTGTTTCCTCGTCACGAATCTCCCCCACCACAATCACGTCAGGATCTTGGCGCAAAATGGAGCGCAGACCTTGAGCAAAGGTGAGGTTGGTTTTGGGATTAACCTGAATTTGGCTTACACCACTAATCTCATATTCCACCGGATCTTCAATGGTCGAAATGTGCACATCGCGGCGATTGAGAATTTTGATGACCGCGTAAACGGTTGTGGTTTTGCCGGAACCAGTCGGGCCGGTAACGAGAATCATACCGTGAGGATTATCAATCGCTCGTCTGACCCGAACGAGGTCGGTTTCCCCTAAGCCAAGTTCTGTCAAGCTAAACTGCCGACTGTTTTCGGCCAACAGACGCAAGACCAGATTTTCCCCCTGCGTTACCGGCACCAAAGAAACCCGCACATCCACTCGCTCGCCGCTCGTCTCAAAACTAAATCGACCGTCTTGGGCAGATTGATGTTCGTCGAGTCGGAGACGGGCCAAAATCTTCAAGCGCGAGAGCAGTGGCTCGCGCAGTACAGCCGGCAAATCAAAAGCATCATGAAGAACGCCATCAATCCGAAAACGCACGAGCAAGCGCGTTCTTTGCGGCTCAAAATGAATATCGGAAGCTCTCTGCTGATAGGCCTGATGCAAAATCAAGTGGACAAGGCGAACAACCATATTCTGCCGCTCGGTTTCCGGCACCTCCTCGGCTGATAACCGCTTAACCACCTGCGTTAATTCTTCGCGCAAACCTTGGCGATATTGATTAAAAGAATCGAGAAGGCCGCGACGGGTAACCAAAAACGGAATTATGGCATCACCCAAACGCCGTGATAGGTTTTGCAACAAATCAAATTTGGTCGGATCAAGCATGCCCACCCGCACGCCGGCAGGCGTGCGGGTGATCGCCACCACCCCTTCTGCCCGCGCCACCGATTCGGGAATTAAATTAAAAATCTGGGGGTCAATTTTCTCACGGCGCAAATTCAAAAAATCAAACCCGAAATGGTCGGCCAAAAGCTGGCCCAACTGCTCGTCACGGATAAGACCGCGATCAACTAGAAAATCGGCAAGGGGGCGACGCTCCAACCGGCTCTCCGCTTCGGCCGCAGCCAACGCCTCGGCCGAGAGATGCCCGGGCGCCACCAAGATTTGCCGCAACACTTCAACGTTCGTCTCCATCGAGAAAATTTTTGACTCGCGCCACCACTTCTTTTAATTGCACATCCGATTTGACCAGATAATCAATGGCGCCGAGTTGGCGGGCCTTGGCAATATCGCTTTCCTGACCGAGATTAGAGAGGACAATCACGGGTGTGGCTTGAAGATCGGGGTCAGCGCGCAGATTTTCCAACACCGCGAATCCTGATTGGCCGGGCATAATCAAATCAAGCAAAACGAGATCGGGCCGTTCCGATCGAATGAGGGAGATCGTCTCTCGCCCGGTTCCCGCTCGGATCACCCGCAAACCCTCTCGGGCAAGACGCTCACCGACGGCCACGGCTAAAAATTTGTCATCCTCGGCAAGCAGAACTTTTTTTCCGTGTTCTCCCTTTACCATAACCTCATGCCAATCCCTTGGCTCCCGAACGCGCCGGCATGCCGGTGAGCGGGAACGCCGCGTAAAACGTTGACCCCTGACCCTCAAGTGACTCAAACCAGACCCGCCCGCCTACCGCCTCCATAATAGACTTAACGATGTAGAGCCCAAGACCGGTGCCGTCGGCCTCTTGATCGCGGATGTTTTCAGCACGAAATAGTTTGGTGAAAATTTTGTGCTGATCCGAGGCGGGTATACCAAAACCACTGTCAGCCACCCGCCAAACTATTTCTTCGCCCACGCGCGACAATTCCACCGCGATCGTGCCGGCTGGCGGCGTATATTTAACCGCGTTCGACAAATAATTTTGAAACACAATCCGTGTTAGCTTGGGATCAACACTTAAAATCGGTAAACCGGTGGCGTATAACTTAGACAAATCAATACGCTTCTCGGCCAAGATCGGCGCCAGTTCGGCCACCACGCTGTCAGCCAGCTCACGGAGATCAGTCGGTTTCGGCTCGATGGCGAAAGTGCCGAGATCAATCCGCGAAACGTTCAACAGTGAATTGACGAGCTCAATCATGCGCCGATTAGAATTGTATAAGTTTTCTAAATATTCTTTTTGTTTGCGATTCAACTTGCCAATCTCTTGCTCGAGCATCGTCTCGGCGTACCAATTAATGGCAGAGAGAGGGGTTTTTAACTGATGCGAGGCGAGAGAGACAAACTCCGTTTTGGCGCGATCCACCTCCTTATCTCGCGCCACATCGCGAAAAATGACGATCGCCCCATCCACCTCTCCTGCCACCAATAGCGGCGCTACCATCATCGCCACCGGAAAAGAGACGCCGGCGCTATTTTTGAGTTGCAAATCGTCGCGCAAACTGAAAGAAATAATGTTTTTCTCGGCCATCGCTCGAGACACCGGTGGAGCCAACGCCTCGCGAACGGTCGAACTATTGCCGCGCTCCAAAACGAACACCTCGCGAATATCTTTCCCCACAGCCGCTTGTGGCGCCAAACGAAGCATGATGCCTGCGGCCTGATTCATCAAAATAATTTTTTCTGAACGATCGACAGCAATTAACCCCTCGGCCATCGAGGAAAGAATCGCGTTCAATTGATCTTGGCGCAGAGGCGACAAGGGCGGCATGGCAGCAGCATCATCCATCGCTACCAATTATACAACAGAAAACCCTGCGCGGGGGTTGAGAAAGGGCTTACCAAGAAGCCCCGAGCGCCGCCCGGAGACGTTCCAGCGCTTGTTGCCAAGCCGTCGGCGACGGCTCACCAATGATCACTCCCTCATGATTGCCGTGATAAATTGTCTCAGATGCGGAACCAGAAAAATTCCAAGTTGTTGACGGCAAGATACGCACCGGCTCCGCGACGGTGTCGCCCTTAAAGTTAAACAAGAAAACCGCTTGGGTGGGCTGATTGATTCGCACATTATCAAGCGTTACCGCCACTCGAGAGCGTGTGTCCCAAGCTTGGGGTTCGTAACCACCAGCCCGAAAACCGATGTAAGTATTGTTAATGATCGCATTCTGAAACAAAACCCGACCAGCCGCGGAACCATAATCAGGATGAATCAAATCATAAACGGCCGCGAGACCAAAGGTGCCACCATCAACCACAATGTCTCGCGCAACAATATCTACCATCGGGCTGGCCGCGCGTAAGACCGACAGCACGGCATACACACACGCCCCCTTATTATTTTCGCATCGGACATTTTCAATCAATACCGTCGCCCAATCGAGCGGGCTACCCGGCTCCACATCAATTGCCGATTGCGGCGATTTGCCAGCGGTATTGCGAAACACACTGTCGCTAATTTCCACCCCGCGGCCGGAGATCACTGAAACTCCCTGCCGACCGCAGCGGTCGGTAACAATATTGCGAATCTCGATATTGGTCGGTGGCGGTCGGTTGCCGACAAAGCCGGGCAGAAGGGTGATGCCATCACCTTCAGTTTTTTCAAACGTCGCGCCATCAATCGTGATATTTTCGCCGCCCGCAATCTGAACCAGCGCCCGAAACTCACTCCACTCGGCTGGCGGCAGAGATCGTTGCTCACCGATAAAGCGCCCATTCTTAATCGTCACATTTCGACACGCGTCATCGCAACCCAAAAGAAAATAAAGGTCAGAGCGAACGAGATGCGGGGTGCCGATATGATTGCTTGCGGCCGCACGGATCGTGATACCGCTTAGATCCAGAGTGATGTTTGCCGGCAACCAGAGTTCTCCCGGCCGAACAGTATAGGTGCCGGCCTCGGGGCGGCAGACGGCACTAGGATTGGCGGCGCAACCAGCCAGCAAATTTTTTAATTTAGTCGTGTCATCAACCGGCGGTGATGGCGAAGCCGGTGGCGCGGGTGGAGTAGAAGCAAGCGGCGGCTCCGGATCGTCTGGCTCCGGCGGTAATGGCCTCACTGGTTTAGGCGTAACTTTGGGCGCAAGGGTTGGGCGAACGGGAGTAACGACCGGCGTCAACGGCAACTGGTTATTGGCGCGCAACAAAGCGATCAAATCAAGTAAGCGGCGCAAAAGAACAATCAAGCGCCCCAGTTCTTGGCTATTCAAACGCTGAAGTGATGAATTAGAATCGAGTAACGGCGGAACGGCCAGAGCCGGCCGGGCGCCCATCACCCCAACAAAAAAGACTAGAGCGAGAAAAAACGCCGCGATTTTTGTTCTAGACATTTCCCTAGTTTACCATAGTCGAACTTTGCGGGTACAATCAGAGAATGAATAAAGTACAACATTTCGAAATTCCCGCTGATGACCTAGCCCGCGCGCGCCAGTTTTATGAAACAGTATTTGGGTGGCACACAGCCGAGTGGCCAATGCCGGGCGGCGGCGTTTACGTTGGCTTGCACACCGGCCCCACGGACGAAAAAAATATGGTGCAAGAATCAGGCTTTATCAATGGCGGAATGTTTAAACGCGGTAACGACTTTGCGGCGACCGGGGTCGTGATCACGCCCGTCGTTGACGACATTAAGAACACGATCGCGAAAGTTAAACAAAGCGGCGGCACGGTGCTTGCCGAACCCAAAACTATTCCCGAGATGGGCATCTACGCTTATATCAAAGACACTGAGGGTAACGTCATCGGCCTGTGGCAATCTCTTAAAAAGCAGGAAAATTAAATTTGAGTTCTATTCTGGTGCTGGCATATTAACCTTTGCGCAAACCCATTTCACACGCGCGGAGCGCGTGGTGAATCGGGACTGAATCGTACGCTCTCCACCCCGCCCGCCCTGTGCGCGCACAAATCCCAGCCGTTTTGAGGAGATATTATAAAACGGCGGGGATTGCTCCCTACATCAACTTTTTCATCCAAAAGAAAAACCTTTTCGCTAAACTAACGATTATCAAACTAGAATACTTTTTGTAAATCTTACCAGTACTATCTTTTACATAGACATAGAAAATATCACTCACTTCTACTGGAATAAACTTACCATTTTCAGAATCGTAGAAAGTAAATTCTTCCTGTCCCTGTGGTTTTAGCTGTTCACCTATTACAACACGGCGATGTTCTTCTTCTTTTGTTTTTCCGTCCCATGTCTTTATGCCAAAGGCAATAATATTGATACTCCGCCGAGTGCTTGTGTTTGTTGCGTTTATCCAAAACCCACTTCGACCGGCCCCTCTTTTATCAAAAATATATGTTAATTTGACTCTCTTATTTTCAAAGTAAATTGTTACAAGCAACGTCAAGAACAAGAGGAGCGTTGTAATCCATTCGGCCGGGTTGGCTTTGAATTGAGAAACAGCGAAAGATAGCATCGAGACTAAACTATTGATACTACGGCTGAACACCATATTGGCGCTGTAGGCGTAATAGTTCTTCTCTTGCTGTTACTCTATATTCGTCAAAAAGAGCGTCTGCTTCATCAATGACTTGCGCAGAAGACCCACCATCTAATGCATACATTGCCAGTTCACTCACCTCGCTGATATAAGCTGTCAAGATTCTCCTCAAGTTTTGAAGTTCTGGTTCAGCGATTAACTTATTTTTTACTATTATAATTTCATAGTAATATTTAGCGCAACTCTTTTTATAGTTAGCCATTTCCTCATCAATATTATCGGGAATCATTTCCGGAGTACCATATTTAACTAAATTATTTCCTTTACCAAGAATTGTGCAGTTAATATCTGCCTCAACAACTTTTTCCTCAAGTACATTTTCAAACTCAACTATCTGTGCTTTGATTCTTGAATAATCTTTCTGTGGCGCAGGTTGTGATGGTTTTGGTTGTGACGCCGTTGCTTTCGGTTTTGGTGCAAGAATTTCTCGACCATTTTTAAGATCGGGAATCAATCCTTTTACGGCATTTATCGGAATTGCCAATTTTATCGTTTCTCCGATTGTGACTCCCTCGATAGACTCACCAAAACCCGCCGAATTTATACCTACAACTTCGCCGGAATGATTGACGAGAGGTCCGCCACTATTCCCCGGATGAATTTCAGCAGAAGTTTCGAGAAAAGTTACGTCTCCGTCACTAATGCGCCTGGAAATTGTTCCCTCCTTAAAACTCACATCACCCTCCAATCCGAACGGAAAGCCGAGTGTAAAAACATTATTACCCTGCACTATCGCGTCAGAATCTCCGAATTTTACGAAAGGAAAATTTTCCCCGCTAATTTTCAAAATTGCAACATCGATAATTTCGTCTCGTCCTTTTACTTCGGCAGAATAAAGTTGTCCGTCAGACAATTTTACTTTCGCGGTGGAAACGTCCGCGACAACATGAGCGTTAGTTAAAATATAGCCTTCCGCGTTAATTATCATTCCACTACCAACGCCTTCGGTTGTTTCGATATAAACTGTCGCGGGTTTTACCTCCGTAACAATTTCAGTGTTTGATAAAACTTTTTGTTCATTCCCAATTTTAGGTAGGTCAAAGTTTTTGTAAGCAACAACACCTCCGGAGATCAAGATAAGACCGCCCAAAATAATAAGCCCTAGTTTTGTGGTTAATATATTCATTTCGTGAAGTAGTCTAATGATTTATTGTAGATTTTTGCTAACTCATCTAATTCTACCGCATCTATCCGCCGCTCGCCTCGCTCTATCTTGGAAATATACGCCTGCGGTTTCTTTAATTGCTTCCCCGCCTCAATTTGCGTCAAATCTGCCTCTAGACGAGCTTGGCGGAGACGCTGGATGAGTTTTTGATATTTTGCTCGGTATTTACTCGCCATAGATATACTAACATGATATAAACGATTGTGGAATATACCAAGATGGTTTATTATGTATTAGGGGATGGTAGCGGCGAATCAAAACCAAAAATTTCCTTCGAAGTTTCTATCTGTGCGCGGGAGAGGATTTGAACCTCCACGACTTGCGTCATACGCCCCTCAAGCGTACGTGTCTACCAGTTCCACCACCCGCGCGAAACGCCCAACAGTATTATAAACGATTTAGAGTGACTCAGTTTCCTCAGCTGGAGATTCTTCAGACGGCAGCGTGGCGCTAATCATTTGCCGCAATTTGCGCCGAATGGTCTTTTGAGACTTTTCGCGAACGAAATAGAGCTTGGCGCGGCGCACTCGCCCACGACGCACAATCTCTATTCGATCAATGGCGGGTGAAAACAGCGGAAAAATTCTTTCGATGCCAACCCCGCTTGAAATTCGTCGAACGGTAAAGGTGGCGCCTGTTTCCGTTCCGCGTCGACGGGCAATCACCAAGCCCTCAAACGCTTGGAGCCGCGTTTTACCTTTCTCTTCAATCTTTTGCCAGACGCGCACGGTGTCACCGGCGCGGAAATCCCAAGCGCGGCGCGCGGCTACCTCAATCGGGCTGAAGCTGATCATCATAATGGGAAAACTAACATTTCTCTCGCAGAAGAGCAAGAGCGTGGGCAAAGTCTTCTGGTAAGGGGGCCGCCAACCGTGTCGTCTCTCCCCGGCGATTTGGAAAAACCAGTCGGGCAGCGTGTAAAGCCAGACGACGCATCCCGGGCGCGACGCCTGGCGCGCCGTAAAGTTCGTCTCCGGCAATGGGGTAACCAAACGCCTTGAGATGAACACGGATTTGGTGCGTGCGACCAGTTTCCGGCTTAACTTCCAGCAGCGTCAAGCCAGAAAAACGTTCTAACACCCGAAAATGCGTCCGGGCCGAGCGCAAACGACCAAAAGCTTTAGCGCTCGCCACTCGCCGGCGCGGATCTTTGGCGCTCCGACCGATCGGCAAATCAATCAGAGCCTCGTCGCGGCGTACCACGCCGCACACTAACGCAAGATAAGTTTTTTCTATCCGCCTGGCGCGAAAAAGTTCACGCAGGTATTCTCGAGCCGCAGGATGTTTGGCCGCCAAGATAAGACCGCTTGTGCCCCGATCCAGACGATGAACCAGGGTGGCTTGTGGCAGACGCGACTGCAATTCCAACACAGAAATACCAGCCGGCTTATCGAGAGCCAACAAGTCGTTGTCCTCATAAATCACCAATGGTGGCGAAACTTGCATTAACAGTTAGTTTTGCTATACTTATCTTGGGTCGGCTATTATTGGCGTAATATAGCGCAAAACTATCATGGAGGACATGAACAAAGAAAAAAAGGAAGGCGAAGAAGAAGGAGAAACCGCTTAGTTCTCACTAGTTTTTAGAACGCCGAACCAGCCCCGTTCGCCTAACCGCGAATGGGGTTGGTTTTTGTGTCTAGACAAAAAAACCGCCCAAGGTAAACCTCGGGCGGCTATTTAACATTTTTGCGCACACGCTAACCGCCATCCTTGATCAAGCACTCCTTGGCTAATTCAGCCGCTCGACGAGAATAATGGCCGGCTTCTCCTAGTCGGTTTACCAAGCAACACGCTTTGGAATACTCGTGGTAAACCAACGCCAGCCGGTTCGGAGGATGTTCTTCGGTTGAGATTAAGCTTACTATATTCCTTGCCTGGCTGAATGTTTCTAGGACAGTGCGGTACCCAACAACCAGCGCTTCTTGAGCCCACACACGACCACACAAGAGAAGGGCGTGGTTAATATTGTCCTCACCAATATTGTCTTTGATCAAACATAACCGGATACATTTCTCCATTTCTGACCACCGACCACCCAGTCGCAAAACCCGCTGATACACTACGCGTTGCTGGGTTGTCATCTGCGACCCAACGCACTCATAAGCGCGATCGAACACCGACAAACTCCAACTCCAACAATAAAAGGAGAGGGCGAAGTGCCACCAGGGTCGCCGTTCATCACCCATTTCTACCCACTCTACTACGCTGACGTACAGACTTGATAGGTCCGACCAGGCGTCGGCCTCGTCTGACGAACAATCTAGACGACGGCAAGATCTAGCCCGCGACAAGCATTCCCTCCTCGTCCTACAAAACCGGCGAAAAATTTCCGAATCAGACCAAATCCGTGCGAGTAAGCCGAGCTCAAACCGGTCAACATCAGAAAGCATATTCGGCTCCTTATGAGAGAGTAATGTGAGTGTCTCCTATCCAACCATCTTATAACAAAAGACTTATTATCGCGCAAACAAAAAAAAGACCGCCGTGCCCACACAGGTTGCACGGCGGCCAAAATCGCAATCGCCTTCCAACTCAAAACGCAACAGGCCCAGCTTTAAGTGTTTGGTCCTTGGCGCCAGTTTGTGCAACTAACTCTCTCGCCGTGGAGAGACAAATCTCGGCCTGTTGTGGAAAACCGAGTTTTCGTAAAACATCAGCGCACCCACGGTAAATCCTAATGACTGGATTCAGTTCTTCATTGGTCTGCGCATTTCGTTTCGCTTGATTGGCGCTAGTCAAGGCCTGTTCGATTGCCACCTCCGCACCGTCAAATGCGCCACGTCGGAAAAGAACGTCAGCCCGTCCGACTTGAAACGAACCACGAATATGCGCCTCCCCGAGGTGTTTCCCCAAGGCTACATTAATGCACTCCTCGGCCTCGATCCACTTTCCACATTTACGACAAATACCTTGATGGACATTGAGCTGATTGACCGTTGCCCCCACGAACCCCCCCGAGAGCTTAATTCCTCGACTAGAAATTGGATACATGCGCCAGTAACAGTAGGTGCCAAGCAATAGCCAGTGAAAAAAATACACCGATTTAAGCTGGGCGCGAGCCGTTTCTACGATCGTGTAGTAGGCGCTCGACAGCGCTGAATACCCGGCCGACTCCAACAACCTATCGCCTAATCGGCGAGCTGCGCGAACTTGCGCACCACACTCTCGCCTCTCCCGCAAAAATAGGTCGATCTTGTCCCGCCACGTCGTCGTGTTCCAACTTTGACAAGTGGAATTTTTTGTCGACATTATTCATTCTCCTCAAAAGGTGTGAAGTGAATGTCCAATCTACCGTGGTTTAATAGCACAAAATATGTTTTTGCGCAAGACAAGACTACTCACCAAGAATTTATCGTGTGGACGGTGCAGGAGTCGAACCTGCGGCCTTCCGCGTGTAAAGCGGATGCTCTACCAGCTGAGCTAACCGTCCAATTTTATTCTCTATCTAATCACCACCGTGATGCCTCCGGCAGGAATCGAACCTACATTAAGGGCTTAGAAGACCCTTGTTCTATCCATTGAACTACGGAGGCCGATGAGAAAACTCTATAATCCCGCCCGCCCTGGGTCAATCACCGGAGGTGGTGTCTTCTGCCAACGAGCAAAGCGCTCGGACTGCGCCCGCAAATCAGCTACGGCTTGTTTGATAATTTCGGCCCGTTGATTAACCGACGAATTCGTATTGATGACCTCGCTCGTCGCACTGCCGGTAACCAACGCACTCATATATCGCAAACCAAGGTACGTTGCGAGCAAACTGCCGAGCAAAATAAAACCAAACACTACGAGCAGGCGTTGCCAATCGCCCCAAGGATCTAAAGAAAACTTGCCGGTTCGTTTATTCTTCATCGTTTGCATAATAAAGCGACCAAGAATTCTCAACCGCCGGATCAAAACTGATAACGACGATGGCCAAATCGCTAGTCCAAAAATCTGGCCGATCTTCCGCTAGCGCAATCCGCTCAAAACGCAGAACCAGCGGCGCGTTCGCCAACAATTCGGCAAACCGCACGATCGACGAGTAGCGCCCTCGAACTTTCAGGATCAAGTTGAGATCACCCGCCGTTGGCGTTTCCTCAAATGAGGAAAATTCTAGATCGACGCCGCTCGTCCGCGACAATTCTTCAATCCCTTCGATCAGGTTGGGTAAAGACTCTTGATTAATTAGGTGGCGATCGAACAAACGGGCTTCGGCAGAAACGGCGGCGTGCATTTCAGCGATGGCTTGTGCGTTGGCGGCTCGTTCAGCCGCCTCGCGGCGTGCTCGATATTCTCCCGAGAGGGCCGAGAGCTCGGCCCTGATCATCATCGCCGCCGCGCCCGTGGCCACCCCGCCCAACAGATTCAACACCACCACAACAACGAGACCGCGGCCAAACTTGAATCGCAAATTATTGTTCGGCATAGCCCTCGTCGGCCGGCGCGGCGCCGGCCTTAATAATCAAAGCCAGAGAAAAATCAAGATCTCGGTCTTTGATCAAATTGCTAATCGGCGATTCGACGGAATCAAAATAATTCTCGGCCTCCAGTCGGTCAACGAAATCTAGTAGGTCGGCCCGGCTTGTGGCACGACCACGCATCGCGAGCCGGGCGCCGCCCGCCGCTTCGGCCTCCCAATCTAGGTGGCTAACGACCACCGCCGACGGTTTCAAACGACTAATCCGCGCGAGCACCGCCCAAGCGGCGGTCGGCGGCGGCGAGCTCGCTTGTAATTGCTTCGCGCGCGTTTCCCACGCGACGAGCTCGGCCAACCTTTGAGTCGTGGCGGCATCATCCGCCGGCGACAAATGTGGCAATTCCGAAAACGACAAGCGCCAATTATGCCAACGCACAAACAGCCAAAAAGATGCGAGGATGATGAGCATCATTATTCCCACGGCGAACAACAGAGAAGCACCAAACACAAACAAACGTCGGCGATAATCACCACGGAGACGGCGGACGTCCTCTTTAAGCATTAAGTTAACCATGAGCGGATCGCTGGCGCGGGACGCGGCGCAGGGCCAAGCCAATGGCTGTAGCGTAGCGTAATGATTGATTGCGAGTTAAGGGTGGGACCTTCGACCGGCCAACCTCAAATAGATTGCGCCAAACATCGCCCAGCGTCACCGGTACCCCCAAACTCAAACCCAAATACTCCGCCAAGCCAGGCAAACTGGACTGCCCGCCGCAAACGAGCACGCGCTCAATCGGCCGACCAATGGTTCGACCCAAATTTTCATTCCAGTATTTAAACTGCTTGGCAATCTCATCGCGCAATACCGACACCAGCGGCAACAGGGCGGAAAAAAGCTCTTTGTCTTTTCTGGCCCGAAGTATTCCGCGCTCGATTTTAATCCGTTCCGCTTCCGCCTCATCCACGTTCAGATTTTTCTTAAGCGAGGCCGACAAATCTTGACCGCCAATGTTGTTAAAAGTAGAAGTGTATTGCACAACCCCGCCAAACAAAACAGAAAAACTAGTGCGCGTTTTACCAAAATCAACGAGCAAGGTGGTGCAAGCGTCGTCGTCGGGCACAAGCGCCCGAGCGATAGCTTGGGTTTCAATCTCCAGCGCCAACAAATAAAGCCCGGCTTCGGCGAGCGCAGCGGAATATGCGGCCACAGTATCTCGCGGCAGAACGGAAACCGCCACCGTGTATTCCGGGCGTTCGGTCGTCGGCGCCGACACCACGTCATAGTCAAACACCACCTTATCTACCGGCAACGGCACATGCTCTTCCAGTTGCAACTCGATACTACCGTAAATATCGCGAGCGGCGAGGACCGGCAACTCGAGCCGCACAATATAAGCCTCCTCCTCGGGCAAAGAGGCCACTACGTAATCCAAATGATGCGTCACGCGCAACTCGGCCAAAGCGCGCGCGAGAGCGGCCGGAGACTTAACCTCGCCGGCCTCGATAATTCCGAGGTCAAGCGGGTGTTCACCGTAACGCGCGAGATCCAAACGGCCGCGGCGTGGTGCGATCTCCGCAAATTTAATTGATTGGTCGGAAATGTCGAGCCCAACGGCCGGCATCAATAAATATTTAGGCGGCGGAAAGAGGCGAAAAAAAATTCCCGGCTTAATCACTCTTTAATTATAACCCGAAACAGAACAATCTAGTGAAACATGATCCACAACAAAATGAGCACGCCCAGCCCCAAGGCCAAAAAATTGAAACGTCGAATCAGCCAAGGAGCCAGCACCGGCCCCAGCCAACGTCCGGCGGCCGCGACCAAAAAAAATCGCGCGCCGCGACCCAGCGCATAAGCCAGACTGAAAACACCAAAGTTAATTTGAAAGAGACCCGCGGCCAAATTAAAAATCTTATCGGGGATTGGGGTAAACGAAGCCACGAGGGTGGCGATGAAGGCATTGGACGTAAGCCATCCAGCCGCAACCTGCATCTGCGATTCCCAGCCATACAACGCCACCAGCGGCGCGCCCAACCAGTCGAAAGCCCACCACCCCACAAGATAGCTAAACCAACCGCCGACAAGCGAACCAAGGGTAGTAACAAGAGCCAAACGCCACCAACGTCGCGGCTCACGATAGGCCATCGGCAACAAGGCCACATCCGGCGGGATGGGGAAAAACCACGCTTCAGCGAAAGCAATTACGCCGAGCCACGCGAGACCGCGGCGCCCGCCAGTTTGACGGATCATCCACTCGCGCCAAGCGCCGTGGCGCGCCGGTGGAAAGGGATCGTGACGTTCTTGTCGATCAAGAAAACTGCGCAGGATGATCGCCGCCGCTCGATCGTCAATCACCCCCCTTTCCCGCTCGCCCGCGGGTGAACGAGCGGCTTCCGACGTCGTCAACCATTCCGATTCCCAATGCACTTCAAGTCCGCTAGCTCGCAAGTCCCGCGCAAAGACCTCGGCCGCGGCGGCTATCGGGTTATCCTCACCGCGATAATCAACCGAGCGACCGATCACTACCGCGCCAACTCCCCGCTCGCGGGCCAAGCGCGCCACGCGCGCGGCCAAATCGGCGCCGTTCGGCCAAATGGCGAACGGCGCGGGAAAGCGACCTGACTCGTCGGTGAGCGCCAAACCAACTTTTTTCTTACCATAATCCAAACCCAGCCAACGCATAGCGCCATAATAACAGACGCAAGTTGCCAGACAACAATTCTGGCACTAAACTAAGGACGCAATTTCGGTTGGTCATTGTGGTGGAAGACCTTGCTCTGAGGTGCGCGACACAGCGAGATAAATTAGAAATTTGCTATCTCTGCGACCTGGGGAAAAAGAGGGAGGAGTGCCAGAGTGGTTGAATGGGACGGTCTTGAAAACCGTTATACTCGAAAGGGTATCGTGAGTTCGAATCTCACCTCCTCCGTTTCGAAAATTTATGAAAAAACGAGCCGCCAATCTCAAATACTATTTTTTGCGAGACATTAATCCTGTCATTCGCTTTCTCGTCATTTCTGACACGGTTTTCATGGGCGCGGCGGGATTACTCGGGCCCATATTCGCCTTGTTCGTCACCGACTTCATCCGCGGCGGCGACGAGGCTGTGGCCGGCCTCGCGGCCGGTATTTACTTGTTCACCAAAAGCGTTTTCCAAATTCCGATCGCTCACTGGATAGATCGCGTCCGCGGCGAACGCGATGACTTTTGGCTACTCTTCGGCTTTACAGTCGTCATCGGCCTAACTCCTCTACTCTATCTAGTGATTAACACGCCAGCCCAACTCTATCTTGTGCAATTCCTCATCGGTCTATGCACGGCTTTTACCTTTCCCACTTACATGGCAATATTCACCCGTCATATTGATAAAGAGAAAGAGGGTACGGAATGGGGCGTCTACTTCACCTTAACCGACCTCACAGGCGCAGCTATGGCCGCACTCGGCGGCTACATCGCGGCAGTGAGCGGCTTTCGCCCGCTGATCTGGGCGGTTGTTTTTATTTCCTTGATTGGTTCCATTTTGTTGTGGCCAATCAAATCTTATCTTAAAAAACGTTAGCCATTATGCAAGCCGTGATACTCGCCGCCGGTGAAGGCAAGCGTCTTAGACCGCTCACCCTCGAGCGACCCAAACCTCTCGTCCGGCTTGCCGGCAGACCACTTCTTGATCACATCGCCGCCGCTTTGCCGGTAGCAATCAATGAACTAATTATCGTCGTGGGCTACCGCGGAGAGCAAATCATCGAACACTGCGGCAAAAATTATTTTGGCCGACCGGTGCGCTACTGCCGCCAAAAGGAGCTGGGCGGTAACGCGCTCGCCTTGCGCCTAGCCGCCCCCCTTCTCCATCAACGCTTTCTCGTACTGTTCGCCGACGACCTTGTAGACAAGCCGAGTATCGAAAACGCCCTCCGCCACGAACTCGCAGTGCTCGTCAGCGAGCACTGCCAGCCACAAAATTTCGGCGTCGTCGTTACTAATCCCGACGACACGGTTGTCAATATCTTGGAGAAACCAAGTGAACCGCCATCAAACACTGTCTTGACCAGCGTCTCGATTTTAACGAAGGAAATTTTTGAGCATATCAGTCCGGGTCAACCGGGGGCCGAGAGTTACCTCTCGCACGCTATCGCCCGTTTGGCCCAAACAAGGCCGGTGCACGCAAGCCCCATGCGTGGCTGGCACCCCATTGGCCGGCCAGAAGATATTGAACAGTTGGAAAAAATTTGGGCCGGGCCATTGCCGTAGGTTGACACCACACCATCGGCAAGTTAGCATAGTCTGGTAAGCATCTTATCAGTAAAAAGCAATAAGATTTGGTCGGCTTACGGATTACGGAGTTAAAAAGTTATCGCAAATTAAATGGCCAAGAAGTTGTATGTCGGTGGTCTGTCGTACAGCACCACCCAAGATGGTCTGCGCGAGGCCTTCGCTAAGGCCGGAGCCGTCCAATCGGCCGCAGTCATCACCGACAAAATCACCGGTCGTTCACGCGGTTTCGGCTTTGTGGAAATGACGGATGATGCCGAAGCAGAAAAAGCGATCGAGATGTGGAATGGCAAGGAGCTCGACGGACGACGCCTCGTCGTCAACGAAGCTCGCCCTCTCGAGAACGACGCGCGGCGCGGCGGTTTTAGCCGACCAAACTAGCGTCCAAGCGAGGTGGAAAGACGAGCCAGAGCCCCCAAGTGGCTCTGGCTTTTCGTTTGCTGGGTGGTTAGAATTAACGCAATGCACAACAAAACCCTTATCGAGTGGGAAACACCCGACTTCATTCACCAACCCAAAACTAAAAACTGGTATTGGGCGTTTTCGCTCGTGACCACTGCCGTCTTTCTCGCCGCCCTCCTCACCACCAATTTTCTCCTCGCCGCGCTTGTTCTCCTCGCCGCGGGAACGATTTATCTAGTCTCCCGACGCCAACCAGAGGTGGTGCAAGTGGCTATCACGGAGCGTGGTCTGCTCGTCGCCGATAGCCTACTACCCTATCGCGAGGCCCGCGCCTTTTGCTTTAAACACCGGCACGGGCACCTGCATCTGGCTCTGCTTACTGATCGCTGGCTGGCCCGTGGCCTCATAATCCCACTTCATCCCGACCATCAGCCGGAGCAAATCCGTCCCCACCTGGCCGGTCTTCTGGATGAGGTGGGAGGAGAAGATAATTTGGTGGACGCGCTGATTCAGCGGCTTGGTTTGTAGACAAGAGCTTGCAAAAAGACTAGATTAAACACAGGCCCTCGTAGTTCAACGGATAGAACGCGGGATTGCGGATCCCGTAATGTAGGTTCGATTCCTGCCGGGGGCACCAAAATCTGACTTTCTGCAAATTCACCGACCATTTCGGTGGACGCGCGAAGCGCGTCCCAAGCATTTCCTCCCGACAAATCTTCTCCGCTCGGCGCGCGCAGGCGCGCCTCGCGGTTGGCCAAGACGAGGTTCGAGCCAAAGATTTCTTTGGCCGCAACCTTTTTGGCAAAAAGGTTGCCCTCCCGCGCGATTTCAGGCAGATTTTCTGCCTCTTTTATCCATTCCGCCATCAGTTCGAGCCAGCCAGTCCGCTTTTGTTCAATCCGCGCCATTTGTTCCTCCAGCGACTTCTTTTCGGAAAGTAGTTTCGCTTTTTCTGTTCGGTAGATTTCGCGCTCGATATCCTGTTCAAGATAGCCATCAAGAAGTCGCTGGAGTTTCGTTTGTATGGCGCGGATTTTGGTTTCGGCTTCCTGAACAAAAGCGGTTGCGGATTGGGCGGCTTCAGTTTTCTCTTTTTCAAGCATAGTGGTTAGTTGTGCCGCCCAATCCGGTCTCAAAGAAAATTTTTGTAATAGAGATGATAACTGGCGATCCAGTTCCTCTTGGCGAATACAAGGTTCTGGACATTTGAGTTTTGATTTCTTGGTGCAGTGGTAATAGACATACTCGTGGATATTTCCATTTTTCTGTTTCTTCACCTTGTATTCGCCAGTTATCATCATTCCACATGAGGCGCAGGAAAGAAGTCCGCAAAAAGCTTGCGGTTCATTTTTCTGTTTGTGGTGCGGACGACCTCGCTGTTTCAAAATTTCCTGCGCCTTGTCCCAAATTTTCTTTGAGACAACTGGCTGGTGCTTGCCCTCGTGAACTTCGCCAGCGTAGCGGAATAATCCGGTGTAAAACGGATTGGAAAGGATAAAAGTAATTCTGTCTCGGTGGAGTCGCTTGCCGTTTTTTGAATGGATGCCGGATTTCGCCAAAAAGTTTGAGATGTCTTCAAGTCGGCTTCCGTTTTTCGCGTACAACTCAAAGGCGCGGCGGATGATAGCTGACTTCTTTTTATCCACGACTACTGTTTTTGTTCGCACATCGTTGATATACCCAACAGGAGCAAGACAAGGATATTCGCCGCGCCTTACTTTTTGGCGCAATCCTCGCTTTGTGTTTTCGGCAAGCGAATCCACATAGTATTTGCTCTGCCCAAAGGCGATATTGAGCATGAACTTTCCTTGCGAGGTATTTTCGCACCAAAACTGCGGAAATTTCAGGTCCGCAAGTCCACCGCCGTCCAAAAGATAGATTATCTTTCCTCCGTCAACAGAATTGCGCGCCAACCTGTCCGGATGCCAAGCAAGAATAGCGTTTGCATCGCCTCGCTCTATGCGCGAAATCATTTTGTTGAAGATAGGACGACCAGTAATTTTCGCAGATTGTTTTTCGATAAATTCCTCGGCGATATGCAAACCCTCTTGCTTGGCAAAGGCGCGCAATTCCGTGATCTGCGCTTCGATAGACAAAACTTGTTTATCCTCCACATCGGTGGACTTGCGGGCGTAGAGAAGATATTTGTAGTTGTTCATGCTCATATGTTTTGGTTAGTTAATATTTTTGGGCAAAGCAAATCCGAGACAGAATTAAAATCACGCGGGAGACGAACCTCGTCTTGGCCAACCGCGAGGCGCGCCTGCGCGCGCCGAGCGGAGAAGATTTGTCGGGAGGAAATGCTTGGGACGCGCTTCGCGCGTCCACCGAAATGGTCGGTGAATTTGCAGAAAGTCAGATTTTGGTGTATCTTTACAACAAGGCGCGAACCTTTTTCCTGAAAAACTTTTAACCAACTCGCTCCGGCGGGGCGGGCAGGAAAGGGGGTGAGGGGGAAAGGAATGCCCGCCCCGCCTCCGCTCGTTTTCGCCGCTTCGCGGCGGCGCGCCAGAAACTTTTTAATATGAATATTTATCCCGATGAACTTTCGCATAAATATTCCGAATTGAGGGAAAATTACACTGCTACGGATGAAAAAACTTTTTCGATACTGAATCAAATTGGAGTTCGCGGAAAGAAAGTTTTGGACTTCGGTTGTGGCGACGGGCGATACTCTTTTCAAATTGCAAAACTTGGAGCAAGCGAGGTTGTCGGTATTGATGTAAGTCCGGCGATGATCGAAATCGCTAACCGCGAACTCCAAAATCAGAAAATCGAAAAAGTTAAATTTCTTGAAGCGGACGGAAACAATCTCCCATTCGGAGATAAGTTTTTCGATGTAATTTTTTCTAATTTTGTTCTTCATCATTTTGAAAATACACTTAAGCCGCTTCAAGAAATTTCTAGGGTTTTGGATAAAAACGGATTTTTTCTTGGAACTTTCAATACTGCGGAGGTTAGTGACGAAAAACTCTTTAATACCGAAATTCCTTTGCAACTTGGAAAAGAAAATTTTGTTGTCGTGCATAATTTCATAAAGTCCGATGAAGAAATACAACAAAATTTCGAAAAAGTTGGATTGAAAGTTCTCCAATATCAGGAAGAGGAAAATCCGTTTTTATCCATTGAGCCGACCTATCCAAACAAGGAAAAAATTGGTAAGATAAAGACAATGATTTGTCTGGCGCAAAAAATATGACTTTATCACTTGCAATATTTTGGATAATCATAGTTTCAGTCTTTGGTGTGCTTGGCGCATGGTACGCTCGCCGCTATAATCGTCCCGACGCGCTTATCGCTTTTTATGTTACTTTGGTTGTTTTCTCTAACATTGCTGTTTCAAAAACTATCGCTTTTGATTTTGGATTTACGCAATTTTTTGCGCCAGCCACTGTCCTCATTTTTTCCGTAACATTTCTCTTGACCGATATTGTGAACGAGCGATTTGGAAAGAAAGAAACCCAGAGGATGATTTTAATTGCCTTGTTTGCCCAAATCGCTCTCATTCTCTTTTCATATCTAGTGCTGAAAGCGCAAGGCGCACCCTTTTTCCAAAATCAGGCCGCGTTTGAAGCGTTGCTAAGTAATGTGCCGCGCATAGTTGTTGCTAGTTTGATTGCGTTCTACATCAGCGAAAATTTTGACGCTTACCTTTTTCACTGGTTCCGCAAACTCACTGGCGGCAAACATCTATGGATGCGCAACGCTTTCAGCTCCATTCCGGCAATGCTTTTGGATAGCATTCTTTTCATCTCGCTCGCGTTCTATGGAGTCATGCCTATCATCCCCCTCATCATCGGGCTTTCCGTAACAAAATGGCTTGTCGGCGTGATAGACATTCCATTCATGTATCTTTCGCGAGCGATTCTCGGAAAGCATACGAGCGAAGCTCATGTGGAAGCTCCGCTTCCACATTCAGGAATGTAGTTTTTGAAAGAACTGGCGCGCCGCCGCGAAGCGGCGAAAACGAGCGGAGGCGGGGCGGGCATTCCTTTCCCCCTCACCCCCTTTCCTGCCCGCCCCGCCGGAGCGAGTTGGTTAAAAGTTTTTCAGGAAAAAGGTTCGCGCCTTGTTGTAAAGATACACCAGAAAGGAAATCGCAGGTCAGAGCTCGCTACACGTAAGCGGCGGTTTCGGGTTTCAGATTTGACATATACCCCATAGGGGGTATATGATGACTTTATATGAAATATATGGACGACAAAAATAAGTCAAAAGTAGTCCGTCGCCTCAAGCTTTTAGAAGGCCAGCTTCGAGGACTTCAAAAGATGGTTGAGAACGACACCTATTGCATTGACGTGATAACTCAAACGTCGGCGGTAAAACAGGGTTTGTCTAATGTTGAAGACTTACTACTTGAAAACCACCTGGGCCATTGCGTTGTTCATCAGATGCAGTCCGGTCAAATAAAAAAGTCTAAGGAAGAAATCATCAAAGTTTATAAACTAAAGCGAAAATAATATGCATACACAGACATACAAAGTAAAAGGGATGCATTGTGCCTCGTGCTCATCGGTAATCGAAAAGACTTTCAAAAAAATCGTGGGGGTAGAGTCAGCGGAAGTAAACTACGGCACAGAAAAAGCCAAGGTCTCATTTGATCCCTCAAAAATAAGTCCGCACGACCTATCCAAGCGCATTGAGCCACTCGGATACTCTCTGGATATCCCCACTTCTGCCGAAGAGATGGGTGGGCCAGCAGAAAAGCACGCCGCTCACCTCGGACTTAACCAAACAAAAAAAGAGAAGTTAGCAGAAGTCGGAGATATGCGGGCTAAAGTGCTCTCGGCCATTCCGCTTGCCATCATTGCCGCTTTTATCATGGGTTGGGATATTCTTGCTCAATACGGGACCGTGGCTGAAATGGGCGTAACGGCGAAAACATTTTTTCATCACTTACTGCCTCTCCTTGCAACCTACATTCTTTTTGTGGTTGGCAAACCATATCTGCTCGGATTTTACAGATTCATTCGTTATGGCAAAGCGAACATGGACACGCTTATCGGCATTGGAACCGTTGCCGCTTTTATATACAGTTTTGCCGTTACTGCCTTTGAGGAGGTACTAAAACCTTTTATAAATGTTGAGTATCAATACTACGACGTGACGATCGTGGTCATTACGTTTATCGCCCTCGGCAAATATCTTGAAGCTCGTTCAAAAATAAAGACGGGCGATGCGATTGAAAAACTGCTCAACCTCCAAGCCAAGACTGCGCTTGTGGTTCGTGGCGACAAAGAAGTCGAGATTTCAGTAAACGATGTTAAGCACGGAGACCTGGTCATTATTAAGCCTGGGGCCAAGATTCCAGTGGACGGCGTAATAACCGAGGGGTCATCCTTTATCGACGAGTCTATGGTCACCGGCGAACCGATGCCGGCACAAAAAAGGATCGGTGATCCTGTCGTCGCGGGCACAATCAACACAAGCGGCTCGTTTGTTTTCAAGACTACTAAAGTCGGATCGGAGACCTTGCTCGCTCAAATTATCAAAATGGTTGAGGATGCCCAAGGGAGCAGGGCGCCGATTCAAGCGCTGGCAGACAAAATCTCTGCTGTCTTTGTACCTATTGTCCTTGTCATCGCATCCCTTGCGTTAGGAACTTGGCTCATTGTCGGTTCTCAATATTTGGGATTCTCTCAAGCGCTGTCATTCGGGCTTGTGTCATTTGTAGGCATTCTCGTGATCGCTTGTCCCTGTGCGTTAGGGCTTGCCACACCGACCGCTATTATCGTTGGCGTAGGTAAGGGTGCGAAAGAAGGCATCCTCGTCAAAGACGCCGCGACTCTTGAGAAACTCCATAAGGTGAATACGGTCGTGGTTGATAAGACGGGAACGATCACCAAAGGTAAACCGACTTTAGTAAACGCGCACAGCCTCTCTGATAAAAACGAGACCGAGCTGGTATCAATCATCGCTTCGCTTGAAAAAAAATCCGAACATCCAATCGCGCATGCGATTGCAAGCTATGCTCAAGAAAAAAATATTCCTCTTTTAGAAACTTCAGAATTTGAAAGCATGCAAGGCAAGGGCTTAAAGGGTAGAGTCAAAGATATCGAATATTTTGTTGGCAACGCAGGGCTTGTGAGCGACCTCAAACTTTCTTTTGATGTTGCAAAATTAAATGAGTTTACTTCTCAAGGTAAAACGCCCGTCATTCTTGCAACCAAAGAAAAGGTACTCGGCTTTGTCATGGTGGCTGATGAAATAAAGCAGGAATCAAAGCAGGCTGTTGCCGATCTGCATAAGTTTGGAATCAGAGTGGTCATGCTTACTGGCGATGACGAGAAGACCGCAAAGTATATCGCCTCTTTGGTGGGTATTGATAACGTCGTCGCCAATGTTCTGCCGCAAGACAAACTTGAAAAGGTTCGGGCAATTCAATCTCAGGGCCGAATAGTGGCAATGGCTGGTGATGGAGTGAATGACGCCCCAGCGCTCGCTCAGGCGGACGTCGGTATCGCCATGGGGACGGGCACGGATGTGGCCATTGAGTCGGCCGGTATCACTCTTCTTGGTGGCGATATTTCAAAGCTAGTAAAGGCTATTAAGCTGTCCAAAATCACCATGCGCGGTATCAAGCAAAATCTTTTCTGGGCGTTTATTTATAACATCGTGGGTATACCGCTTGCGGCTGGAGTTTTTTATCCGGTTTTTGGATGGCTTCTTAATCCGGTTTTCGCTGGATTTGCCATGGCGATGTCATCGGTGTCGGTGGTGTCGAACTCACTCCGAATTAAAGCCAAAAAAATATAACAATGAATAAAACATACACACTTCATGTTTCTGGCACCCACTGCGCTTCATGCAAAATCTTCATTGAAGATACTTTGAACGAACAACTTGGCATTGAGCATACGAGTGTTGATCTAAAGAACGAAACAGTATCATTTGAGACTACTCTCGACGAGAGCCAGCATAAACTCGCCGAGATGCTGACGGAAAAAATAAAGCACAACGGATACGCTCTTTCAGTCGAGAAAAAGGTAAAAGAGAAAAGTGGTCAGAGGGTTATCTGGCAAGCACTGCCGATCGGGCTTGGGTTTCTAACTTTATTTTTCTTATTGCAAAAGTCCGGAATTCTCAATTTCGGACTTGGCGGCGGGATTTCGCCCGTCACGAGTTTTATCATCGGGCTCATAGCGTCGGTATCAAGTTGTTTGGCGATAGTCGGCGGCTTGGTCTTGTCGCTTTCGGCCAAGATATCACAGGACAATATAAGCGATACAAAAACACTCACGCTCTTTCATGCAGGCAGGCTTGTCAGTTTTTCGGTGTTGGGCGGCGCGCTTGGAGCAATCGGTAGCGCAATCGGTATCAATTTCACGTTCACTGCGATACTGGGCATTCTGGCATCGGCAGTGATGCTACTATTGGGTTTGAATTTAATTGGAGTTTTTGAAAAAAATAAGATCGTGCTATCCTCGGGAATTTTTAATTTTTTCAGGAGAATTGAGCACAAGACTTTCACCCCTCTTGCTCTTGGCTTTGCCACTTTTTTCTTGCCATGTGGCTTTACACAGTCGATGCAGGTTCAAGCGTTAAGTGGTGGCTCTTTCATGTCGGGACTTATTATCATGCTCGCCTTTGCTTTGGGGACTTTGCCGATGCTCCTCCTTCTTTCATTCGGTTCTGCTTCGTTGGCTCACGGTAAGCATGCCCTATTATTTTTCAAATCCGCAGGGATAGTCGTTATCGGCCTTGGTTTGTTTTCGCTTCTCGCTGGGCTTGCCGGACTTGGAATCATTAATCCACTATTTAACATATAACTTATCTATGAATAAAACTGCTTCAATTATCATTGCGATCGCGCTGGTTATAGGAATTGGCATCGTGTTTCTTGGTCAGCCAAAGAACAACTCCGACACGGATGGGGCGGGGTCAGCACAGAATGTTGAAATCCGAGATGGAGTTCAGTATGTAACCATCAATGCCCGTGGCGGATACTCGCCGAGAATCTCCTCGGCGCAAGCAAACATCCCGACAAAATTGATCTTGAAAACAAACGACACATACGATTGTTCATTGGCGTTAGTTATTAGATCAATTAACTATCAGAAGATTTTACCAAGCACGGGAGAAGAAATTATTGATCTAGGTGTTCCCAAAAATGGAACGCTCCGAGGGTTGTGTAGTATGGGAATGTATAATTTTGCGATTAATTTTAATTAAAGACGCCAAACCGAAAAGCTAATTTAATCCAAAACTTTTTTCTGTGCGAGTTGTAAGGCCACGGTCCGGAGATCGCGAGTCCTATTTTTAGCGGCGGCCGTAAGCACGGCCGCGGTGGAAGCGCGAATTTTTCGTTCGACCAATTTAAACATTTTTTCGGTCGACCAACCGCGGTGCTCGGCGTAAGAAGAAATGACACCGCCGGCGTTGGCCACAAAATCTGGCACAACCAGCACGCCACGACGAGCGAGTTTCTTTTCAATCTGTTCGCGCATTGGGATATTCGCCCCCTCAACAATGAGCTTGGTTTTAATCCCCGTCTCGTTTTCATTCGTAATCACATCCGTTACCGAGGCCGGTATGAGCACACTCACCGGCAGATGAAAAATTGCCGCGGCCGCCTTATTTTCGCCGCCCGAAAATTTGGCCACAGAGCCGTGGCGCTTTTTCCAAGCAATCAACTTATCGATCTCTAAACCGTTTTCATTAAAAACCATACCGCCACGATCCGCGACCGCCACTACTCGCGCGCCCCATTGGTATAAAAAGTGAGCGGCAAAAGTCCCAACATTGCCAAAACCCTCAATGGCCACGGTTGCGTCAGCAATCTGCCCGCCGCAATGCTCGAACGCCGTTCGCGCACTCCAAGCCACGCCCAAACCAGTGCTCCCGAGCTCGTGGGGCAAGCCGCCCAAACGCCGAGGCTTGCCCGTGGCCGCACGAGGATTTTTTACCGCATCCACCAACCAAGCCATCTCCCGTTCGCCCGAGGCCACATCTGGTCCGGCAATATAATATTTGGGCATAAACATTTGGAGAGCGCGGGCAAATGCCGTTACTCGACGACGCTTTTCGTTTAACGTCCCGCCGTTCCAAATTATCCCTGCCTTTGCCCCGCCAAAAGGTAAATTAGCCAAAGCGTTTTTCCAGGTCATCACTCGCGCAAGCCGCGCCACTTCCTCCACCGAAACATCAGGTGTCATCCGAATGCCACCTTTGCCCGGGCCAAGCCGAGTATTATCAATTACTAAAAACCCGCGCATTCCCGCGCGCAGGTCAGTGACGACAACGACATGCTCCGGCTCGATTAGTCCGCCGGACATAACCGGCTATTTGGCGGCTACCAAGCGCGCCAGTCGAGATTTATAACGAGCGGCGGCGTTTTTCTTAACCAATCCGCGTTTGGTGTTTTTATCAATCGCGCGGAACGCGGCAGGGAGAAGTTTAGCGGCTCGAAGTTTGTCACCCGCGGCTTCATGACGCACCGCCTTAACGGCTTCGCGCATCGCAAGCAAACCGCGACGGTTGGCCAAGCGGCGATCCGCCGCTTGGCGACGGGCTTTTTTCGCAGACTCTTTGATTGGCATCGCGGTATATCCTAACATTGCTCATCAGCAAAAACAAGTATAGGATGGAGGGGCTTTTATGATCGCGGAATTAACGGGTGTGGTATCCAGTCGCACGCCCAAATATCTCGTTTTGCGGGTGGCCGGTGTTGGCTACTTAGTGCAGATGACACCCGCCGACCTTGACGCGGTAGTGATCGGAGAGAAAAATCTGGTCCACACCCATTTAGTGATACGCGAAAGCAGTCACGAATTGTTTGGTTTTCTCGCGCTTACAAGCTTGCGGGTGTTTGAAAAACTGATCACCATACCAAAAATTGGCCCGCGTAGCGCTTTGGCCATCCTGTCCGTGGCCGACCCCGCCCTGATCATTGAGAGCGTACAGCAAAACAATGCCGAGCACTTAGCTCGAATGTCGGGATTGTCACCGGCGAGAGCCGAGCGTGTTGTGACCGGACTCCGAGGCAAGCTCGACGAGCTTGGGCCAACATCTGCCATCACCGCCAACGACCAAGAAAACGAAACCCTCGAGGCCCTGCGCGCTTTGGGCTACACCCTAAACGAGGCCCGGCGCGCCCTGCGCGCAACACCGTCCACAGAGGATACTGCCACCCGCTTGCGAGCAACTCTCCGTTTTTTAACCAACGATCATGGCTGATTTAGAAAACCTTCTCCGTTTGGCGCGGCGGATCATTCCCCGGCGTCTTTTTCGCTTTTTAAGCCAGCCCTACCATTGGCTCCTCGCGCGCTTGAGTGCTCGTTACTACCGTTACCCCAGTCGCGAGATCTTTGTGTTGGGAATTACTGGTACCAAAGGTAAAACCACCACCAGTGAGTTATGCAACGCAATTTTAGAAGGCGCGGGGTATCAAACTGCTTTGGCCTCGACTTTGCGTTTCAAAATTGGCAACGATTCCCAGCTTAATCGCCGCAAGATGACGATGCCCGGGCGCTTTTTTCTCCAGCGTTTCCTGCGTCAAGCTGTTAGCGCTGGCTGCACTCATGCCATCATTGAGATGACCTCGGAAGGCGCGCGTCAATTTCGGCATTTGGGAGTAGAAATGGATGCTCTCATCTTCACCAATCTGTCACCCGAACACATTGAGTCGCATGGTTCTTACGAGGCCTATCGCGCGGCTAAGCTGAAGCTCGCTTATGCTCTAGCCCGCTCGCGCAAACCCAAACCAACATTGATCGTTAACGAAGATGACCGCGAAGCCAGACACTTCCTTGCCGTACCCGCGGCCAAAATCGTTCGCTATGGCCGGCAGCGAGCCCGTGGCGCCGAAGCCGACGAGCGAGGATTAAAAGTACCGGTAGCTGGTCAACTTGTGCGCGTTAATTTGCCCGGCCAATTTAATCTCTACAACGCTCTCGCGGCCGTAGCCTTCGCTGAAGGCGCCAAAATCAAGCCGGTTATCACCCGGCAGGCCCTAGCCTTCTTCCCTGGCGTCCCCGGACGAATGGAAAAAGTGATCGAAACTCCGTTTACCGTCATTGTTGACTATGCCCACACTCCTGACTCATTAAAACAGGCGTATGAGAGTTTGCCCACGAAAGGAAAAAAGATCTGCGTGCTTGGTGCCACCGGCGGTGGCCGTGATAAATGGAAGCGCCCACTGCTGGGACGAATCGCCGGCGAGTATTGCGACGCCATCATCATCACCGACGAGGACCCCTACGACGAATCGCCGCGGGAAATCGTCGAAGCCGTGGCCCGCGGGATTACTGAACCCAAACCAGAAATTATTATGGATCGCCGCGCCGCCATTCGAGCGGCTATTGAAAAAGCCAGCCCGGGAGACACCGTAATCATCACCGGCAAAGGCACCGATCCCTACATTATGGGAGCCCACGGGCAGAAAACCCAATGGAACGACGCCGCCGTCGCCCGGGAAGAAATCTCTAAACTATCCGCCGCCGATGCCTGAACTACCAGAGGTAGAAACTCTGCGACGGGAGTTGGCCGGCGCACTACCCGGACGGAAAATCGAGGCGGTAAAAATTTTTTGGCCCAAGACCGTGGCGCCATCAACCCCAAATGTTTTTAGCCGCCAACTGCGCGGCCAAAAAATCACACGGGTTCAGCGTTGCGCCAAAATCTTGCTCCTGGGTCTTGGCCCCAAGCAAACTCTCGCCATCCATCTTAAGATGACCGGCCAATTAATTTTCAAACCAAAAAAAGGACGGGTGGTAATTGGCGGCCACCCCGCAAATCCGGAACGCCACACGCGAGCGATTTTTAATTTTACTGACGACAGCCAACTTCTTTTTAACGACTTGCGCAAATTTGGCTGGTTACGTCTCGTGAATCGCGATGAAACTAAAGCCATCGAGAGCGCGCACGGACCGGAACCTCTCTCCCCTGTTTTCACCTTTAAATATTTTCGCCAACTACTCACCCGCTATCCAAACCGTAATTTGAAGACCCTACTACTCGATCAAAAATTAATCGCCGGCCTTGGCAACATCTACGTCGATGAATCAGCGCACCGTGCTCACATCTTACCTCAGCGCCGCGCCGCCTCACTCCAGCCGTCAGAAGTAACCAAACTTTACCGTGCGATCAAAACCGTGCTCCGGGCGGCAATTAAAGCGGGCGGCACTTCCGCTCGCAACTACGTAAAAAGCGATGGCCAGCCCGGCGGCTTCGTACCACAGCTGCGCGTTTACGGCCGCGTCGGAGAATTATGCCGAACTTGCCGACACGCCAAAATCTTAAAAATCAAATTGGCCGGTCGCGGTACTCATTACTGCCAGCGGTGCCAAAGCTAATTTAATTTTGCAACAAACGAAACAAGAAGATACCGGCTGCGACGGACACGTTCAACGACTCCTTACGCTCACCCATCGGTATTTCCGCCACAGTATCACAGCGCCGCAAAACATTTTTCGGCAAACCGGTAATCTCGTTTCCCAGCAATACTAAAGTAAGCGGCGACATTACTCGCAATTGCCGATAATCGATCGAACCGGGTGCTTGTTCTACGGCAACGATGCGGCCGCCGCCCGCCCGCACTTTCTTAGCCAAAACCGAAAAATTTTTGACGCTTGACCACGGCAGTGAAACCTCAGCCCCCAAGGCCGTCTTCGCCAGGGCGGCATTGTCACGGCCAAACCGGTCGCGCGGTGCGGGTGTTAGACCAATCAACCAAATTTTGGTTACGGCCGCGAGCGTCGCGGCCGTGCGGAAAATCGCGCCCACGTTGTGAGCGCTCCGCAAATTATAGAGAGCCAACCACACTTCCCTTTTTGCGCCACGGGGCCTCGGCATAGTACCATAATGGGATGCTTAATTATTTTCCGCAACTGCTTGACTTAGGCATTCTCGCCCCCCTCCTCTGGCGACTGGCACTAGCGATCAATTATTTTTGGCTGGCGGCGAAACCTAAGACCAAACCCAATTTTCTTTTGCTTCGTCTGATTTTTGGCCTGGGTAGTATTGCGCTCGTCTTGGGAGTAGCCACCCAGGTGGCGGCCATCGTCTTGGCCGCTTGCCTACCAACCCAATTTAAGTACTTGCCCAAGACCCAATTTTTTCTCATCTTGACGGGAACGCTCGCCCTCCTCTTTTCCGGCGCCGGTTGGCCGGCTATTGATTTACCTCTCTAATTTTGATTTAGTTTTAGAGTTATTCCGCCCGTAGCTCAGCTTGGTAGAGCAGCTGCCTTTTAAGCAGACGGTCGCAGGTTCGAGTCCTGCCGGGCGGACAAAGTTAGATCATTGTTTAGAGACCCAACGCGAAACGCTCAAGCGCGAGGTCAAGCGGCAAATGGCCGCGCCGGTCGGCGCGGAAGCAATCCGTCAACCGTTCGAGCAAAATTTCAAGATCAGCGCGCGGATAACGAGTCAAGGCGGCTTTGGTTTTTTGAAACGGAAAGGGTTTAAGGGCGCGTCGAGCCGCGGCTTCGTCCGTCGCCACGAGCCACAAGGCTTTAACCTGCCACCACAAACGCCAAAAAACATCCTCCGGCGCGACGCGGCGTTTAAACAAAGCGTCAGTGAGGAGAAGCCAGAAATTTTTTCGGTGACGCGCCAGTAGAGCATTGGTCAGAGGAAACGGCGACCAAGCCGACGTCACTCCGGCGGCTCTACCGCGCGGTTGATCAAATTTCTGGACCTCTTGGGCCAAAGTCAAAATCAAATTGACGGCCGCCGCTTCTCCCTCCAAAAATAGAAAATTGGCGGGGGCGCTGGCGAGACGCGGCAACAACGCCTCGACGATTTCACAGCTTGATCCGTCCTCCAACCAATGATCAGCGCCAATAATAATCGGGGCGGGAGAAAATAAGCCGGCCGGAGTAGCCAGCCACTCCGCCAAATCGGCGGCCCGCAATTCTTCGCCATTAACCACCGCGCTCGGCGCCGCTGGAGCGACGGCCCGCGCGGCATCTACCGCCGCTCGCCAGGCCGCTCGTGCCGCTTGCTCATCCGCTCCATACCACAAACGGATCATAGTTCGAGCTCCAAACCAACCGGCGCGTGATCCGAACCGCTCACCTCATCCCCAATCGTGGCTCCAATCACATTCCGGCGCAACTCCTCGCTTATAAAAAAATAATCAATCCGCCAACCGATATTCCGCTCGCGCGCCAACGAACGATAGCTCCACCAAGAATATTTAACCTCGTCACCGTGAAGTAAGCGAAAGCTGTCGACGAAACCCGCGGCCAATAACCGATCAACCCAGCACCGTTCTTCAGCGGTAAAGCCGGGGTTACCAATATTATCTTTCGGCCGCGCCAAATCAATCTCGCGATGCGCCACATTAAAATCGCCAGTCAGCACGAGCGGTTTACCACTCTCGGTTTTCAATTTTTTCACATACCGCAAATACTCGTCGTTAAATCGAAGCTTGAAAGGGAGGCGTTTTAATTGTTCACTCGAATTTGGGAAATAGGCATTCACCAGTACAAAATCAGCAAACTCGAGCGTTTGTACTCGACCCTCCGCGTCAATCTCCGTCACTCCGAGCCCGTTGGTGACCTGGCGCGGCGTTCGGTTAGTCAACATCGCCGTGCCACTGTAACCAGCGCGGGCGGCTGGATGCCAATACTCCTCGTAACCGGCAAAATCAAATTCCGTCTTGGCACGAGCGGCCTCACTTAATTTAATTTCTTGCAAGCATAAGACGTTCGGAGTAACACGACGGAGCCACTTCGTAAAACCTTTCCGGGAAGCCGCGCGGATGCCATTCACATTCCACGAGACAAGACGCCAACGAGCCATCGTTAAAAATTTAAGTGGTCAAACCAGAGTCTGGGGGCGACGATTTCGACCAGCGAGTAATGGCGCGCTCGATTAACCACAACACATTAAAAACAAAAAAAGTGATCAGGGTGACAATGGCGGCTAAGGCGTAAAAACCATAACCAGCCGCCAATCCCAAACCGGCCGCTACCCACAAGCCAGCGGCCGTGGTCAAGCCACTGATTTTATGCTGACGAAGAATGATCAGGCCGGCACCAAGAAAACCAATACCCACCACCACCTGCGAGGCCATCCGCAAGGGATCAAAATTAAAATAAGCGGCATGCGTCGCGCCCACCAACTGCGATACGATGGCAAACAGAGCGGCGCCGAGACTAACCAGAGCGTAGGTGCGCATGCCGGCGACCTTGCCGGCCAGGGTTCGTTCTGTGCCCACGAGCGCGGCGAGCATGGTGGCCGCGCCCAACCGCCAAACAACCTCTAAATTATCAAGCGGGATAAGAGCCAAGACCGTTGGTGTATTTTCCGTCATAGTAGAAGAATAATAACTGTGGCGTTAAAACAAGGCAACTTGCCCGCCGGACGGGCGGGCCGGCCCACCAGATTGCGACACCAGCGCCGCGTTCGCCGCCTGCCGGTAAGTGCAGAGATCGCAGGCCTCGCTCGCGACCGGTGGCTGGGGCGCATTTAAGCATCGGCTAGCCGCTACGAGCGCTTCACCCACCCAAGAATCGTCACCAGTGTGAGCAATAAGTTTGATCACGAATTCCAATTTACCGTCTAAGGTCGGCCGATCGCGCCGACCATTGGCGTACACAAAGTAAGCGACGGGGGCAACCAAAAAACCATTCTGGCGCAAAAGCCATTGGTAAATCTCTACCTGGTTCTTGTAACTCTTTTGCCAATCGGCATCGAGTGTTACCTCGTTATCTTTGCTCGTCGCTTTGTAATCAACCACAACAAGCTCACCTTGATCGTTTTGCCACACATCATCCAACGCACCGGTGAGGGTGAAACCGCTCGGCGCATGAGAAAACTCCACACCAGCGAAATTGTCGCGCCAAATCTCAAGCTGGTGATAACGAAAAGGCAAAGCTTTAATGCCGGCCTCGACCATTAGCGGGTGCGGCTCGCCCAACTCGCGGTAACGGTCAAACTCTTTTTTCAACAAGTGGTCAACGGCGGCGTTCAAACTGAAAGGGAAGCCGGGCGGCTCCCCCACGCCGAGCCGTCGGTCAAGGTAAAAACAAAACGGACAACGTAGAAAAAGTTCGAGCTTGCTTCGGCTCAAGCGAAAAAATCCCTTGCCAGGCCCATGACGCTCCGGATCAAAAATGTTGCGGCCCCGCTTGCCACGATAGAATTGACTCGGCACGTCGGGATTTTATCACAACGGCTCGAGGTCCGCCCAATTGGGGCCGGCGGAAACGTTGACGGTAAAGGGCAAGCCGAGCGGCGCGGCGGCCTGCTCCATCGCTCGTTTGATAATCGGCGCCGCTGTGTTCAAAACGTCATCCGCCACCTCGTAAATCAATTCGTCGTGAACTTGGAGAAGAAGGTGTGCCCGCCCCGACAGCTTGTTTGCGCCAAGCTCACGCTCTACATCGCGCATTGCGATTTTAACGATATCGGCGGCTGTACCTTGAATCGGCGCGTTCATCACCATTCGTTCGGCCGCGGCCTTCATCTGGGGCAAAAGCGAGCGCAGGCCGGAAAAATAACGCCGCCGGCCAAAAAAGGTTTCGGTGTAGCCGCGTCGCGCGGCTTCGCTTTTAACTTGTGTAAAATAATCCTCAATTTTGGGAAAACGCGCAAAATAATCTTCGTAAAACTTTTTGGCTTCGTCCAAGCTCACACCCAAACTCTCGCGCAAGGCCCGCACCCCCATCCCGTAGATAATGCCGAAGTTGATGACCTTGGCGCGGCGTCGCATCTCTTTTGTAACCGCGTTCGGCGACACACCAAACACCTCCGCCGCCACGGCCGTGTGCACATCTTGACCGCTTGAGAAAACTCCGCGCAAGTGTTCATCGCCCGACAGCACGGCCAGCACCCGCATCTCGATTTGCGAGTAATCGAAAGCAAGCCAATAATGACCCTGAACCGCCACAAACGCTCGTCGCACGGCCCTACCCCGCTCCCCCGTCGCCGGAATGTTTTGCAAATTGGGATCGCGCGACGACATCCGTCCCGTCGTCGTCCCCGCCTGATCGAGACAAGTATGCAAACGCCCATCGGCGGCAACCAGCGCAGGCAGGGTGTCAATATAAGTAGACAGCAATTTTTGCACCTCACGATGCTCTAAAACGAGCGCGATAATCGGGTGGTCGTCGCGGAGCCGGAGCAGTTCGCGCTCGCGAGTCGAGCGCGCCCCGCCAGCCGTTTTGCGCGGGGCGGGCAAACCCAAATGATCAAACAAAACTTCGCCTAATTGTTTGGGCGAATTAATGTTAAACTCCCGCCCAACCACCTGATAAATTTTCTTTTCCAAATCTTGCAGTTCGCGACGGTAACGAGAAGAAAGATTTTTCAAATAATCGGTGTCCAACAACACACCTCGCGCCGAAGCCGCGCGTAAAATGGGAATGAGCGGTAACTCGATCTCGCGATAGACTTTTTCGAGCCCCGCTTCGACGATCAGATCGTTCAAGCGCGGCTCGGCTGCGGCTAAGGTATCAACTCCGAGCGCGAGTTTAACCTCTGCCGGCCGCGCCGCGATACGCTCCGAATCGAGCAACCACCAGGCCAGTCTTATCCTCTCCCATTCCTCCATCTCAACGGCCGAAAGCGCGGCCGCGGCGACCGGCTCGTCAGCGGACCGTGTTTCGACATCAAGCCAGCTCTCGAGCCGAGGCCACAGTGTCCGAAATTCCAATCGCTCAAAATAGGCACGGACCGCGGCGCGGTCGAGTTGGGTCGCCCAAGGGTTGGTAGACAACACTAATTCCACCGGCGCATCGCGTCTAATTGTTGCGAGAGTTTTAGAGAACAATGCCTCTTCTTCGTGCTCTAGCAACAACTTCTGAATGCGGGCCGAAATTTTCGCCAAGGCGAAGTCTTCTGGCCGAGAACGCAAATGTTTATAGATGCTCTCAATCGAACCAAAAGCGGTAATCAGGGTGGTTGCCGTTTTCGCGCCGATCCCTGGCACGCCGACGATGTTGTCCGACGGATCACCGGCCAAACCCTTGTAATCAGCCAAAAGCGTTGGCGCAAAACCGAACCGTTCGCGCACGGCCGCCTCGTCATAAACGATCGTGTCATTGAGGCCTTTTTTCAATGTGTAAACCATTACCTGCCGCCCCGACACCAACTGGAGGGTATCGAGATCACCGGAAGCGATCACTACCCGCCAACCAGATCTCGTCTTTGACTGCTCGGCCAGGGTGCCAACGAGGTCATCGGCCTCGAACCCGGGCGCTTCATAAATAGGAATGCCGAGCACGGAGAAAAGCTCGCGCGAACTTTGCAACTGCGCAACCAAATCGTCATCGGCGGGTTTACGTCCGGCTTTGTAGTCCTCATAAACCGCTTTGCGAAAAGTCGGGGTTGGCAAATCGTAACAAGCCAAGATTTGATCGGGATGAAGATCGCGCAGAATCTTGATCAACATCGAGGACAAGCCGTAAAGGCCGCCTGTCGGCTCGCCTTGTTTGGTGGTTAAAACCGGCAGGGCGTGGTAGGCCCGATGGACAATAGAATGAACGTCAAGCAAAACGAGGGTTTTCATCAATTTGATGTTAGCACAAAACGGCCCCGTTTCGCCGACGAGGTGAAACGGGGCCGAAAAAAGCCCAAAAAGAACAAAACTACCAGCCCATAATCGCTAGTCCGACAGCCGCCATCATTAGTGTCGTAGCAATTAAGCTGAAACCACGATAGGTCTTCTTGTCATAGTCGACGGCGATGGCGGCGGCGGCGGCGACGACGACGGTGGCGGCGACGACGGCGACGACGACGGCGACGGCGGCGGCGGCGGCGGCGACGGCGGCGGCGACGGCGG
>CAYUVV010000004.1:0-78329 GCA_964448295.1 uncultured Candidatus Saccharibacteria bacterium
TGAATGTCGGCGATAACTATAATCGTCCTAAGGTTCTCGTATTGTTAAAAATGATGCGAGAAGGATTGGGACGATTAAGGCGGGTAAACAATTTTGAGAGTTCCAAAAATAGACAAGGAAAAGTAGTTGCCCTCCGATTATCGGAGTCCAACTGACTATATGCTGGGAAATCTGTGCGTAAAATGCTGTAGAATCTGGCGTTACTATGGTAAAATTATTCCATAGTGAAAATATGTCCAGTGCAGATAATCAGCAGGAAAGATTAAAAATCGAATCGTGGATTTTGGGTTTTACGGATGGAGAAGGATGTTTTTCAGTCAGTTTTATCAAGAATAAAACTACAAAAACTGGCTGGCAGCTTTTTCCAGAATTTGTAATTACTCAAGGTTCAAAAAGTCTTCCGGCGCTAGAAGTAATTAAAAAATATTTTGAGTGCGGAAGATTGTTCAGCAATAAACGGAAAGATAATCACAGAGAGAATCTTTACCGTTACTGCGTTAGATCCATCAGCGATCTGGAAAACAAAATTGTTCCTTTTTTCGAGAGAAACGACCTTAAGACGTATAAGCAGAATGATTTCATGATTTTTTCTAAAATCGTTCGCTTGATGTCAAAAGGATTTCATCTCCAGAAAGGAGGAATGAAAAAGATCGCGCGATTGATTGAAAAAATGAACAGAAAAAAGAAATCTCGATTTTTAAAATCCTCAGAAACCAAACGTCAGTCCATTACAATGGAAAGATAGAGTTCGTGCTTCGTGGCGACATGAAGATTAACAAAACATAGCGAAATTCCTTGTCTGGTAAGTTCAGACGTGCACGAATGGCGTAACGACTGGAGAACTGTCTCGAGGAGCAGCTCGGTGAAAATACAATACCGGTGAAGATGCCGGTTACCTGCAGTTAGACGAAAAGACCCCAGAAGCTTTACTACAACTTGATATTGAGCATATGTTCTGCCTGCGTAGCATAGGTGGGAGACTGTGATCCAGCCATTTCGGTGGTTGGGGAGTCGTCAGTGAAATACCACTCTGGTAGGACCTGTGTTCTAACCTGTCCGGCAAAAACGGGCGGAGACAGTGTCTGGCGGGTAGTTTGTTTGGGGCGAATCCCTCCTAAAGAGTAACGGAGGGGCCTATTAAGGTCGGCTAGCCGCCAACGGAAACGGCGGCGATAGTGTAATGGCACAAGCCGGCTTGACTGCAAGACGGACATGTCGAGCAGGTGCGAAAGCAGAGCATAGTGATCCGACCCCACGCATTAGATGCGGGGGAAGCTCAACGGATAAAAGCTACTCTGGGGATAACAGGCTGGTACCGCCCAAGCGTCCATAGCGACGGCGGTGTTCGGCACCTCGATGTCGGCTCACCTTATCCTGGTGGTGGAGAAGCTACCAAGGGTTTGGCTGTTCGCCAATTAAAAAGGTACGTGAGCTGGGTTCAAACCGTCGTGAGACAGGTTGGTCTCCTATCTACTGCAGGCGTTGATACTTGAGAGGAGTCGTTTTTAGTACGAGAGGACCAAAATGAACCGACCTCTGGTGTGCGAGCTGTCGCGCCCGCGGCACGGCTCGGTAGCTATGTCGGGATTGGATAACCGCTGAAAGCATCTAAGCGGGAAGCCAACCTCAAGATTAGGTATCGTAGACACCTAGGAGATGACTAGGTTGATAGGCGCTAGGTGTAAGCGCGGTAACGCGTTGAGCCGAGGCGTACTAATTTGTCGTTTCCCTATCGGGAAATTTGCTTACCATTTTTTTGTTTGCATTTGCGGTTGAAATTTTAATGCTGGTGATTCGTCGGTGGGGGTACACTTGTTCTCATTCCGAACACAAACGTTAAGCCCACTTGAGGCGATGGTAGTCGCGAGGCCTGCCTAACGGCGGGCTGGCGAGAGTAGCTAGTCGCCAGCATTAAGGTTTCAACGTGTTATAATTCTGGCCGTATGTCGTGGAGTGGCCGACGGCGAGGGTTTTTTTTGCTTGTCTTTTTTTTGATTATAACCGGCGCGCTTGCCGCCGGTGTGGCGTATTTTTGGCCGTCGCCGACCTGCGAGGATCGTCGGCAAAATCAGGATGAGCTGGGGGTGGATTGTGGCGGCTCATGCGCGGCTGTTTGCCCGTTTGAGCCGAAGCCGTTGGTTGCCGGTTGGGCGCGCGTTTTCCATCTGCAAGATGAGTGGTATGACGTCGCCGGCTTGCTTGTTAATCCTAACGCCAACTTCGGCGTCGCTCGGGTGCCGTTTCGTTTTCGGTTAGTAGACGCGAATAATTTACTTGTGAGCTTGGAAGAGGGTGAGGCGTTTTTGAATCCCGGCGAAAGTTTTGTGGTGTTTGCGCCGCGCGTGTCGGTTGGCCGTCGTACGCCGGTGCGGGCGGCGCTTGAATTGACCGGTTTACCGGTTTGGTATCGGGCGGGGGGCGGGGTGCGGTCGCGGCCGGTGGTTGTGCGTCAAAGAGATTTTAGCGCCGATCCGCTTCCGCTCGTACGCGCTACGCTCGAAAACACAACCAATGAAGAACTGTTTGGGGTGCAAGCTACGGCGGTGTTGTCAGACGGCGCCGGCAACGCCTTTGCCGCCAGCGCCACCGTTCTCGAGCGTTTACCCGCTGGGACCACGCGGGAAGTTTCTTTTACCTGGCCGGAGATTTTACCCATTAGGCCGGCGGTGATTGATGTTTTTGCTCATGCCGCGCCGTCCACATTCCGATGAATCAAGGGTTCTGGCGCCGCTGGTTTGGCGCTTGGGATTGGTGGCTTATGGCGGCGGTGGCGCCACTCGTCGCCGCCGGTTTGGTAACAATGCGTTCGTTCGCCGGCGAGGATTATTTTTTTTCCCGTCAAATAATTTGGTTGGGATTGGCAGTGGTGGTCTGGCTCGGTCTTAGTTTTATAGATTTTCGTTTCCTGCGGCGCAGTAGCGTGGTTTTTGGTTTATTTGCGACGTGCGTGATCCTGCTCGTGATCTTGCTTGTTGTGGCCGAGTCGGTGCGCGGCGCGCGGAGCTGGTTTACCTTGGGCGACGTTTTTTTTCAGCCAGGCGATCTGACGAAACTGGCGCTTATTCTCCTGCTCGCAAAATATTTTTCCCGTCGGCATGTGGAGATTGCTAATTGGCGTCACATTATTATCTCCGGTATTTATGCTCTAGTGCCGTTTGGACTTATATTGGCGGAGCGCGATTTCGGTTCGGCGGCCATTATTTTTTTAATCTGGCTGGGAATGACGGCGGCCTCGGGCATTTCTTATCGTCATCTGGTCATTGTGCTCGCGCTAGCTTTTTTGGCTGGACTCGCGCTGTGGTTTGTCGTTTTTACCGAGGTGCAGAAGGCGCGGATTATTACTTTTGTTCAGCCGATGGCCGACGTGCAGGGCGCTGGATACAACGCGCGCCAAGCGGTGATCGCTGTGGGTTCGGGTGGTCTCTGGGGCAAGGGCTTGGGCGAAGGAACGCAGTCGCGTTTAAAATTTTTGCCAGAATACCAAACCGATTTTATCTTTGCCGCTTTTGCTGAAGAGTGGGGCTTCGTCGGCGTGTTGTTTTTCTTTTCCCTGTTTTTAATTGTTGTTTGGCGGGTGCTCGCTACCGCAATGCTTGGGGCGACCAATTTTGAAATGTTATTTGGTCTTGGTCTGGCCCTGATGTTGATGAGCCATTTTGTCATCAATGTCGGGATGAACGTTGGCCTTTTGCCGATTACCGGCTTGACTTTGCCTTTCGTTTCTTATGGTGGTTCGCATCTGCTCGCCGAATTTACCGGTCTTGGTATTCTCGCCGGTATGCGGCGTTACTCGCGCACAGCGCATCGGAGCGAACTCGACAAAGAATTTTTAGGTGGAATTTGAACCCCGTTTTTATTTGTAACAAAACTAACGACCGTCAATTTAGTAACAAAATGATAAAGTGAAAAAGTGGGTCAGGCAAAGAGTTCTTAGGCGGGGTTTAGGGACCGCAACTGGGGGTTGTTTCATTAGCGTCACACGACATACAATTGCTGATGATGCCTCCTGGGGTGGGGAATGGAGGAAAAAAACCACAATTTCTTGTCCAATATTTTGAATTTTCTGAAGAAGATATTGAAATGCTTTTGTCATCAGGATCGGTCGGTAAAAATCCCCCATCCTGCATGTTTACAGGAACGTTGTCCCAATTTTCCACCACTTGTGCCATGGTAATTTTATATTCTGTTCTATTTCTGTTGACCCGATAAAAAAATCCCTGGTCTTTTCCGTTTAGCCCCAAAAATCTATTAGCGCACCCTCCGTCAGAGTTGTGGTTGGGCAAGGAAGGGTCACAAGGACGTGGTTTTATGAATAAGCCAACGGAGTTTTCAAGAGCGCTTGCGTCGTAACGGCAATCGACACCGCATTGCCAACACTCTTCCCCGCGGCTATCGTCAGACGAAAGAGACCCGCAAGTCTGAATCTGATCGGGATATTTCCCCCCATTTTCGAGGGCGTACATTTCGAGCGCGAGGGCTACTTGTTTCAAATTTTGCACCCGGATCGAGTCACGGGCCTTAACGCGGGCTTGGGCGAGACTGACGAGGACGACGCTCGCCAAAATGCCAATAATGGCGATCACGACCAAAAGTTCAATCAAGGTGAAGCCTCGCTGGCGCCGAACATCCATACTATTTTATTCTACCGCGCGCGGTGATAAACGGCCATCGTCGCCGCAACCATCTGGTCCAAAGTGTGCTCGGTTCTGATTTTTGTTTGCAAATTTAGGCCGAGGCGCCGTCGCTCGCTTTCGCTCGCGCCAAGATCGCGCACCGCCGCCGCCAGAGCGGCGGCATCGGCGGGTGGCGTCAAGCGGCCGTTTTCTCCGTCAGTTATCAGTTCAGGAATAGCGCCAACGCGGGTGGCGATGACGGGCAAGCCAGCGGCGCCAGCTTCCAAGAGCACGTAAGGCAGACCTTCCTTGACTGACGACAGAAGGAACAGGTCAAAGGCCTGGAGCCAACGGGCCGCCTCGGGGAGAAAGCCGACGGGAAAGACGATACCGCGTAGGCCGTATTGGTCGATCAGTCGTTCGAGCCTCGTCCGTTCTTCGCCCTCGCCCACAATAACGTAAGCCAGACGCTCGCGGTTGGGGAGAGAAGCGAAGGCGCGGAGAGCGTGCTCGTAACCTTTGTTGCGATGCAGTTCACCGATTGAGCCAATGACCAGTTTTTGTTCGAAGAAATCCTTGGGGCAATTGAGGCGCGTTAATAATTGACTGCGGGCGACTTGCCGGCCGAGGCCAGCTGGCGGTTGTAGTCCGTGGCGGATCAAAACCACTTTATTTTTGACGAACGGCCAATACCGCGTACCCGCAACCTCTGTTTTTCCAAGCACGATAACGTTAGTAGCGAGGGCGGAGGTAAGCCAGCTTGCCAGTTTGATAAATCCGTTTTGCCACCATGGTCGTGGCTCACGGAAAGGCCAACCGTGGACGGTAAAAACAATTTTCGGCACCTTGGCAAAACGAGCCGTGAGCGCTCCCAACACGGCGGCCTTGGAGCTGTTTAGATGGAGAATGGCTGGTCTTAATTCTTGGCACAGGCGGTAGATTTGCCAAAATCCTCGCCACTCACTCCGCAAGCCGATATCGCGCGCCAAATCGGGAATGACGATTGTTTTTATTCCCGCGGTTTGTAATTTTTCGGGCAACGCTTGGCCCTGCGCGCCGGTGGCCACAATTACTTGAAAAGTGTTTTGAATATCTTCTGCCGTAGCGAGATCGTGGACGTAACGTTGAGCGCCGCCCCAATTACCCTTGGTGATCAAAAATAGCAACCTTGGTTTATCCATATGCAATTTGACCATAGCACAAAAGGTAATTTTGTGGTATGACGCTTGGTAGTTTTTATGTCGCGTGCGTTGTTTGATAAACTCTATCGCCAACTCAATCCGGAGCAGAAGCGGGCGGTGGATGAGATTGACGGGCCGGTGTTTGTGGTCGCCGGGCCGGGCACAGGCAAAACCCAGATTCTCACTTTGCGTTTGGCCAACATTTTGTTAAAAACTGATACTCCGCCCGACGCCCTGCTCGCCCTCACCTTTACGCGTTCTGGTGTGTTTTCAATGCGTGAGCGGTTGCGGCAGATTATTGGGCCCGAGGCCTACCGCGTTGGGGTGCACACTTTCCACGGTTTTTGCCGGCAAGTGATCGGCGATTATCCCGACGCTTTTTCGCGTCTTGTTGGCGCTTCCCCGGCGACGATTCTTGATCAAATCAAAATTTTGCGTACCGTCTTGGCCACCGGGCATTTTCGTTTTCTCCGTCCGACGGGTAACCCTGATCATTATCTGCGAGCGATTCTCGTTGAAATTGAACGTCTAAAACGCGAGACGGTAGGTCCGCTAGAACTTCGCCGTTTGCTGGGGGCCGAGGAGCGGGCTTGGCGGCAAACGCCAGACTTATACCACCGGACTGGTCGTTACGCCGGACGTATTAAGAAAATCCATCTTACTCGCCAACGTGCACTCGCGAAAAACAGCGAGCTGGCTCGCGTGTATCGCGCCTACGAGGCGGCCTTGCGCGCGGAGCGTTTGTATGACTTTGGTGATATGGTGATGGAGGTCATAAAAGCTCTACGTCACAACAAAACCCTTCTTGCCGAACTGCAAGAGAGTTTTCACTATTTTTTGGCTGACGAGCATCAGGATGCCAATCAGGCACAAAATGAGCTGTTGGAATTATTAAGTGCTTTCCATGCCTCACCCAATTTGTTTATTGTCGGTGATGAAAAACAAGCCATCTACCAATTTCAGGGAGCCTCGCTTGATAACTTCGAGCGTTTTAAGAAAAAATTTCCCGCCGCTCGTTTGATTGCTTTGCGGCGCAATTACCGCTCTTCCCAACCCTTGCTTGATGCCGCTTGGTCGCTTATGAAGCGGAGCACGCAGTTATCAGTAACTAATCATCCGCGTCTGTTAGGTGCGCCCGCCTCTCAACCCGGAGTGGAAGTTTATGCTTGGTCGCGGCCAGAACTCGAACCGTGGTTTGTAGCGACCACCGTGGCGGAAAAGTTGCGGGTGGGTAAGGTTAAGGCCACAGAGATTGCGATTATTTACCGTAATAACCGTGATCGTTGGCCCCTTATGGGGGCGCTTAACCGTGTCGGCGTGCGTTACTCGGTTTTAGCGGCGGATGACGTTTTAACCGAGGAATCTCTTTGGCCACTACTGACGCTTTTTCGGGCGGTGGCTAATCCGGCCGATGACGCCGTTCTGGCCCCCGCTTTGTTTTTGAGATTTCTCCGCCTGCCGGCCGCGGCTGTGCATCAAGCGATATTGCTCGCCCGCGCGAAGCGGGAGACCATTTTTTCTGCTTTAGTTCATTCTCGTTTGTTGCCCATCAGGCGTTGGGCTGAGCAATTGACGGTTTGGCATCGTCTCGCGCGCCAAGCCCCGGTTGATAAAACTTTTGAAGCACTGCTGCGGGAATCGGGTTGGTTGGCCGAGGTTTTAACTCGTTCGACGGCCGCCCGTGATTTGGAAAAATTGCGATCGTTGTTTCGTCAAGCCAAGAATTTAACGGCTACTAAGCCAACTTTCAATTTGCTGGACTTTGTCTCTTATTTGGATTTGCTAACCGCCCAAGGCGTACCAATGCCAAATCAGCCGCTCGCTTTTGGTGATGGCGTTCGTTTGCTCACCGCGCATCGCGCCAAAGGTCTTGAGTTTGATTGGGTATTTATTGTCGGGGCGAATGATGCCCACTGGGGCGGCGAGCGGGCGCGCCGCGATTTTCATCTCCCGCTCCGCGGTCAAGAAGTGGCCGAGAGCAAGGTGGAGGACGAGCGGCGTCTCTTTTACGTCGCGCTTACGCGGGCGCGGCGGGGGGTAGTCGTGAGTTACGCGCGGCAAAACGAGCGTGGTGACGACCTGCTTCCGAGTCGGTTTTTGTCGGAAATTGATTCGCGGTTGGCAACCAATATGCCAGTCGCGGAATGGGAAGATCGTTACGCTCGTTTGAGCGAACGAGGCGCGGATTGGTTGCAACCACCTCGCCCGCGACAGGCTTTAGTCCATCGCGGGCGGCCGTCTCTGCTTGCCGATCGCGCTTACGTGCGCGAACTTTTCCGCTTGCGCGGTCTTTCGGCCACCGGACTTAATAATTATCTCCAGTGTCCGTGGCGTTTCTTTTTCCAAAATTTGTTGCGTTTGCCCGGCGTTCGCTCCCCAAATCTTTTGTACGGCGAGGCTGTTCACCGCGCCCTTTATCGTTTTTTCGAACGTCAACGTCGGGGGGAAAAAACCAATCGTCGTTTCCTTCTCTCGAGTTTTACCGAACACCTCCGCTCTCTGCATCTTGATTTAGACGAAGAGAGACGTTGGCGCGAACGGGGAGAACGAGCGCTCCGTGGTTATTATGAGAACTATCGCCGCGTCTGGTTACCACCGCGCCACAACGAGTTTGAAGTTAGGGGGGCGGAACTTGCGCCCGCTTTACGACTGGTTGGCAAGATAGATAAAATTGAAGAATTACCCAACGGCGCTTGGCGCGTTGTTGATTATAAAACCGGCGCGCCCAAGCTCCGTGACGAAGCGTATCGGCGTCAATTACTTTTTTATTGTTTATTACTTCAGCGTCGCCAGCGTTCAAATAACAAGGTGTCGTCGGCCCTGCTTGATTTTATAGAACCTCTACCGAGCGGCCGCTACGCCCAAGCCATTATTGAGCCTCGTCCCGAGGAGATTGAGAACCTGGCCGACACGATTCGGCGCGCGGCCAAGGAGATTTTATCTCTCGCGTTTTTGGGTCGACGATGCTCCGAACCGAAATGCCAATTTTGCCGTTTGCGCCAAGCGATGGGTGACTGATGTTCTGCTCTTTTTTTATCCACAGCTTGACAATCTGAAACTTGACACAATTTTTGGGATATATATAATGCTCTCGCAAACTAGTTGATTGTGTTGCGGTTGGTCTGGTTGCGTTATTAGCCGCCCTAACCCGTTGGTTTCTATTTTTAATCTGATTGCCTAGCAATTATTTATTGGTTCCCGGTTGCTTTCGTTTGATTGTCGGCCGGGCGCTTTATTTTTATGACCAAAACCAGACCCAAAAAATATTTCTCCAAATATCGTCCACCCCTGCTCGAGCTGCCGCCTTTGATTGCCGTCCAGCAAGATTCCTACGATTGGTTAATAAAAAAGGGGTTGCCAGAACTCTTTGCCGAGTTTTCTCCAATCAAAGATTATTCAGAAAAAAAATTCGAGCTTTATTTTGATAAATTAACCTTGGAGGCGCCTAAGTTCGACGAACGCCACGCTATCGCGAACCAGCTCTCTTACGACGCGCCTTTGAAAGTGACGGTCAAACTCAAAAACAAAGTTCTCGGCCAAGAACGCGAACAGGAAGTTTTTTTGGCCGATTTTCCGGTGATGACGAATCACGGCACTTTTATCGTCAACGGCAACGAGCGGGTGGTGGTGCCGCAATTGGCGCGCAGTTACGGCGTTTTTTTTACCGAGACAGATATCCGCGCCAAGCGTTATTTTGGGGCGAAGATTATCCCGTCCGGCGGGGCTTGGATTGAACTCCAAACGGAGCCCGATGATGTAATTTATGTGCGGATTGACCGCCGGCGCAAGTTTCCGGTCTCTACTCTGTTGCGAGTTTTTGCCGATATTGGCGGTCAATCTCTCGGCCGCGAGGGGGTGCTCGCTTTGTTTCGCGATGTTCCTTCCGCTGTGCCGTACATGGAGACAACCGTTGCCCGCGACAGCGCTGAAACGGTGGATGATTGTTATCTTGATGTTTATCGGCGTCTGCGCGACAGTGATCTGGCGACGACAGCTTCGGCTCGCGAGTTCGTGACCAGCTTATTTGGACGGGAGAAATATGATTTGTCGGTCGTTGGTCGGCTCCGCCTTGATAATCGTTTTGCCAAAAGCCCGAATCGGGTTGAGGGCAACGAAGAGATCGGTCGCGAGAGCCGCGTCCTCACCCTAGAAGATCTTCAGATGATCATCGCCCAAATCATCAAATTGAATAATGATCCGCACGCTGTTGGGGATGATATTGACCACTTGGGCCTGAGACGGGTACGTTGCGTGGGCGAAATGCTTCAGCAGAAATTACGCATTGGCTTGATACAGATGCGGCGTAATATCCAAGATCGGATGTCGACAGTTGATTCTTCTACTACTCTGCCTATCACGTTGTTGAGCCCGCGCCCACTGCAGGCGCGGCTGAAGGAATTTTTCAACACCAATCAGTTGTCTCAGTTTATGAGTCAGAAAAACGTCTTGTCCGAGGTGGAACACCTGCGACGTTTGTCTGCTCTGGGGCCGGGCGGTTTAACGCGTAAGCGCTCCGGTCTCGAGGTGCGCGACGTGCACACTTCCCACTATGGCCGGGTTTGCCCGATCCATACCCCCGAAGGTCCGAATATCGGTTTGATCTTGCAGTTATCTAACTATGCTCGGGTCAATCGTTTCGGCTCTTTGGAAACTCCTTACCGTCGCGTTCGGGACGGCGCGATTACCGAGGAGCTCGTGTTTTTAGGCGGGCTTGAGGAGGAGAATTATGCCATCGCTCACGCGAGTGTTCCGTACGACGATCAAGGTCGTTTTCTTGAAAAACGAGTCGAGGTTCGTCTTGATGGTCGGCCAACACTAGTGCCAAGGGAACGCGTTGATTTTATTGACGTTGCCCCCTATCAGGCCTTTTCTCTAGCCACCGCCCTTATTCCTTTTCTCGAGCACGATGATGCTAACCGCGCGCTAATGGGATCGAATATGCAGAAACAGGCGATTCCTTGTCTGCGGCCGGAAGCGCCGCTCGTGGCGACGGGAATGGAAGCACTCGCTGTGCGTGATTCCGGGCGCATCATTACGGCGCGCCGAGCGGGGGTGGTTGATTATGTGTCTGGCCAACTGATTAAAGTGAAAACCGACAGTGGGGAAATTGATGAATATCGTTTGGTTATCTTTTCCAAAACTAATGACAACACGGTGTTCCACCAGCGACCAGTAGTAGCAGTGGGAGAACGGGTTAAGCGGGGCGCCCTGCTCGCCGACACTTCGTCAAGCGCTGGGGGTGAGCTCGCGGTGGGGCAAAACGTGCGGGTGGCTTTTATGTCTTGGCGCGGCGCTAACTATGAGGACGCGATTATCATCTCGGAGCGTTTAGTGCGCGAGCAAATCTTCAGCAGTATCCACATTGAGGAGTTTAAAATTAATGTTCGCGAAACTAAATTAGGGCCGGAAGTTACCACGCACGACATTCCTAATGTGGGCGAAGCTAAGTTGCGCAACTTAGACGAGGAGGGGATCGTCCGAGTCGGAGCCGAGGTCGAGCCGAACGATATTCTGGTTGGCAAAATAACTCCGAAAGGGGAGACTGAATTGACGGCCGAAGAACGCCTCCTCCGCTCGATTTTTGGCGAGAAGGCGCGTGACGTGAAAGACACATCTAAACGACTACCACATGGTAAAAAAGGCAAGGTAGTTGGGGTGCGGGTTTTTTCTCGAGAGCGAGGCGACCGTTTGGAGTCTGGTATCACCAAACGGATTCATATTGAGGTGGCGGAGATCAGAAACATCTCCGTGGGCGACAAGCTTTGCGGTCGCCACGGCAACAAAGGGGTAATCGCTCGGATTTTGCCCATCGAGGATATGCCGTATCAGGAAGATGGGACGCCGGTGGATGTGATTTTGACTCCCCTTGGTGTGCCCAGCCGGATGAATCTTGGTCAGGTGTTTGAAATGCATCTTGGTTTGGCGGCCGAGCGCCTGGGCTACCAAGCGATCACGCCGTCATTTACCGGCGCGACGGACGAAGAAATTAAACAGGAACTGGTGACCGCTGGTGTATCGGCGAACGGCAAAGTCCGTTTGTATGACGGTCTAACAGGCATGGCGTTTGATCAGCCGGTGGCCGTGGGCGTGATGTACATCCTTAAACTTGATCACATGGTGGAAGACAAGTTGCATATGCGCTCGATCGGTCCTTACTCCCTTATTACCCAGCAACCACTTGGCGGTAAGGCGAGCCGTGGTGGCCAACGTTTCGGCGAAATGGAGGTTTGGGCGCTGGAGGGCTATGGCGCCTCTTATACTTTGCAGGAAATGTTGACGATTAAGTCCGACGATATTGCCGGTCGGTCGCAGGCCTTTGATTCCATTATTAAGGGCGAATCAATTCGGCCACCCAATTTGCCTGCCTCGTTCCATGTGATGTTGAATGAACTACGCGGACTGGCTCTTGATGTGGACTTAAAATAATCCAACGAAAATTTTTGATCATGATTAAAAACGAACCACCGAAATCGCGCACCAGCTTTTCGCCAGATTTCCAATCGATCACTTTGCGTCTCGCGTCGCCAGAGCGGATTAGAGAGTGGTCTTATGGCGAAGTAACGAAAGCGGAGACGATCAATTACCGTACCGGACGGAGTGAGCGCGGCGGGCTTTTTGACGAAAGAATTTTTGGCCCGGAAAAAGATTACGAGTGTTATTGCGGTAAATATCGCCGAATCCGTTACAAGGATATCGTCTGTGAGCGTTGTGGGGTCGAGGTTACGCGTTCCATTGTGCGCCGAGAGCGGATGGGGCATATCGAGCTTGCGAGCCCGGTGGCGCATATTTGGTTTTTGCGCGGAGTGCCTTCGCGGCTGGGATTGTTCCTCAATCTTTCGGTTAACGATCTCGAGAAGGTGATTTATTTTGCCGGCTACATCGTAACCCGCGTGAATGACGAAGAGCGCGGTCGGATGGAAATCGAGTTGTCGCGAGAATATAAGACGAAAGTCAAAAATTTGCGCGACGAGCGAGCGCAGGCCAAACTGAAAGAAACTTATTTAGCCGCTCGGCGGGTGCTCCAGAGTCTCGCTGTTGGCCAAGTGCTCGATGAGATGAGCTATCATCGTCTATCTCTAAAATACGGTCCGGTTTTTGAAACCGGAATCGGGGCGGAGGCGGTTTATCGCTTGTGTGCCGAAACCGATCTGGAAAAGTTAGAAGCGGAAATTACCACGGCTTTGACGAAAGCAGCCGCCGGCGAACGGACGAAAATGCAAAAACGTCTTAATTTGGTTAAATCTTTACGCCGCGCAGGATTGCGACCGGAGTGGATGTTTTTATCGGCTTTGCCGGTAATTCCGCCCGATTTGCGGCCGATGGTGGCGCTCGAGGGTGGCCGCCATGCCACAAGCGATGTGAACGATCTTTATCGCCGGGTGATCAATCGCAACAACCGCCTGCGAAAGTTAATCGAATTAAATGCCCCCGATGTCATCCTCAGGAACGAGAAACGAATTTTGCAGGAAGCCGTCGACGCGTTGATTGATAATTCTATGCGCCGCGGTAGCAATACCGGCCCGGCCGCTAATCGACGCGAGCTCAAGTCTCTGTCTGATAGTTTGAAAGGCAAACAAGGACGTTTCCGGCAAAACCTGCTTGGCAAGCGGGTGGATTATTCGGGCCGCAGTGTGATCGTCGTTGGCCCGGATCTCAAGTTGTCAGAATGTGGTTTGCCGAAGATGATGGCGCTAGAACTTTTCCGACCATTTATTATCGCGCGATTGTTGGCTGACGAACTGGCTTTCAACGTGCGCGGAGCCGGGCGTTTGATTGACGATCAGGTGCCGGAGGTTTGGGAAATTTTGGAAGAAGTGACGCGCGATAAATATGTGCTGTTAAATCGTGCACCGACTCTGCATCGTTTGGGCATTCAGGCTTTTCGCCCGGTGTTGATCGAGGGTAGCGCGATTCAGGTTCATCCACTGGTTTGCTCGGCGTTTAATGCCGACTTTGACGGCGATCAGATGGCGGTGCATGTGCCGTTGTCGGCCGCGGCCCAGCGCGAGGCGCGCGAACTGATTGCCGCCGATCACAATATTTTGAAGCCGGGTGATGGCAATCCGGTGGTTTCGCTTAAAATGGATATCGTGCTCGGTTGCCACTGGGTGACCACCTTGCGTGATGACGCTCTTGGTGCCGGTGAGGTTTTTGCCTCCATCGACGACGCTCTGCTCGCCCATGATTTTGGCGCAGTGGATGTGCGGGCGCCGTTGCGAGTACGCGTGGATCGGAATAATCCCAAATATGCCAATTTATCAGCCGATTTGGCGACGGTTTCCGTTGGCCGCCTGCTTTTCAATCAAAGTCTGCCATCAGATTATCCTTTTATCGATCAGGCGGTGGCAATCAAAGATCTCAACGGCATACTCAACGATTTGATTGCTCGTCACGGCGCGACGGAAATCAGTTTTCTGCTTGATCGAATCAAAGACTTCGGTTTTTACTGGGCAACGCGATCGGGTATTACTTGGGGGGTGGATGATGTCATTGTCCCGACACAAAAGACGGATATTATTGAAGCCGCCAAACGTCAAATTGCCGACCTAGACGAGAAATATGACGACGGCTTTCTGTCACGAGAAGAGCGTTATCGTTTGCGTCTCAAGGTGTGGTCGGCGGCCAAAAACGAGATCGAGCGAGTTTTGCCCGAGACCCTAGATCCTCACGGTTCGGTGACTTATATGTTGAAGTCGGGCGCTCGCGGCTCGCTTGGCCAGATAACGCAGATGGCCGGGATGAAAGGATTGATCGTCAACCCAGCGGGGCGGCCGATTGATTTTGCCATCGTGCCGTCTTACAAAGAGGGCTTGTCGCCGCTCGAGTATTTTACTACCACTCACGGTTCGCGGAAAACTCTAACCGATACGGCGTTGAATACCGCCAAGGCGGGTTATTTAACCCAACGCTTGGTGAGCGTGGCGCAGGAGGTCGTTATTTCGGCCGACGATTGCGGAGAAAAGAAGGGGCGCGAATTGACTCGGCGTCACTTGCTTGACTTTGATCGGAATTTTGCCAACTTGCTTCGCGGTCGAGTCTTGGCGCGCGAGGTTAAAAATGCCGCTGGTCAAAGTTTGTTCCGTCGCGGGCATCTTTTGACTCGCGAGGAGGCGCAGATGATCGAAGAAGCGGGGGTAGAAGCCGTAGCAGTGCGCTCACCCCTCTCTTGTCTTCAGTCGCGCGGCGTCTGTCGTCAATGTTATGGGAGCGATCACGGCCGCGGCGGCTTAGTGGCGCTGGGTGAAGCGGTGGGTATCGTGGCGGCGCAAGCGATTGGTGAGCCGGGGACCCAATTGACAATGCGAACAAAACATACCGGCGGCGTGGACGTTGGCGGTGATATCGTGGGTGGCTTGCCGCGGGTCGAAGAACTGTTTGACCGTCGTCAACCGCGGAACCAAGCAACGTTGGCCGAGGTGGCCGGCGTTGTGGGCCAGATTAGCACTGATGGCAAGACCCAGACGGTAACGATACTCAGCGAGACCACGGCCGCGGATGGCACGAGAGAGTTTAAATATACGATCCATCAACCGCGGGTGCTGACGGTTAAGACGGGCGAGAAGGTGGCAAAAGGTCAGATGCTTACCGATGGCCCGGTTAACTTGCCCGATCTTTTCCGTTTAGCGGGAAGAGAGGCCACGGAGAATTACATTATCAACGAGGTCAGTAGGATTTATGCCTTGGTCGGTACCGCGATTTCCCGCCGCCATTTGGAACTAATCGTCCGGCAAATGTTTTCACGGCGGCGGATCAAAGATGCCGGCGATGCCCGTTTTGAAGTAGGCGAGCTTGTGGAAATGATTGACTTAGAGGAGGAGAATGAAGAGGTTGTCGCTCGCGGTGGCCGGCCGGCGTCGGGCGAAGTGGCGCTTTTGGGGATCTCCGAAGTGTCGCTTAATTCTGGCAGTTTTCTTGCCGCAGTTTCTTTCCAGCAAGCAACAAAGGTGCTTATCCGGACGGCCGTCCGTGGTGATGTTGATCGTCTGCGCGGACTTAAGGAGAACGTTATTATTGGTCGTCTTATTCCCGCTGGTACTGGTTTGCGGGCGGACTACGCCGCTTTGGCGCGTCCCGCTGAACCCGAAATTCCGGAAAACCACCCGTCGTCATAAAGACGATGTCGGGGACCGTCGAGCAGATTAAAAGCCGACTCGGAATTGCCGAGGTTGTGGGATCGTATCTCAAACTGGAGCGCGCTGGTCGCCACTTGAAAGCGCGTTGCCCTTTCCATAACGAAAAAACCCCCTCTTTTTTCGTGTCGCCAGAGCGGGAGACCTATCACTGTTTTGGTTGTAACCGTGGCGGCGACATCTTTAGTTTTGTGGAAGAGATTGAGGGGCTAGATTTTCTGGGTGCGTTGAAAATTCTTGCCGGACGAGCCGGCGTAACCCTCCGGGCTGAAGCTCGATCTTCTTCGGCAGAAGAGCGTTTACGGGAGGTGATTGAAGCCGCGACTGAATTTTTTACTGCTAACTTACGTTCAGCCGTGGGCGCTCCAGCTCGCCGTTATCTCTTGGAGCGTGGTGTGTCGGCGGCGGCGGTTGAGCGTTGGCGTCTTGGTTTTGCCCCCGCCGATTGGCGCGCTTTATTTGACCACCTGGTCGGTTGCGGTTTGGCGCCGACGCTTTTGGTTAATTCTGGTTTGGTAGTGGCTAAGACTGGAGGAGGTTATTTTGATCGCTTTCGTGGTCGGATAATGTTTCCCTTGTTTGATTCCGCTGGTCGGCCGGTAGCTTTTTCCGGGCGCTATCTTGTGCCGACCACCGGTGAGAAGGCTCCGGGCGCGAAGTATTTGAATTCTCCGGAAACCCCGATTTATCATAAATCACGCCTGCTTTACGGTTATGATCGCGCCAAGGTGGGAATTCGGGAGCGAGGCTTTGCTTTGCTCGTCGAGGGGCAGTTTGATCTTGTCTTGGCCCATGAGGCTGGGTGGACCAATACAGTCGCCGTCTCGGGCACGGCTTTAAGCGCTGATCACTTGCGTCTGATCCGCCGGCTGACGGATCAACTGACCATGATTTACGATCCGGATGAGGCCGGGGTACGCGCGGCGCGGCGCTCGCTCGGTCTCGCCTTGGCCGAGGGGTTTACGGTACGACTTTCCCTGTTGCCCGCCGGTTCCGATCCGGCCGCCCTGATCCAGCGCGCGCCGGCGGCGTTTGCGCAAGCGGTTGAAACCGCTAGCCCAATGCTCGATTTTTTGTTTGAGGTTTTGCGTCGCGAAGCGGGGGATGCTCCGACCAGGGCTCGACGAGCCCGGGAGGAGATTTATCCTTTGCTGGCCGCCTTGCCGCATCGCGCCGACGAGGATTTTTTTCTCCAGCGTTTGGCCGAAGAATTGAATTTAACGCCCGAGGCGGTGCGTAATGATTTTCAAACTTGGCGGGCCCGGGTAGCGCCGGTGAAAAATTCCCCAACCTCTGCCGTTCTACCGGTCACCAAGTCAGTGCGAGACTCGCGTCTTACCCTGATTGAAGAACGCTTGTTTGGTATTTGGTTTTGGCAACAGGCGCTCTCGCAACCAGAGCTTGATTTGGATTCCGCCAAGCACGATTTCGTGACGGTGTTTGAAGAAGCCCACTGGCAGAGACGGCTGGCTCACTGGCGTGAGCGTTCGGAGCAGCTGGCTTTGGCCGCGGAACTGGCGTTTGCCGGCGTGGCGGATCTCGCGCTCGAATGGCGCGACTTGTTGCGCCACTGGCAGATGGAAAACAAGCGGGACGATCTGCGTCAAGCCCTGCTCGCGTTAAAAAAAGCCGAAACTGTTCAAGACGAATCCGCCATCGACAATTATTTAAAAAAATGCCAAGATATCACACGCCAATTAAGCCAACTTGAAAACAATGGCCAAAAAAACTAAACCTAAACCGCAAGCAAAAACCAAACCCAAAGCTCGACTTAAAGAAAAAGCGTTGGCGAAAAAAAAGAGAGAGGATAAAATCAATTACCTTATTACCAAAGGCCGGCAACGCGGCTTTATCACCTATACCGAAATTTTGAAGGAATTCCCCCAGATTGAGAATGATTTGAATCATTTGACTCTGTTGTATGATCAGCTAGAAGCCGCGCGGATTGACGTGCTGGAGGAAGGAGGGTTGTTGGAAGACGTTAATTTGGAAGAGGTGGGTGGCACGGCTTTGGAGGGCGGCAAGTTATCGAGCCGCTACGGGAGCAATCTCGACTCGGTGCAAATTTATCTTCGGGAGATTGGACGGCATCGTCTGATCACCGCCGCGGAAGAGAACGAACTGGCGCGGCGGATTGTGGCCGGCGACGAAGAAGCTAAAAAGGCGTTAGCTAACGCCAACCTGCGGTTGGTGGTGTCGATCGCTAAGCGTTACATCGGCCGGAGCGCCAATATGACTCTGCTTGATCTTATCCAAGAGGGGAATCTGGGCTTGTTTAAAGCGGTGGAAAAGTTTGACTGGACGCGAGGATACAAATTTTCCACCTATGCCACTTGGTGGATTCGACAGGCCGTTACTCGCGCGCTCGCGGATCAGTCGCGGACGATCCGGATCCCGGTTCATATGGTGGAAACAATTTCTAAATATAAGCAGGTCGTGCGGCGATTAACACAAGATCTGGGACGCGAGCCATTGCCGTCTGAGATTGCGACCGAGATGGGGGTGGAGGTGGACAAAATCCACACGATTGAAAAAATTGATCAAACCACGACCTCGCTCGATAAGCCGACGAACAACGACGAAGATAAATCCACATTGGCGGAGTTGGTACCCGACCACAAGATCGCTTCCCCGGGCGAGGATTCCTCGCGTCGAATCTTGCGCGATCAAATTCAAGAGATTCTTTCCGACCTCACCCCCAAAGAGAGAAGTATTTTAGAAATGCGCCACGGTTTAACTGATGGCGTTATGCGCACCTTAGAAGAGGTGGGGCGAGAGTTCGGGGTTACGCGAGAGCGCATCCGACAGATTGAGGCCAAAGCCCACGAGAAAATTCGTAATCATCCGAAAGTGCAGAAACTGCTCGGTTACTAGTTGCCCGCGCGCAATTTGGCAATTTCCGCTTGGAAAAGAGTGGTGAGTTCAGCACCGACGGCTTTCGCCAAATCGCTCCCTTCAGCTGGGATTCCGGTTTTGAAGAGCGGGTAGTACTTGTCGCCATCGGCAAGGATTACGAACGGTGTGCCGTCAGCGCCGATAGTTAAAGCATTTTTTAGGTGCGACTCGACTACCGCCGCTGGGGCCTCGCTTTCGCGGCAAGCCTCGAAAGCGGCTAAATCAAGTTTCAGTTCCCCAGCAATTTTCGCCAATTCGCCTAAGTCCAAGCCGTTGTTTGAGGGAGTGATCGTAAAGACCCGATCAATGTAAGCAAAGAAAGCTTCATCTCCACCCTGAACGCGTGCGCATTCCGCAGCGATGGCTTCGGCCCGGGCTTTGGAGTGGAGCGAATCGAGCGGGAAGTGGCGGAAGATCCAAGCGAGTTCCCCGCCGGCTTTATACTTTTCCATTACTTGCGCCGCCGCGCGGTGGAAGGCCTTGCAGAACGGGCATTCAAGGTCAGAATATTCAATGATTTTAATAGGTGCATTCATCGAACCGATAAGGCGGTCATCAGCGCTGAGCGTCTCTACGTCTTTCGCGACGAGGCCCATCATGGCGGTTTGGCTGTCTGTCGATACGGAACTCGGGCTGCGGAAAAAAATTGCGCCGGCAATGACTAATCCGGCAAGAACAATAGCGGCCGGAACACCCAAAGACATTTTATTATTATCCATATGTTGGCAGTCTAGCACGGAGAAAAGAGGCGGTCAACTGCGGATTACCCTCGGTTTTTCGCCAGTTAGATCAATTAAGGTCGAGGGGCGCCGCAGCGACTTGGCGCCGCGGCGCGGGGCGTAGAAAGCTAACTGGTTGCCGAAATAAGCGCGCGCCTCGAGCAGTGTGGCGGCTGGGCGTTGACCTTCCGGATTAGCGCTGGGAGCGATAAGCGGGCCGCTGGCGACCAGTAATCGGCGAAAGTAATTATCTGCCGGTAGGCGCAAGGCGAGTGTTTTTCCGCCGCGATGGAGATGCGGCCAGCGCTTTCGCCCTCGAGCGGTGAGCGGCAGGATAAGGGAAAACGGCCCGGGCCAGTAGTGGTGTAGTGAGCGTCGGCGAGCCGGCGTTAAGTCGAGATCAAATTGGTGCAGATCGCACCATCGGCCGATGAGAATAATTGACGGTTTGCGCGTCGGGCGACCCCGCAGGCGATATAAGCGTTCAACGGCTGAGCGGTCGAGGGCCGATGCTACCAACCCGAGAATAGTGTCGGTCGCTAAAACTCCAACTGCCCCATGACGGATGAGCGTGGCCGCAATCGGGCGGCTAACGAGCGGCGTGCTGGCCATCTTTAATGGAGACTGAAAGTTTTAGCCGGTGAGCGGTGGCCGGAGACGAGTCTCACTTGATGGGGCGCGAGGTTTAAGTGTGTGGTGAGCAATTTGTGCACGGCCTGATTGGCCAGTCCGCCCTTGGGCGGCGCTTTAACCGAAACCTCGTAATGGCCGGCGGCCGTTTTCACCACACTGTCTCGTCTCGCGCCCGGAGTTACTTTAACCTTGATATACATACAAATACGATGATAACATAGCCAGTGAAGAAAGTTTATTCCCCGGTGGCGCAGTGGTAGCGCAGTCGCCTGTTAAGCGATTGGTCGTAGGTTCGAATCCTACCCGGGGAGCCAATGATGGAAATAAATTGGCCGTTGTTTATAGATGTGATACTAAAAATTGGATCACTCGGAGGTTTGGCAAGTATTATTTGGAATATTTTTCTATATAAACAAAGCAAAAAATACAATAAGTGGGAAGCAGAAATGTTACTGAAACAACAACAGATTGAGTGGGAAAAAATGCAGAGACAGCACAGATCGGAATACGAGGATATAGAAGTATTACATGGTAAATTCAGCGGAGAGATGAGAAACTTAAATAATAAACACGCATGGGAAGAGCGAGCTTTTTTCAACAAAAGTGAGTACTTATCGAATCTTGCTGGTCATAAACCCACTATCTTTTTGAAAACCTCTTTTCTAAAAAGTATATGGCGAAGGATTTTTAGATGAATCTGCTATACTTTAATCGGAGTAGTGAGAGTTGGTGTTTGTTGGCTTTGCCAGCAACGGGGGTCGTGAATTAAGTCCGTCATCCGCCATTGTGCGGTGGATTGTCCGCAAGGACGAAGGTAGCGGTGAAAAGCGACCACTGGTTTACGGACACATCAAGAGTCCAGCCGAGCATACCCTGTCTGCGCAACAGGATTGGAGCATAATTGAGGGCTGGAAAGCGAAATCTCTCGCTTGCTACTCCCACAAAGAACTTCCTACGCGGGGAGTTTTTTGTCCTCAAAAAACGAAACCCCCGCCGCGTAGTGTTTAACCACGCGCGGGGGCTATATTCATACCCATTCTGCTATCGGCGTTCGCTGTTTGAGGCGATGCGATACAAGAATGGCGGCGACCGAGGAACTGCCGAGCATCATATAGATGGGCAAGATGTAATTGGCGAAGGTGTGCTCTTCAATCGCGAGGATACCCAATCCATATCCAATTCCGAACAACGTCCACGCAAACGGCCGGTCGCCATCTGGTGTGCTCCAGACGAACGCGATGGTGGGAATGGCGGCGCAGAGGTCGGCGGCAATCGCAATGTAGAGGGCATATTGGGCGAGATATTTTGAGTCTCGCACAAACCACCACAAAACGATGGCAAGGATACCAACCACGAGACACGCGACTTCCAGCCCGTTTGGTTTCTTTTTCTCTCCTCTCCAGAAAGCCAGAATGGTAATCAGGAGTGGATTAGTAAAACCAAATACGGCTGGCCAAACATTAGTCGTTGCCCCAGAACTGCGATAGGTCAACAGGAGAGCTAGGCCAAGAACAGCCCAGATACTCCAGCTAACCAGATTGGGGTGGATTTTGTTCTGATAGGTGCGTATGGCATACGGCACTACGCTTGCCGTTACCAGCAAGCCGGAAATCAGGCCAATTTCCTCTTTCACGAGTATTCTCCTTCCGTAAAATGTGTTCGTTTATCCTCTCAAAGACCAACACTAATATGGTATCACACGGTTAGAAAAAGTCAAGCTGACGCGTGTTCCCTCAAATCCGGTATGTAAATATACCCATTCTGCCGTGCTATAATCGTTCTAACATCGTTCACGATGCGGAGCCAGTAAATTAGACCACCCCCGCCATTGTCAAGGTCTCGCCTTGCTTTTGCGGACAACCAGCAAAAACTTTACGAACGCCCCGAGTGCCATCTGAAGTACAAAGATGAGCAATGGGCGAAAAAATGCGAAGCGTGGTGCAAAGAGCATCATAGCTGTAATTTGGAAATCGCCGCGCATGCTGAAAAACCCGAAAAAGCGTCGAAAACATCTTGATCGGCAAAAAACTTTTTTATAAAATAAACTTGAAAATATGAACGAGAAATTCAAAACCTTTCTACGGCACGACAAAAACACCATTTTGGTAAGCGTCTGCTCGAGCGTCTTGACGGTCGTGATATTGGCCGTGATTGGCGGCGCGATTTTGGCCTCAAACGGCGGCTCTTTTTCAAACGCCATCGTCTCATTTTTGAATAAAAGCGCCGCGCCGCTCCTCCCAGGAAACGAAACGGTCAAGACGGACGTGCCGGCCGAAGAGTCGCGGATTATCGATGTGGTTGAAAAAGCCAGCCCGGCGGTTGTTTCCATCGTCATTACCAAAGACGTGCCCGTCATCGAGCAGTACTATCAGGAATTTGATCCGTTCAGCGATGATTTTTTCAATAACTTCTTCGGCCCCAACGGCTTTCGGTTCCGCGTGCCCCAACAAAAGCAGAACGGCACGGAGAAGCGTGAGGTCGGCGGCGGCTCGGGGTTCTTTATCTCATCTGACGGCTATATCGTCACCAATAAGCATGTGGTGGACGATGACAAAGCCGAGTACACGGTGCTGACCAATGACGGTAAAAAATACGACGCCGAAATATTGGCCAAAGACTCCGCGCTTGATGTGGCGATTTTGAAGGTAAAGGGCAGCGGCTTTCCGTATCTTTCGTTCGGCAATTCCGACAAGCTAAAGCCCGGCCAGACCGTGATTGCCATTGGCAATGCTTTGGCCGAGTTTCGCAATTCGGTATCGGTCGGCGTGGTCTCCGGCCTCTCCCGTTCCATTACCGCCGGAGATATGTTTGGCAGATCGGAGCAACTGGAGGGAGTTATCCAAACGGACGCAGCCATTAACCCGGGTAACTCGGGCGGCCCTCTTTTGGACATTAAGGGCAGTGTCATTGGCGTAAATGTTGCGGTGGAGCGCGGGGCGGAAAATATCGGCTTTGCGTTAACAAGCAATACAGTGAAGAGTATCGCCGAGTCGGTCAAGCAGCATGGCGAGATCGTGCGGCCGTATCTTGGCGTTCGCTATGTGCAGATAACGGAAACCTTGAAAAAGAAAAATAACCTATCGGTTGATTACGGAGTCCTGGTGTTGCGCGGAGAAACTGCCGAGGATTTGGCGGTTATTCCCGGCTCTCCGGCAGACAAAGCCGGTATTGTGGAAAACGACATCATTCTTGAGGTTGACGGCATAAAACTCGATGATGGAAAGTCCCTTGCCAGCATCATCCGTCAGAAGCAGGTCGGAGATGTCGTCAAATTGAAGATTTTGCACAAAGGGAGCGAAAAAACGGTTGAAGTGAAGCTGGAAAAAGCTCCGAAGAGTTTGTAGCTTGAGAAAAATAAAAATCCCCCGTTAGGGGATAGCGAGGGATTTTTATTTTTCCTTGACCTGGATTTTGACTTTGGATGAGGGTTTGGCTTCGGCCTTGGGCATCACGATCTTGAGAACGCCTTTTTCGTAAGTCGCCTCCACCGCGTCTTCTTTGACCGCGGAGGGCAGGCGTACCAACCGCTCAAACGAACCCCTGCGGATTTCGCGCCGCCAGTAATCTTTCTCTTTCTCTTCCTTCTTCTCGTCCATCGCTCCTTTTACTTTGAGCACGCCGTCCTCAACCGACACATCCACTTTTTCCGGATCAAAGCCCGGAATTTCCACTTCGGCGATCACTTCTTTGTTGGTTTCCTTCACATCCATCGCCGGCTGCTTCAGGCTCATGCGCGGAAATACCGGCATAAGCCAGTCGTCATCCTCAAAGAATTTTTCCAAGTCAGAGAATGGTCTCCATGGAACAATTGGCATAGTTCACCTCCTTTGCTTGTTAGTGTTTGGTTAATTATCGACCTTTTGGTTGTATTATAAAAACTTGCAGATATTTTGACAACAGAAAATCGTAGAAAACGCGCTGTCAAATTCCGTGTAGCGCCATTTCGCCATTCGCGCAAAACTGGGCAACGCGGTGGGGATGGTGCGAAGAGATGCAAGGTGCCGACTGCCGGCACAAAGCTCCACACACGGGCAAACCCGCCGTCACACGGGGTTATGGCGGGCAGGCAAGTGGCAGAAACGGGCTAAACCATTTCGCGCTCGGCCAAAAATGTTTTCATTTGGTTTAGCGTCACGCTCGGATACTTGTATACTTTCGTGTAGTCCATTGTTCTGAAGTTTCGAAGAATAGCGAGCCAGTAAATTAGACTACCCCCGCCATTGTCAAGGTCTCGCCTTGCTTTTGCCGAAGCGTTGTTTGGGGGTATATTAAATGGGCTTAGGTATTCACTAATATGGAACGCTATAAACACACGCAAATTGGTTACTTGATGATAGTTATCACGCTGGTCGTGCTTGTGTTTTTTGCCTGGCTTCAAATTACGGCCAGAGCCGAGCCGCCGTCAGTTGATTCCGGCACAAATTTTGCAATAACCGCCATAATGGCATTAATTCTGTTTGTCCTTGCCTCGTTTGGAACGCTTACGGTCGCCATTGATGATCAGTTTTTGAAACTCTATTTTGGCTGGGGTATTTTCCGCAAAAAGTTTCCTCTCGCCGAGATCGTGTCCGTCAGGAAAGTAAGAAACCATTGGTATTACGGCTGGGGTATCCGATTGTGGTTCTGGCCAAAGATGTGGATTTTCAATGTCTCTGGCTTTGACGCGGTTGAACTTACTATGAAAAGCGGAAAAATTTATCGCATCGGCACGGATGAGCCAGGCGCTCTTGAAGACGCCCTGGCCCTGAAAGGCTGAACAAAAAAGCTCAAGAACACGGTAAGCACCGCGTTCTTGAGCCACGTTCACTGGCCGCAACAACAATGTGCCACGGCCGGAATCATCCAGCGTCTCATAGGCTACCCTCCTTTCTGATTTTAATTGTAACACGCCTGTCAAGGGTGCGAATGGCGGGTTTTGGTTTTATGGCCCCGAAGGTAGATCACGGCAAGCAAGGTGACGATAGGAACAGTTAGAATGAGTCCAATGCTGCCGATGATCGAACGGACGATCTCGGTAGCAAAGAGTTCCGAGTTTAGCGTTGCGCCCGGGCTGGCGGATGACTGGTAAAAATAGAGAAGGATGGGCAGAGAAGCGCCGGTATAGGCGAGCACCAGCGTGTTTACCAGCGCGCCAACGTGTTCGCGTCCCACACGCAAAGCTCGCCGATAGGCTTCGCGTCGCGTCATTTCTTTATTGCTGTCGAAAAGTTCTGCCACTACGGCCGCTTGGGTTACCGCGATGTCGTCAAGGATGCCCAGCACGCCGATGATGATCGCGCCAAGAAGAAGTCCGGTAAAATCAAGCGTGCCGCCAGTGTTCAAATTGAGGTAGACGGATTCGTCGGAAGCAAGACCAGAAAGCCGACTTCCGCGCACCGCGAGCAGAGCGAGTAATCCTGATAGTAAAACCGCGATCATTGTTCCTGTGTAGGCTACCGCCGATTCACGATTGAACCCGTGGGTGAAGAAAATGGCGGCAAACAGGATGCCCGAAGCAACCGCCAAGCTCGTCAGGAGTGGATCCCAGTCTTGGAGGAGGCCGGGGATCAAGACGTAAAAAATAACGAGAAAACTGCCGCCGAGCGCCAAGAGCGAACGCGCTCCTTGCCATCCTCCGAAAACGATGACCGCGAGTATGAACATAACAGCGAGCCAGACTAGGGCATCGAGGCGGTCGATGTTGTTAACGGTGTAAATTTCCGAGCCGTCCATGTATACATTGAGGTTTAAATAAAAACGGTCGTTGGTTTTAAGCTCGAGATAATCGTTTTCCATCGTAACGATCCGGCCAGCTTGGGGACCGGTGAGAATTTCCGCTCGAATTGTCTGGACAAGGTGTTCGGCGTCTGTTCCCGGTATTTCCCGATTTTCTTGGTCTAGAATTTCTACAACGCGCCCACGGTAGAGACCCTGATGTTCGTTAAAAAGCTCTTGGGCCGAAACTGTATTAGGTTCCAGGCCAAGGGCGACAAAAATGATTAACGCAACAAGCACGATTTTATTTTAGCAAAAACCCATTTTGAGCGCCCTTGAGGCGAGGGCAGATCTGTGCTAGAGTCAACAGGTGATTTTATATCTCTATTCTGTTGGTAGTGTTTTGGCGGTGAGTCTGGTCTCATTTGTCGGTGCGTTTACTCTTTCGCTTAAAGCTGAGGTCTGGCGTCGTTACCTTTTTGTGTTGGTGAGCTTGGCGGTGGGGGCGTTGGTGGGTGACGCCTTTATTCACTTGATCCCCGAGGCGTTGGAAGGGTCGAGTAACCCGGCGCTGGTTTCTCTCGCGATTATCAGCGGCGTGCTCATTTTTTTTGCGCTAGAAAAGTTTTTGCATTGGCATCATCACGAGGTGGGTGGCGAGCGTTGTCCGGCGATTCATCCCGTTGGCCGGATGGTCATTTTTTCCGACGGAGTACACAATTTTGTGGATGGTCTAATTATCGGCGCCAGTTATCTGGTAAGTTTGGAAGTCGGCTTGGCCACAACCATTGCGGTTATTCTCCATGAGATTCCCCAAGAAATAGGTGATTTTGGTGTTTTGCTCCACGCTGGCTATTCAGCTGGACGGGCGTTGTGGTTCAATTTTCTCTCTGCGTTAATGGCCCTAGTAGGGACGGCGCTGGCTCTGCTCGTTGGGCAAGTGGCCGAGTTTCTTGTTACATGGCTCATCCCGCTAGCGGCTGGCGGTTTTATTTACATCGCGATGACCGACCTGATTCCGGAAATGCATAAGACTAAATCTGGCTGGCATTCATTACTCCAATTCGTCGCGATGATTGTTGGTTTGGCTGCAATGTTCGCCCTACTTTTTTTGGAATAGGAGGGCGGCGTTTCTTGCGTTTCCTATTATGCCGTCAGTAGTTTGAAAACCAAAAAGGCGGGCCAAGCGAGAGCTTTGAGAAAAGCAATTACTCCCTGCCCAAAGGTTTCGGCTAGGCCGAGATAATAAACAGCCGCGCCAATGGCTCCAAGAAACCAAACGAGATTCCCGCCGTCGCATTTACCGGACGATCGGCACCACCCGCTTTGGCATTTTTTCTCTGTTTCCATATGATGGCATTATAGCATTGTGTATAACGCAACAAGAGTCATTGTGTTATAATCGCGGTTATGAAAACTTTCAAAACCTTTTTGGCGGTGACCACTCTCGGTGGCGGGATGTTAATTTTTCCCGACATGATTAGGGCCGAAACCGTTACTTGCCAATTTACTAGAGATTTGGAGGTGGGGGCGACAGGTGAGGATGTGCTGTGCCTGCAAAAGTTTTTGAATCAGTCCGGATTTACTGTCGCACCCTATGGTCCGGGTTCACCCGGGTCGGAGACTGATCGCTTTGGCGAGATGACGAAAAGCGCTTTGGCGCGCTGGCAAGCTGCCAAGGGTGTCACGCCAGCGAGTGGTGTTTTGGGGAGTAAAACACGAGTGGCTTATAGCGCCGAGACGTCGTCATTGACTCCTGTTTCTAATGTCGCTACTGCCCCCGCTTCTTCTGCTGTGGCCCCAGTGGCCAGCTCGCCCGCTTCGCCAACGATCCAGCAAATTGTGGACAAGGTTAACGAATATATTGCGACGATTAAACGTTTGGAAACCGAGAAAGCAGAATTGGAAAATCGTTACCGAGAAGAGGAGACTGTACGTCGACTTTTAGAAGAGGCCCGCGACCTACTCGATGATGCTGAAGACCGAATTGATGATGCCGATGATGATGGTGAAGATGTTGCTCGCGAGAAAGAAGATTGGGAAGACGGAAAAGAAGAACTAGTTGACGGACTTTACGCTTTCATCAAGCGGGATTACAGCCGCGCCCGCAATCACGCCGAGGAAGCGGTGGAGTTGGCGAAAGATATTGTAAAAGATTTGGGTGGGGATGAAGAAGAAGCTGATGAAGCGATTGATGATGCCGACGATGCAATCGGCGACGCGCGTGACAAGATCCGCGAGGCCGACCGCGACGGAGACGACGTAGATGAAGCCGAGGATTTGCTCGATGACGCGGAAGACAAGCTTGACGACGCCGATGACGCTTACGCTGACGAAGATTACGATGAGGCCATTGAGTTGGCAAAAGAGGCACGCGATCTCGCGCGCCAAGCTGTTCGCGCGATCAACTAATTATCTCTCTGCGGCGGGCGCCAGAAGAGGCGTTCAAGGAAGCGATTACCGTGGTCAGCACTGATCCATTCTCCGTAGCGCCGGCCACGCCGCTCACAGGCGGCTAAGATTTTTTGATTGTCCTTGGCGCGCACATCGCCGCTGTAATAAGCGCCGATGACTTGCGCGCCAAAATAGAGGAAGACGCCGCGGAGCCAGAATGGCGGGAAAGCGAAAAACAAAATTCTTTGTGCCCAGGTGGGCGTGCCACCCGAGACGAGAAAGTAGGTTTTAAGGTGCCTCAGTTGCCCGACCGGCTGGCCGAGTCGGTTGCGCGCTTTCATATCAAGCGCAATAAATCGCATTCGATCAATAAAATTTTTAAGTTGGGCTGGGACGGAAAAGTTGTAGGTCGGTGTGGCAATCACGAGGCCCGTGGCTTGGTCGCGGAGTTCGTCGGTGAGGGCGCGGAAAGAAGCCTCTTCGGGGAGCGGGCCTTGGCTGTTGGCAAAATTGTAGTGCGCCATCGGGACGTCTTCGAGATAAATTTTTTTGACTTCCAAGTTTGGCACCTGGCGCAGGCCGACAAGAAAATGATCAAGCATCGTATCGGAATTGTAGCCCCGCGAGGGCGAGCAGGAGAGGGCTATGACTAACATCACGGCCAGTATAGCACCACCCACCGCTTATTAGTAGAATGATAAGCGATGACTGAGTCTATCGAGCAAGAAATTAAGCATTTGCGCGAAGAAATAAACTTCCACAATCGTCAATACTATGTGGAGGATAAGCCGCAAATTAGCGACACCGAGTACGACGCCTTGCTACGGCGATTAGAGGAGTTGGAGCGCCAGCGTCCCGACCTGGTTACGCCCGAGAGTCCGACGCAACGAGTGGGCGCCGCGCCGCGCGCGGAGTTGCGTCCCGTTCGGCACCCCGCGCCGATGCTCTCGCTTGAGACGATCCACCGAGTGGCCGAGCTCGATGATTTTCTGCGACGGGTAAGCGAGGGGCTTGGGGGCGCGGCGGTGGATTTCGTGGCTGAACCCAAGTATGACGGTTTGGCGATTGAACTCGTTTATAACAATGGCCGCTTGGTGCTCGCCGTTACGCGCGGCGACGGCGAAACAGGGGAAGATGTGACGGATAACGTGCGAACGATCCGCGAGATGCCGCTCGTGCTGACGGCTGACGCGGCCCACCCTTATCCCGCGCATCTAGTGGTGCGCGGCGAAGTTTATATGCGCCTCGATGAGTTCCAAGCGCTCAATCGCGAGCGGAGCGAGCGGGGCGAAGAACTGTTTGCCAATCCGCGCAATGCCGCCGCTGGTTCTCTGCGCCAACTTGATCCGCGAATTACGGCCGGACGCCCTCTCCACATTTTTTTATATGAACTGCTCGGGGCTAGGACTCAAGGTTTCCAACGGCACAGCGAAGTGTTGCGGGCTCTACCGCTTTGGGGATTGCCCGTTAACCGTGAGCAAATTAAAACCTGCTCGACGTTTAATGATTTGCGCGCTTATTACGAGCAAACAGAAAACCGGCGCGATAGTTTAAATTTTGAAATTGACGGCGTGGTGTTTAAGGTGGATGATCTCGCCAGCCAAGAACGGCTAGGATGGAGAACGCGCAATCCGCGTTGGGCCATTGCACTCAAATTCAAACCGCGGCAGGTTACCACCAAGTTGCGCGCGATTGAGGTCCAGGTGGGGCGGACGGGCAAGCTGACGCCAGTAGCGGTGCTTGAGCCGGTTAAATTGGGCGGCATTACAATTGAACGGGCATCGCTCCATAATCAGAGCGAGCTCGAACGCAAAGACATTCGGGTGGGGGATACGGTGCTTATTGAACGAGCGGGCGACGTTATTCCTCAGGTAGTTAAACCGATTATCGAGAAACGGACTGGCCAGCCGCGGAAGTTTAGTTTGCCGAACCGGTGTCCGGTTTGTGGTGTTGATGTGTTGATGAGCGGTGATAAAAAACAGACCATCTGCCCCAATATCACTTGCCGCGCGCAGATTCTCGGTCGGATAGAACATTTTGTTTCTCGGTTGGGTTTTGATATTGAAGGGCTGGGTGAACGCCGCATCCGGCAGTTGTTTGAGGCGGGCTTACTCACACGCCCCTCGGATTTATTTAAGTTAAAAAAAGAGGAACTTGAGACGCTTGAGGGCTTTGGTGCCAAGTCGGCCGACAACTTGCTCCGCGAGATCGAGCAAAGTAAGCAACAGCCACTTCACCGTTTTATTTACGCCTTGGGCATTCCGCAGACCGGGGAATATCTCTCTAATTTATTGGCCCGCAATTTTGCCGACCTTGACGACCTAATGGCCGCGAGCGAAGACCGGCTTTTGGTGATTCACGAGGTGGGGCCGGAGTCGGCGCGGGCGATCACCCATTTTTTTAGCCGCGCCGATAATCAAGCTGATATTAAAAAAATGCGGACGGCCGGACTAGTTTTACCTAATCCACTCTATTACAATAAGAGTGGTCCACTGATGGGGCGCAAATTTGTGTTTACCGGCACTCTCGTCAGTCTCGCGCGTGAGGAGGCTAAGCGCCGCGTAGAACTTGTCGGCGGCCGCGTTACTTCCACCGTTTCGCGGGAGACCGATTATGTGGTGGCCGGCGCCGACCCGGGTAGCAAACTAGCCGAGGCACAGCGCCTCGGCGTCAAAATTCTCGATGAGTGGGGTTTTTTAAAATTATTAGAAGTTAAAATTGACTAGGCGCGAATTCTACTGGCACCTCTAACCACTCATCGTGTTCGGGCAAGCCGGAAGGGTTGTCTTTTTTTAAAATTAGTGCGCCGCGTCGCATAAAATCTTGGTCGCCTGTTTTGTAAGGCGATACAAATTCAAGCGTGGCCAGGAAGGGGACGAAGTCCGTCGTCATCCAATCACTTCCAGCTTGAGCCGGCGTCTCGGCGATGATTAGCCCGTCCCAATTAACCAGTGTGACCGGAAAGCTGGCTTCGAAGAACCAATCGCCTCGGGCTTGGCCCGTGACGACAAGCGGACTGGTGATTACGTCGCCGGCGACCGGAGAAAAGAGATTGATCCTTTCGCTGGTTTGATCGAGCACTGGCGACTGGCGAACATTCAAATGGCGCCAAGCTAAAACGCCAGACGCAATTATTATCACCGAAATCAGGCCCAGTTTTTTCATCTTCTGCTTACTCTAACACGGTTTAGCTTTTCAGCAGATTGGCTGGTTTATAATTTACGAACTTGCCATAATTTTTATGAAGAAGCTCTTGAAGCTCGAGAATTACCATCAATATTGATGATGATTTACGAGCCAAGCAACCACACAAACAACCTTATGAAAACTGCACCCATTCCCGCGAACGAAAGGGATCAGCTTGGCGCCGTACTCGGGCTAAAAATCCTCGACATCGCCGCTTTTCTCGCTCTTGCCGCTCGAGCCGAGGAGGAAATCAACAAACCGCGCGGTTCGATGGAAAGTTAACCAGTTCTTTACCCAACGGTTTTTTGGTGTTAAACTCCGGTTTCAGATGATTGGAAAAATTTGGCGTTTGGCGTGGGAGCGGGGCAAGATGATCTTGATTTTAATCGTCTTGTTGGCACTTGGTGGCTGGTGGTTGGCGAGCGGTGAGAAAGCGGTTGAGCAAGTGGTGGCCGTCCGCCGTGGCGACCTGCTACAAACCGTTTCTTTATCGGGTCGGGTAACGCCGTCGTCCGCGGTGGATTTGGCTTTTGAGACGACCGGCCGGGTAAAGCGGCTTCCGGTAGAGGTTGGTCAAACTGTCTCCGCCGACGAGGTTTTAGTGGAGTTGGAAAACAGCGATGCCGAACGGGCAGTCAAGACCGCGCGTTTAGCGCTCGCGGATGCCGAACTCGCACTCGAACGTTTGTTGAGCCCCATTGCCCGTGGCGTGGAAGAGGAAAAACTGGCTAAAGCCTACGAAGATGGGTTGGCAGACGCCAATGAGATTTATAACGATTTGTACACCATTCTCGATGGCTTGAAAGACGTCTTGTTTGAAGATGATTTTAAGACCGGGGAGGACAACATCGAGTATTACGCCAAAGTTGTGGATATGTACAACCCCTCTCTTGCCGCCCTGCCTAAAACTCTGGCCCGTGATTATCGGGCGTTGGAGGAAAAATATCAGCCTGCCTTTGAAGCTTATCGAACGGTGGCCCGCGGCGGCGATGCCGCCGCGCAAGAGCGCGCGATTTTCGCCGCCGCCGAGTTGACGCGCAATGCTCTAAATATCATTAAATCCAGTCTGAATCTTCTGCAGTTTTTCCGTGACCGGTCTCTAGCCGATAGTTGGACTTCGACCCGAGAAGATTTGGTCTCGAGTCATTTGGTAACCCTGACTGGTTATTTCGACACAATCAACGAACATTGGCTGACTTTAACGGACTCGACCAACACTATCCGGAGCCAGCAGAGCACGGTGACGGTGGACGATCTCGATGTACGCGCGCAAAAGTTGGAGATCGCGCGGCAAGAGACACTGCTCGCCGAGGCGGAAAAGACGCTCGCCGACACTTATTTGCGCGCGCCGTTTGCCGGTGTGGTGACGGCTGTGGCGGTGGAAGCTGGTGAAGTGGCGGCGGCTAACTCCCCGGTGGTTTCCCTCATTTCTTCTGGCGCGTTAGAGGTGGAGTCTTTTGCGCCGGAAATCAATATCGCCGCGCTGGCCTTAGGTGATCGGGCGGAGATTACTCTCGATGCCTATGGGGAACGGGTAGTTTTTCCGGCCGCGGTATCCGCTCTTGATCCGGCCGAGACGGTGCGTGACGGTGTTTCGACTTACAAAGTTACCCTCCGTTTTTTAGTGGCAGACGAACGCATCCGTTCCGGTATGACGGCCAATATTGTAGTAAAAACCGATGAACGCGCCGACGTGCTTTTAGTGCCTGCCGGCGCCGTTGTTTATCGCGCCGGTTACGCTTTTGTGCGGACACCAGCCGGCGCAGAGGTTGAAGAGCGGCCGATTACGATTGGCGCCGAATCGTCTTTTGGCGAAGTAGAAATTTTATCTGGCTTAGAGGCGGGCGAGTTGGTGCTCGTTCCAAATGGCACTTAACTAACGTGTTTCGAGGTCTTAATTGGCAGGTGGGGGCCTTCCTCGCGTGGCGGCAGTTGAAACGGGCGAGTTGGTGGACGACAGCCCTGATCATTTTCGTTATGACCCTGACATTTTTAAATTTGGTGGTCGTGTCTGGTATTTTGGTTGGTTTAATCCAGGGGGCAGAAGAGGCGGTTCGCCGCCAATACACAAGCGATGTGATTATTTCCACTTTGGATGATAAAAATTACATCGAGAATAGTCAAAACTTGATCACGCTGGTGCGAGATTTGCCCGGGGTGGCGAGTCTTACCGCCCGTTACCGCGAAGGAGGGACGCTGGAGGCCAATTACAAAACGCGACGAGAAAAAGATAAACCAAATATTGCCGCCGCTCAGATCATCGGCATTGATCCTGCCGCCGAACAGGCCGTAACCGGTTTGGCCGACAGTCTGGTGGAGGGCGAGTATCTAGCGCCCGGGGATTACGACAAGGTGGTCATCGGTCATTATATGCTCAAACAGTATTTGCCGATCGAAACCCCCGGCTTAGCTACGCTTGAAGACGTTAAGTTGGGAACCAAGATTCGATTAGAAGTTGGCGGTGTGCGCCGCGAGATAGAAGTGAAGGGTATTGTTAAGACAAAGGTGGATGAAGTTAGCCGGAGCGTTTACATGGTTGATTCCCAATTCCGCAGTTTGATCGGTCGTAATGACGGCAACGTGGACGAGGTTTCGATCAAGCTGGCGGCCGGTGCTGATCCGCTTGCCGTAAAAGCGGCGTTAGTGGCCCGCGGTGTGGATCGCTATGCCAAGGTGCAGACTTTCGTTGACGCACAACCAAAATTTATTCAAGATATCAAAAAGACTTTCGCTATTTTAGGCAACGTTATCAGCTCCATCGGGTTAGTGGTGGCTTCGATTACGATTTTTATCGTCATTTTTATAAACGCGATTACGCGGCGCAAATTTATCGGCATTCTGAAGGGAATCGGAATCACGGCCGAGGCGATTGAGTTGTCTTACATTTTTCAATCGTTTTTTTACGCTCTGTTTGGTTCTTTCGTCGGTCTCGCATTACTCTACATGGCGCTTGTGCCGACGATTGACCGTCATCCGATCGACTTTCCGTTCAGCGATGGTATCTTGGTGGCGCCGCTCTCGGGCACGTTATGGCGCGCGGGCCTTCTTGTGCTGGCCACAATTATTGCCGGTTATGTGCCGGCGCGGATGATCGTCCGCAAAAACACCCTCGATTCGATTTTGGGACGTAAGTAATTATGATTGAGACTAAAAAACTGGAACGCTCATTTCAGGACGGCGATCGCGAGATCAAGGTTTTAAAAGGGATAGATTTTCGGGTAATGGATGGCGAATTTGTGGCGATTATGGGCCGTTCCGGCGCGGGCAAAAGTACCTTGATGTATCAGATGAGCTTGCTCGATGAACCAACGGGGGGCGAGATTTTAATTGACGGTACGCCGTCTGCACGGTTTGACAACGAAACCAAAACTAATTTTCGTCTCACTAATTTTGGTTACGTTTTCCAAGATTACGCCCTGATCCCCGAATTAACAGCGCTCGAAAATGTGATGTTGCCCCTGTTGATGAAAAAGATGCCGCGAGCGCAGGCGGCGCGGGCCGCTAGGCAGGCGCTCGAAAAAGTTGGTTTGGCTGAGCATAGCCGCCAAACGCCGAGTCAGCTCTCCGGTGGCGAACAGCAGCGCGTTAGTGTTTCTCGGGCCGTGGCCCATCAACCCAAGATTTTGTTTGCCGACGAGCCGACGGCCAATTTAGATAACCAATCATCCAAGCTGGTGATGGAGATTTTTCGCGAACTGCACCGTTCGGGCCAGACGATCATTATGGTGACGCACGAGGAGATATATGCCCGCGAGGCCGAGCGGATTGTGACGATTGACGACGGCCGGATTGTTGGTGATCGGGCGGTGGTCTAAATCGGCTTGGCTGTATGTCTCGGAAAGCGATAGAGCCATTTGGCCATTTCCACAATCGCCAGAGTAAAGAAAAGCCAAAGGAGAAGCCAGAGGAGCCATGCTGGAGAAAGCGCCGTCGTGCCGAATATTTTTTGGAATGGTGGCCAGTAGATCGTCAGCGCGATGAGGCCTAAGCTACCAAGAACGCTCCAATTTAAAAAACGATTGGCTAAAGGATTGTAGCGAAAAATTGCTTGCCGCAGGCTCCTAAAGGAGAAGGCCACCAACAGGATGTAAGAGGCGAAACAGGCAAACAGGAAAGTTCTGGCCGTATCTGTTTCTACTCCTTGGGTGATAAGACCGTGGTATAACGCGAGTAGTAAGGAGGAGATCAAGACACCGACGCTAATGGAAAGCCAGCGGACCTCGGCGTTTAGCACTGTCTTGGTGTCGCTGACGGTAAAATTTTTTTGCTCCGGGGAACGGTCAAAAGCAAACGAAAGCGCGGGCAACGATCCGGTAAAGAAGTTGACCCAGATAATTTGCAGAGCGGTAAGAGGCAGAGGTAGGCCAAGGATGAGGCTTCCGCCGATAAGAAAAACCTCGTCTAAGCTGTTGGACATCAAGTAAACAAAGGTTTTACGGATATTGGCGAGGATGCGCCGTCCTTCTTCTATTGCTTTGACGATTGTTTCAAAATTATCGTTAAGCAGAACTAAGTCGGCGACCTCTTTGGCTACATCGCTGCCTGAGCCAACGGCGATGCCGATATCCATCGCTTGGAGTGAGGGGGCATCGTTGACCCCGTCGCCCGTCATCCCTACCACTTCGCCCCGCGCCTGGTAGAGGCGGCCGACACGCAATTTGTCTTCCGGGGTAACGCGGGCGAAAATTTTTATGTTTTCTAAGTTTTCCAGTAACTCCTCATCCGTCAAGCGGCGCATTTCTTCACCGGTGAGGATTTGTCCGGGATTAAGTTGCCAACCTAGTCCGGCGGCTACCGCTTCCGCCGTGCCGGGCAAATCGCCGGTGGCGATAATCACCCGCAGGCCGGAGTCCTCGATTTGTTTAATCGCGGCGGGAACACTCGGTCGGAGAGGATCATAAAAAGCGAGCAAGCCCAAGAATTCAACATCAGTTACATCATCTGGAGCCAGTTTGTTCACGACAGACTCTTTTTTTATCGGTTTGAGTGCGAGGCCGAGCAAGCGCTTGCCTTGATTGCTCATCTTTTCCACCGCTTCCTGCAAACGTAGATAGTCGTCTTTCGGTAGTTTCGATTTTTTAAGAATAGTGTCTGGCGCACCAAGACAGAGGAGGGTGTGGGAATGGCGATTAAGTGGCGGTGGCAGGTGAGTACTACCGTGCACGAGTACCGCCGAGAAACGATGGTTGGAGCTAAATGGCAATAATAAATGGAATTCGGCCTTTTTCAGCATAGTTAGCGGTGCCAGGCCGTGCGCAAGGAGGCTTTTAATGATGTTGGTCTCTAGTGGTCGACCGACGAGTCGCCAATTTTCCCGCGGGTCTTCTGGGTTAGCCACCAGCACGTTTGTATTGAAAGCGGCCAGGGTCAACAAATCCTTCTCTTCGCGGGAAAGTTTTCGGGCGGGTGTTCCGGCCGTTGGTAGCGGTTTGTTTAGGATATCGGCGACGGGCAAGACGTTAACTAGTTGCATATTAGCTTCGGTGAGCGTGCCGGTTTTGTCGGTGATGATGACCGAGGTGGAGCCCAAGGTTTCGGCCGCTCCTAAATGACGCATAATGCCTTGCCGCTTGGCTAATTGTTCCACGCCTACCGAGAGTACCACGGTGAGAGCGATAGGTAGAGCTTCCGGAATGGCGCCGACGGCGACCGCGGCAGATACCACGAACATCTCGGCAATATTTTCGCCTCGGTGGATCCCGAGAACAAAAATACCGGTTACAACCGCTGCCATTATGGCTGTGATGAGCCAGGCCAACCTGCCAACTCCGCGTTGGAGTGGGGTGGAGTCGTTGGTGGCCCGGGCGACGAGCGCGGCAATTCTGCCCAATTCGCTTTCCCGACCTGTGGCAGTAACAACGGCGGTTGCATAGCCGCTGGTAACCAAGGTGCCTCCAAAGACCATGTTAGTGCGGTCGGGGAGGGGGGCGGCCTCAGACAACGGGTCTATCGTTTTGGTGATTGGCAAGGATTCTCCGGTGAGTATCGATTCGTCTACGGCACAATCGTTTATGCTAAGTAAGCGGGCGTCGGCCGGAACGCGGTTGCCGTAGGCCAAACGGAGCACATCGCCCGGTACGAGACTTTCGGCCTCCACCTCCTGCTCTATTCCGCCGCGAATGACGCGTGCCCGTTCGCGAATGTAGGAGCGAAGTTTGGCCAAGGCGTTGCCAGCCCGCGCTTCTTGGTAGGAACCGAGAGCGGTATTGACGGCGATTGCCAACCCAATGACGGTCGCGTCTAACCATTCCCCGAGGAACAATGTTAACCCGCCGGCGGCGAGCAGAATAAAAATGAGCGGGCTGGCAAATTGATGCGCGATTATTTTTGGTAGATCAAAATGATGCTTGGTTTCTAGCCGATTGGGGCCGAAAGTTTTTAAGCGTCTGATTTGTTCGGTAAGCGTGAGGCCGCCCCGTTCAGTTTTTAGGGCCGTTAGTGCTCGCGCCACGTCGTAGGACCAAATTGGTTTTTTGTTATCGCCCTTCTTCATTTTGTTGTTAATTTCGGCCAACTTTCTACCAACAAGAGACCGCTTTTGGGTTCTGGCCAATGCGACCATATTTCCTCAGTGATGAAGGGCATAAACGGATGGAGAAGAATCAAACAGCGTTCGAGGATTTGCAGTAGCAAACGCGGGCGCGGGGTTTTTTTACTGGATTCGACAATCTCGCTCGCAAAACGATCCCAGATGTAATGGTATAAGCGTTCGGCTGCCAGATGAAATCGGTAGGATTCAAAATCTTCCGTGATTTGCCGTGTTAAGTTATTGAGTTCGACGAGAAGTTCTTGATCGTTTTCCTCTCCCACCCCCTTTTTTTCTTCTGCTTGGCTGAAAACAAAGCGGGCGATATTCCAAATTTTGTTGGCGAAATTCTTATATCCCCGCAATTTATCTTCCGAAAAGGCAAGATCGCTACCCGGGGGGGTGCCGACCACTAAAGCCATTCGTAGGGCGTCGGTGCCATAACGCTCGATTAGGTCAAGGGGGGAGATAACATTGCCTTTGCTCTTGCTCATTTTTTGTCGTTTCGGATCCAGCACTAAGCCGTGAAGATAAACATCGCGGAAAGGAACGCGTTCAGTGAGATAGAGTCCAAAAATAACCATTCGCGGCACCCAGCGGAAAATGAGATCATGACCGGTGGCCATTACGGCTGTGGGGTAATAGTGGGCAAAGTCTGGGCCGTCGGGCCAGTCGGTGGTGAGGAGCGGCCATTGCCCGGATGAGAACCATGTATCAAAAGTGTCGGAGTCGGGGCGAACGGGGCCGCCGCACTTTGGGCAAACATTAATTTGATTGTCGAGGTCGGGAATGCCTGTGGCGCAACGTTCACAAATTTTGGCGGGGATGGGTATGCCCCAGACGATTTGTCGCGAGATGTTCCAATCCAAGGTGTTGGTCATCCAATAATTAAAAATTTTGGCGTAATTTTCGGGGAAAAAACGCAGTTGTCCGTTAGCCACGGCTTGCCGCGCACGGGCGGCTAAGGGCGCCATTTTTACGAACCACTGGTCGCGCACTTGCGGTTCGATGACCGTGCCGCATTTATAACAGCGCCGGACGATATTCCGGTAATTTTCGTCTATGCGTACAAGCAGTCCTTTTTGCCTTAACTTCTCAACAATTTTTGGCCGGGCTTCGGTGATTTTTTGGCCGGCAAATTCACCGGCCAAGGGCAGGAGCCGCCCGCGCCAGTCAATAATCTGCTCGCGCTCCAGCTGGTGTCGGACCGCAATCTCAAAATCAATCCCCGAGTGTCCTGGTGTAATCGTCATCGCGCCGGTGCCAAAGTTCATATCCACTGCCGCGTCTTTGATTACCGTCGCCGTAATTGGGCCGTTTAACCACTCGACGGTGAGAGTTTGGCCATGTTGGTAATTAGCGTAGCGTTGGTCGTTGGGGTGGACGACCACGTATTTGTCGCCAAACTTGGTTTCTGGTCGGACGGTGCCGATCTCAAACGGCCCATAACGGAAATAGTAAAACGGCGTTTGTTCCTCGACGCTTTCCGTTTCCACATCGGAAAGTGACGTTTGATGTTTGGGACACCAGTTGATAATCCTCGCGCCGCGGTAGACTAGTCCGTCGTCAAACATTTTTTTGAATACCTTTTGGACCTTGGCAACGATCTCGGGGTCAAGTGTAAATTTGGCTCGCGACCAGTCGCAGGAGGCGCCCAGTCGACGGATTTGTCCCTCCATCGCTTTTTTGTTTTCGAGCGTAAACTGGTATATTTCGTCATAGAGTTGCCGTGGTGTGAGTTGAAAACGGGAGCGGCCCTCTTTTTCCAGTTTTTTTTCATAAACAATTTGCGTTTCAAAACCAGCATGGTCGGCCCCAGGGAGCCAGAGGGCCCGACGGCCGCGCATTCGCTGGTAGCGAACGACAAGATCTTCAATCGTCAAAAAGAAGGCGTGTCCCAGATGAAGGTTGCCATTAGCGTTTGGTGGGGGCATCACGATGGTGAAGGTTGTGCCTCGATCGTTAGGTAGTTTGTCGGGATTAAAGAACCCCGACTGTTCCCAGCGTTCATAAATGCGACGCTCCGTTGTCGCCGGATCGTATGGTTTATTGAACCGACTATCCATAATTTACTCCATTTTGCTATAGTCCGACCCAATTAACAACTTTTAGCTCTTGCCAGACGATAAGCGGGTGCTACAATTGGGACGAGGTCGTTGGCAGTATTAATCTAGGTCAATTCAATTGATCCGGGACTCCAAAATTACGACGCGCCGTGGCGCGGCGTTGCGGGGACCCACCTAGCTTTTTGCTAGGTTAATCAACCAGCGACCTCGCCTAAGACCCCGCGTCTCTCGTTTTTCTGGCGCGGGTTTTTGGTTTTTTATTTAGCTTTATGAACGAAAGACAAATTTTCAATTCAGTCGCAAGTGCGGCTCCCGCAATCAGGCGGGTTGTTGATGGGTCGCGGCGGATTTTACTCCATCTCCACCCGAGTCCGGATTCCGATAGCGTTGGGAGCGCGCTTGCTTGTTATCACTTGTTTCGCTCTTGGGGCAAGGTTGCGACGGTGATCGGCGGCGATTCGCCCTTACCGCAAACTCTGCTCGCGGTGCCGGGTGCCGAGCGGGTGATGCCGGTGGCTTGGTCGGGGATTAATCCCGCGGATTACGATCTCTTTTTAATTTTAGATAGCGCTACTGCTCGGATGATTACGCGGAGTAATCACCCGCTTACTTTTCCGCCCGGTTTGCGCACAATCGCAATTGATCATCATCGGAGTCACCAGCCGTATGCCGAGTTAACCCTGCTTGTGCCCGACGCGCCGGCCACGGCCGCCGTGTTATACGAACTTTTTCAAATATGGAAAATTGATTGGCGGCCGGAAATTGCGGCTGGTTTGCTCGCTGGTCTTTATAGCGATACTGGCGGCTTTCGTTATCCGCTTACCACTGGCGCAACGCTTGAAGCGGCGGCCGCTCTCGGGCGTTTTTATCCAGAATTTCCGTCTCTTTGGTCTGCCCTGCAGGCACTATCTCCAGCCGAAATTAATTTCGAGCGTCTGGCTTTGAATCATTTAGAAACTTGGTGCGCTGGTCGAGTGGCGGCGATTTTCCTTGATCACGGCGCTATCGCCGCCGCGCAAATACCGGAGGCGGCGATTGGGGCCGGCGGTTTGGCGGCTCATCTGGCTAATGTGACCGATTGGCCGGTAACGGTGGTGGCGGTGGAAGATTTGCCCCGGCAGATACGCATAAGTATCCGCGGCCGAGGCGAGGGTTACGATGTGGCGCAAGCCATGGCGTTGTTTGGGGGCGGCGGCCATCGGGCCGCCGCCGGCGCTTTCGTGACGGATCGTGCTCTGGCCGAAGTCAAGCAGATTTTGCAAGCGACGATTACTAGACTCTGGTTTAGCTAACAGTAACGGGGTGAGTTATACTTAGCTCATTGTGTTTGAGAGAAAGAAGGAGGACGCTCTCGGCGTGACGATTGCTTTTCACGGCGGCGCGGCCGGTTCAGTAACAGGCGCCAATTTCTTATGGTCAAACGGTGGGCAAAAAATCTTAATTGACTGCGGCTTGTTCCAAGGGAGCCAAGTAGCGGAAGAGCGCAACCGTGCGCCTTGGCCGTATGATCCCAAAGTTATTGATGCTCTGCTAGTTACTCATGCCCACCTTGATCATATCGGGCGAATCCCTCGTTTGGTGCGCGATGGTTTCCGCGGCCCAATTTATTCCACCGTGCCGACGAAAGCTCTAGCCAGCTTGAGCTTAACCGACAGTCTTGGTGTGTTGGAAAAAGAGGCGCGCCGCACCGGCGCGCCTCTTGTGTATGAAGGGGCCGACGTGGAGCGGGCTCTTGGTCAATGGCAAACGGTCGAATATCGAACGCCGCTAAAGTTGGGCGAAACCACGGTTACTTTCTACGACGCCGGTCATATTTTGGGTTCGGCGATGATTGCGCTCGATTACCACGAGCACCGATTTCTGTTTACCGGCGATTTAGGCAACTCGCCCTCGCTTCTGCTTCGCGAGACGGAGACGGTGCCCGACGTTGACTACTTACTGATGGAGAGCGTTTATGGCGATCGTCCGCACGAAGGGCGCGTCGAAAGAGCGCAGATTCTTGAGGACGCGATTGAGGAGACGATGAAGCGCAATGGCACGCTCTTGATTCCCGCTTTTTCCATCGAGCGGACGCAGGAGATCTTGATCGAGATCGAAAAAATGATGGAACAGGGCCGGATTCCAGCCGTGCCCGTCTTTCTCGATTCGCCGCTCGCGATTCAGGTGACGGCTTTGTACAAGGAATATGAAAATTTTTTGAACGAAGCGACGCGGCGAGAGAATCGTGTGCGCGACGGCATTTTCCATTTTCCCAATCTCAAGCAAACTTTCACCACCGAGGAGTCCAAAGCAATTGGAAGAGAAAGGAAGATCATTATCGCCGGGTCGGGGATGTCGAACGGGGGGCGGATCGTACACCACGAAAAACATTATTTGCCGGACCCGGCGAGCGCCTTGCTTTTAGTTGGCTACCAATCGGTCGGGAGTTTGGGACGCCAATTGCAGGACGGCGCGCGGACGGTTAGAATTATTGGCGAGACAGTGCCCGTTCGCGCGCGCATTCTTACTTTGTCTGGTTATTCGGCGCACAAAGATTTGCCCGGGTTGATGGATTTTGCCGAGCGGCATCGCGGGCGATTAAAGCGAGTGATGGTGGCGATGGGAGAAACAAAGTCGGCGCTGTTTCTCGTTCAACGCTTGCGCGATTATTTGGCGCTGGAGGCCGCGGCGCCAACCGAAGGTGAGATTTTGCAATTTTGAAAACTGACGATTACAACAAAATAAAAATATGTGTTTCCGGCGCGGCCGAGACGGGTCATTGTGGTCCGCGGGCGCTCGAATTGGCGGAGGCGTTAGGACGCGAGATTGTCGGCCACGGGGCGGTCTTGATTACCGGCGCGACCACCGGTTTTCCTCTTTGGGCAGCCAAGGGGGCCAAAGAAGCCGGCGGCATCTCGATTGGTCTCTCGCCGGCGGCGAGCGAGGCCGAGCACCGCGAGGTGTATAACTTGCCGGTCGAATATCTCGATTTGATTATCTACACCGGCTTCGGCTATTCCGGCCGCAATCTGCTTCTGACCCGCTCGTCGGACGCCGTGATTGTTGGTTGCGGTCGGGTGGGGACGGTGAACGAGTTTACCGTCGCTTTTGAAGACGGCAAACCGGTAGGTGTTTTGGAAGGAGAATGGTCGACGGACGAGCTCCTGCGGGAGATGATGGAGAAAGGCTGCCGCTCAAATGAGAAGGTCATTTTTGATCCCGATCCGGCCAAGCTGGTTGGGCGAGTGCTCGCTCTGGTAGAAAAAGAAAAAGCCCAGGAACACCGCTTTTACTGCAATCCCCCCGACCCCAAATTTAAGCGGGTGCTTTAGCCACTTGCTTTTTTCCAGCTGATATGTTATACTGTCGCTGGAGCCAGATTTCTCTGGCAACTGGTTCGGCAGATTCCGGAAGCACATTGTAAAGAAAGGACAAACGATGAACACTATCATCGACGCAGATGCGGCCAAATTGGCTAGTTTGCAAATCGACCTGCTGCAAAAAGTGCGGCAGGGTCATGTCACCCTGGGCCACCTCGAGTGGTTCACAGGACTCAGCAGGGATGCACGCGAAGCTCTGATGGTCGGCGAAAAGCCTGCCTCACAGCCCGCACCGTCCCCGGAATCCACGGAGAAGTTCGCACTGCTCGTTGACCTCGGCATCATCACGGTGCCCGACGACTACGACCACGCGAGCCGGCTGAAGACGTTTGGTAAGCAGAACCGCAAAAAGCTCTATTACTACAACGACGACATCACCGACACGAACTTCCCGAACCCAACTCGGGTCCTGAAGCCCGGCGACAAATTACGGGTTCAGGCCTTTCAGCAAATCGTCGACGGCACGACCACATCGGAAGAACGTATGGCCCTCCTGGCCACGCAGAAAGCGGTTCATGTCGGCGCACAGGGCGCAAGCCTCGTGTTCGACCAGAAGCGCGACCAACTGCCGAAAGGCAAATGGTATGCGTCCTTCGATGAGAAGGATCGTCTCTGGACCGATGCCCTCGGCCGCCACAGGGTGCCGTACTTGAACGCCCTCTCGGACGGTGACTTCGGGTTCAGCCTCGGCGACTTCGAGCTCCTCTGGCCTGCCGCCCACGCGTTCCTCTGCTTACGCGACGTCGAGCAGTCCTTGGGTGCTCAGGCACCCAGATCGTCCTTTGGGTCTTAGACCCCTTGAGCCCTTGCTTCACCGCGAGGGCTCATTTTTTGTATAATAAGCATCAGAACTTAGATAGCGCGCGCGGCTACGGTTTCGTGCCATCAGTTCTCGTGTAAGGATTAACGAGTGGTCCACCGGGTATGCCTTGTGGACGGGTGTTGCCTTGCGCGAAAAAATCAAATAAGCCGGTAGGTGTTTTGGAAGGAGAATGGTCGACGGACGAGCTCCTGCGGGAGATGATGGAGAAAGGCTGCCGCTCAAATGAGAAGGTCATTTTTGATCCCGATCCGGCCAAGCTGGTTGGGCGAGTGCTCGCTCTGGTAGAAAAAGAAAAAGCCCAGGAACACCGCTTTTACTGCAATCCCCCCGACCCCAAATTTAAGCGGGTGCTTTAAGATTTACTTCACCGCCGTGATGATTTGGTCGAAGATGGCCGGGTGGTGTTCGGCGAGCGTGGCGAGGATTTTGCGGTCAAGTTCGATGTTTTGCTTTTTCAGCGCGCCCATAAAACGGTTGTAAGATAATCCGTGTGGCCGGACGGCGGCGTTGATTTTGATTTGCCAGAGTCGGCGGAAATCATTTTTTTTATCACGCCGGTGGGCAAAAGCGTGAACGCCGGCGTGGAGCACGGCCTCGCGCGCCGCGCGCTCTTTTTTGCTCCGGGCGAAGCGATAACCCTTCGCCAATCTTAACGTCGTGCGGCGTTTTTTTAGACTATGAACCCCCTTTTTAACTCGTGGCATATTTTTGTTTTATATAAAACGATTTAAGGTTTTGCGCACCGCCACAAACTCGTTTGGCCGTTTGTGGTCGAGCTGGTGCCGGCGACTTTTCCGCGCCTTAAAGTGGTTTTTCCCCGGTTGGCGCGCCAACACTTTGCCCGTCTTGGTGACGCGGAGTCGGCGGCTGAACATTTTTTTGATTCGCATAATCTTTGGGTTTTCCTGATTGGCGTTCGATGATAATCGTCAAACCTTTGTGGCTTTTCGCCGCCGGGGCAGCGATTTTGAAATCGGCGCTCACAAACTTGAGCAAGCGATCTAGGCGTTCGCGCAAGAATTTTTCGTCAAAATACTTGGCCCGGCCGCGCAAAAATAAGTCAATTTTGACGCGGTGTCCGGCGCGCAGAAACTCGCTCACTTTATCGGCCTTGATCAGAAGATCGTGATCGCCGGTGCCGATTTTGACCTGGATGCTTTTGGTTTCTGTGGGTTGGGCGCGCACTCGGGCCTGACGCGATTTTTTCTGTGTTTGGTATTGGTATTGGCCGTAGTCCATAATCTTGCCCACCGGCGGATTGGCGTTGGGGGAAATGAGGATGAGATCAAGACCGGCTGCTTTGGCTTCGGCCAGAGCAGCCGCCAAACTGATTACCCCCAGATTTTCACCGCGCGCGCCGACGACCCGCAACTCTGGCGCCCTAATCTGCTCGTTAATGCTGATTTTCTCTTTCAAATGGGTTCTAAACGATTATGAACTTGGTACGATAATAAACGAGTTCTAGTTTTTAGTCAACTGTTTAACTTTGGCCACGGCCTGGGGTAGGCGAGCGAAGCTTTTTTCGAGGGCATTCAGGGTGCTGGTGGAACGGAGAGCGGCGGCGGGATGGAAAAGGGGATAAATGAAATAATCGCCGGCACGGAAGAGCTTGCCTTCGTCGCGGGTGATTTTGCCCTCGGGCAGGAAGTAATTGAGAGAGAATCGCCCAAGGGTGGCCACGAGTGTTGGCTTAATAATCGCGATCTGGCGGGCGAGATAGGGGCGATAGGCCTCAATTTCTTCGGGGCTTGGGTCGCGATTGTCGGGCGGACGGCGTTTAACGATGTTTGTAATATACACATCTTCGCGGCGCCAACCGCGCTCGGCGATAAGACGGTTCAAAAGTTGTCCGGCCCGACCCACAAAGGGTCGGCGTTGTTCGTTTTCATGATAGCCGGGCGCTTCGCCGATAAACAAAATTTCGGCGTCAGGATTCCCTTCGCCGAAGACGAGATTAGATTTTGGTAAAGGGAGTAGGGCATCGGCGAGCATCTCTTGTTCTAGCCGCTTTAGTTTATCAATCTTGGATTCCGCCGTTGTCGCATTCATCCTAAAATTATAACGCTGGCCGGAGGGAAAAGAAGCCTTTTTAGAAATCCTCTCCTGGGATAATCCCTAGGTCGGTTTTGTCAATTCTCGAATATCAGTTTTTGTAGATAAGTTTTTTCAAAAACGCCCCCGCTTCGCGATTGACCGCGCGGGGGCGTTCGGCCCTCAATTTCTGGCCGTCAACTTATCTCTTACCCAGTCGTCTAGTTTTGGTCCGTAACAGGTCTCGATGGCCGCGGGTAAGCCAATCTCATTGGCGAGATCGGTGATATCCACTACTGGTATCCCTTTCGCTTGGCGAATCACCACGTCTGCCATGCACCAATCGGTGATAACTAAATTGTCGTCCGATATCCCACAATGGAGTGTCAACCCCAAGCCAATACTGGGTTCGGAGAAGGTTTTAATAAAATCCGGTTTGAAAACCTTGCTCCAGATCGGATCGCCGAAAACAAGTCCAACACAAAAACAATTGATTTGCGGGGGCATTGTTCCTAACTCGATCATCGTTTCTCTCCTTTTTGGGGTCCTTGAAATCTGCCTAGCATAGTAAACCTTTTGTTTAATTTTGTCAAACTTTTTTGGTTTTAGATGATTGGGGATAAATATCGTTTTTTTGTGCCCAATATACTGTAAAATTTGGCTTGAGTTTATCAATTTATTAAGTATTTATGAAATTAAATAAAATTTTTGCGGTTTTTTTATCCGTCGCTTTGGTTCTCATCGGCGCGACGACGACCTATGGCCAAATTACGGGGTATGAGGTGGTTACCAAAAATTTCTCCGGCCCGGGTGGTTCGTCGGCGCAAGCCTCTTGCCCGGCTGGTAAAGTGGTGGTTGGCGGGGGTTGCGAACTGTATGCGACCACTGGTGGCGCGACCCTGAAGGATTCTTATCCATTTACCTCACCGACCTCGGTTGGCAATGGTTGGGCCTGCCGCTGGAGCAATCCGTCTAACGCCGCCGGCCGAACGGCCTACGCCATCTGCGCGGATGGAAGTAACATAGGCTCTGTTGGCCCATGTTTTGTGCCTTTGTGCCCCAACGGCAATACCATAGCGACGAATTGTTCTAATTCTCCAAATAGTGACGATGGTATGCTGTGCGGCGGAAATCCCCCAACCTTGTGTCCCAACAGTCATACGGTTGCTACTAACTGTACTTTACCGCCAGGCAGTGATGATGACAGCGACGGTGCCGCCATTCCCACCATCATTTCTTCCAACCCGCCGAATGGGGCAATTATCGCCCAGAATACATCCGACGTCGTTAACGAGTTCGGTGTAACTTTTTCTCGCCCTCTTGATTCTTTGTCTGCCAAACAATTTACTGTCTCCAGCTCTGGTGCTAATAATTCAGTCTCCCTTGTGAGATGGGCTGTTGGCTCCAACTATGCGCTGTCTCTGTCGAACCCCTTGTCTCCGGGTGAAAGGATCACGATCAGTTTCGCGCCGTCTGGTCCGTTTGCCTGCCTCGGTTATCTCCCCGGCGATGTCAATCAATCCGGGACGACGAATGTGCAAGATCTGACGGCACTGAACAATTGTATTAACAGTCAAAACTGCCAGTTGTGGCAGGCCGATATTAACCGCGACGGGGCCGTTAACTCAAATGATATAACCACTCTGCTCGGATTGATGAACGGCAGTATTGGCGGCACCAAATGGCTGAACAAAACCTTGCCTGCTTGCCCGGCTGGTTCGGTGGGTGTGGTTCCCATGCAAACGCAGACGGCCTCCGTCTTTCCGGCGCTCAACGGTTTTCTTAACGGTCTCCGCGGCGCATTGGGTCGGTAATTTTTCAGCAGTCTCACCACCAACAAACACCCGCCTAAAAGCGGGTGTTTGTTGGTTAAATCAAGTGTTTGTTTCGAGGTGCGTGGCCGGAGCTTGATTAAAGTTTAGTTGGTAAATTTTGTTGATAGCGGCTGATTAACCCTTCTTTCTTTTTCCATCGCCATTTTTTGATTTGGATTTCCCGTTGGTGGGCTCCAAAAAACCGCAGATGAATTTTGGTGGAGATGCCGGGAATCGAACCCGGGTGCAAACGATCGAACCGCGACGGCCTACAGGTTTAGTCGGTTTGTAATACCCAGTCAGGAATTAAACCGACAAAAACCCAACTGGTGTCAACTTCTATTTTTAAGTAGCCGGCCGAAGTTATAAGCCAACCACCGTGCTCGCGTAAATATTACACCGCTTGATTCCATGGCGAGCGCCGGAGTCAAGCCGCGCCGACTTAAGCTAAAGCGAAAGTCGGAACAGAGAACGGATACGGAGACCGCACCGCGCCTGTCTCATTTGCCGATTTGGCATTTGATTTGGTTGCCAAAATTTATTAACGGAGCGTCTGGCCGCTCCGACCTGCCGGTCGCGCCTCAAGACGTTTGTCGAGGCCGATCATCCCCTAATTAAAACCTATTTTCCGCGTTTCAAAGTTCTCTCAATTTCACGCTCGGTGTCGCGTCGCTTGATCGTTTCTCGTTTATCGCTTCGTTTTTTACCGCGGGCGACGGCGAGCGCCAATTTGAACCGCGCTCCCTTATTGTACACCCTAAGAGGGATGATTGTCAACCGTTCGCGTTCGCTTTTTTGCGCCAGCTCTTCAATTTCTTTTTTGTGGAGGAGCAAGCGTCGCTGGCGGGTGGGGCTATAACTTTCCGGCGTGTTGTTTGGTTGATAGGGAGGGATCGTGGCGCCGACGAGCCAGGCCTCGCCTCCGCGGATTATGACGTAAGCCCCCTCGAGTGAGCCGTGGCCGGCGCGCAGTGATTTAATTTCGTAGCCAAGGAGCTCCAAACCCGCCTGCCACTCTTCCAATGCTTCGTAGTTAAACAGGGCTTTGCGGTTTTCCAAAACCTTAGACATCTAGCTATTTTAACATATTTTGGTATGATTAATGCCGTTTGATATGACCTCGCGCGCGAAACCGGGAGCAGTCTGGGGCAAGTTCGGCGGCCAGTTATTGACGGCCGTTTTGGTTCTGCTTGTGCTCGCCAACCTCTATTCCTTGTTTGCCGGTGAGAAATCGGAGATTAAAGAAATCGCCGTTTCAGAACTAGCTACGGCGGTGGAGCGGGGTGAGGTGGAAAGCATCAACGTTAAGGGGTTACGTTTTAACGCCATTCTAACGGACGGGAGCGAGCGGCGCGGCCAAAAAGAGTCGGAGACTCCACTTTCTGCCACGCTCGTGCAATATGGCGTTACGCCGGAGCGTTTGCGATCCGTTCGGCTCACGGTGGAGGGGGAAAGCGGTTTCCAGTTCTGGCTCTTTAATCTTTTGCCGTTTGTTTTGCCGATTATTTTTATTCTGGTCCTCTTTTGGTTTATTTCCCGCCAGGTACGCGGGGCGAGTATACAGGCCTTTTCTTTCGGCCAATCGCGGGCGCGAGTGATTGATCCGGCTGATACCAATCAACGCGTTACTTTCAAAGACGTAGCCGGCGTGCGCGAGGCCAAGGAGGAGTTGCTCGAGATTGTTGATTTTCTCCGGAATCCCAAAAAATTTTTAGACATCGGGGCGCGGATTCCCAAGGGGGTGCTTATGATGGGCGCGCCGGGTACCGGCAAAACACTTTTGGCGCGGGCGGTGGCGGGGGAGGCGCGCGTGCCTTTTTTCTATCTTTCCGGCTCGGAGTTCGTCGAGATGTTTGTGGGGGTTGGCGCTTCACGCGTGCGTGATCTTTTCAAAATGGCCAAGAAGGCGGCGCCAGCGATTGTGTTTATCGATGAGATTGACGCCATTGGTCGGCATCGCGGTTCTGGGATGGGTGGCGGCAACGACGAGCGCGAGCAGACCTTGAACCAAATTTTGGTCGAGCTCGATGGCTTTGAGCCGACGGAAAAATTGATTGTGATAGCCGCCACCAATCGACCCGACGTGCTCGATCCGGCTTTGCTGCGCCCCGGTCGCTTCGATCGTCGGGTGGTGCTTGATAAGCCCGATCTCCGCGATCGGGAAGACATCCTCAAGATTTACGCCGCCAAAAAGCCGTTGGCCGAGGACGTTAATCTTCGTGCTCTCGCCGAACGGACGCCAGGATTTTCCGGCGCGGATCTGGCCAATGTGATGAACGAGGCGGCTATTTTGGCCGCCCGCGAGAATCGTAAACGTGTGGCGCAATTTGACCTCATCCGTTCAGTGGAGAAGGTGATGCTTGGGCCGGAGCGCCGGAGTCATATTCTCTCCGAACGAGAAAAGAAGATTACGGCTTACCACGAGATCGGCCACGCGCTCGTCGCCTCGGTTTTGCCTCATGCCGACCCGGTGCGCAAGGTTTCCATCATCTCGCGCGGTCATGCCGCTGGCTACACCCTTAAATTGCCGTTTGAGGATAGAAAGTTGCAATCGCGCAAAGAATTTTTGGACGATCTCGCCGTATCGCTCGGCGGCTATGCCACCGAGCTTTTGGTTTTTGACGATTTAACGACGGGGGCTTCTAACGATCTGGCGGTGGCAACCAATTTGGCGCGGGATATGGTGGCGCGTTATGGAATGAGCGAGAAATTGGGCCCCGTTTCCTACGAGCCGGAGCCTGGCCGTCTCGCTTTGAGCGGCGGTGTTTTGCCCGAGCGCTACAGCTCGGAAGCCAGCGCCGCCTTGGTGGATGCCGAAGTGGCGCGGTTGATGGCCGAGGGCTTGGCCCGTGCGCAAAAAGTATTAAACGAACGCCGAATGGCGCTCGAGCATCTAGCGGAAGAACTAATCCGGGTGGAGACGATCGAGCAGGAAGAATTTGAAAAACTACTCACCTTGCACGGCGTAAAAATCAAAACCCGCGAACCAAAACCGGATGCGTAGCTCAATGGTAGAGCTCCCGTCTTATACACGGGTGGTTCCAGGTTCGAGTCCTGGCGCATCCATTTTATGTCATACTGTCAGTGAGTATGGACGTCAAGGAACTGTTTAAAAATACTGATCGGGTCTATTTTGCCGCGACGGATTTTCGTGGCAAGCAGACGCCGTTTGGGATCAAGCTCGACGACCGCCTACGCCACGTGTATGTGATCGGGAAAACTGGCATGGGTAAGTCGACGATGCTTGAAAATATGGCGATTCAAGACATTTTGGCTGGCCGAGGGGTCGCCTATATTGACCCCCACGGCGCGACGGCGGAAAAGCTCTTGTCTTATGTGCCGCCGCAGAGAATAGAGGACGTGATTTATTTTGCCCCCTTTGATCTCGACCACCCGATTTCGCTTAACGTGATGGAAGACGTGGGACGGGATCAGCGGCATCTAGTGGCCTCCGGCCTAATGAGCGCTTTTAAAAAAATCTGGGTTGACGCTTGGTCGGCCCGGATGGAATACATTTTGCATAACACCTTGCTTGCTTTGCTCGAATATCCGAGCTCCACTCTGCTTGGCATTAACCGAATGCTTGCCGATAAAGAGTATCGCAAGAAAGTGGTTGAGAACGTGACGGATCCCGGCGTGCGTTCGTTTTGGGTCGACGAGTTTGCCAAATATACTGAACGGTTTGCCGCCGAGGCCACGCCCGCGATCCAAAACAAAGTTGGGCAGTTTACCTCGAACCCGCTAATTCGTAATATTATTGGCCAGCCCAAGTCCTCGTTCGACTTCCGCCAAGTGATGGACGAGAAAAAGATTTTGATCGTCAACCTGTCGAAGGGTCGGATGGGGGAAGGGAATGCCAATCTTATCGGCAGTTTATTCATCACCAAAATTTATCTGACGGCGATGTCGCGGGCCAACGTTGCGCCGAGTAAACTGCGCGATCTGCCACCCTTTTACTTTTTTGTGGACGAATTCCAGTCTTTTGCCAACGAATCGTTTGCGAACATTCTGTCGGAAGCGCGAAAGTACAAATTGTCGCTCACGATTGCCCATCAATATATCGAGCAAATGTCGGAGGAGGTGCGAGCGGCGGTGTTTGGCAACGTGGGAACCATCGTCAACTTTCGGGTTGGCCCGTTTGATGCCGAGATTTTAGAGAAAATTTTCTTTCCCACTTTCACCAAAGAAGACTTGGTCAATCTTGGTTTCGCGCAAATTTATCTCACTTTGATGATCGATGGCGTGGGCTCGCCGCCGTTCTCGGCCGTGACTCTCCCCCCCTTACCGGCGCCGGCCGTGTCGCAAGAAGAGTCAATTATCGCTCATTCACGCGAGCGTTTCGCTTCCCCTCGCCTAAAGGTAGAGCAGGCGATTGCTGAATGGCACAAGCCGGTTGGTCAATTGGAGGCGCCGCGTCGAACATCATCTCCATTACCTTCTCCGGTTTTACCCAGTCCCGGGGCGGCTCGTCCGCCGGAAAGGGATAGACGTCCTCCATCCCGCGATCATGCTCCAGTTTCTAGGTCTAAACTTACAATGTCCTTGGGAGAGCTGAAGCCAAAATTGCCGGCCAAGGAACGGGAGATTAGCCAAACGGCCAAGGCCGACTTGCGCTCGGCTCTCGGCCGCTTAATGGCGGAACGGCAAAAAGTTTCGCCGCCGCCAGCCGCTAAACCGTTAACTAAACCATCAGCAACAGCGCCAACGACCAACGAACTGTCGCCAGAGGCACTCGAAAAGATGCTTGAGGTTAAGTTAGAAAAAGATAGTAAATGAAGCCGCGCGTGCTTATTTTTTCATCGGCGCCGCTCTCGGCGATTGGGGGAGCGGAGATCGCCACGCGGGAGCTAGTCCGTCGTTTGGCGGGCGATTTTGAATTCGACGTAATCAGCGCGGACGTGACCAACCCGCGCTCGAAGTATTTTTATCCTTGGTGGGCTAGTTGGGAAGCGTTTCGTCGCCACCAGATTAAAAATTATGATCTGGTCTGGGCGATTATGGCCAACCAAGCAGGGATGGCGGCGGCGCGGTTTAAGCAAAAATTTCCCACTGTGCCGTTTTTGCTTACTCTGCAAGAGGGCGATGAATTAGATAGTTGGTTTTACCGTTTGCGTTTGCTCGGCCCGCGTTGGTTTCGGGTTTTTAATCGGGCCGACAAGATTCATGCCATCTCTAATTATTTGGCCGATTGGGCCAAACGGATGGGCGCGCGCTGCCCGGTAATAGTGGTGCCAAACGGGATTGATGTTGAAAAATTTAAGTCGTTAGCGAAAGAACCTTGGTCGCCTCATGTCGAGCCGCGCCTGATCACTACCTCGCGCCTAGTCCGCAAAAACGGGGTTGATGTCTTAATTAAGGCGCTGGCGTTTTTGCCAAAATCGGTGTGTTTGGAAATTGCGGGTGATGGCCCCGAGCGCCAAGCATTGGAGAGTTTGGCGGCAAATTTGGGTTTAACCGCGCGGGTATTTTTTCTTGGCGTTTTATCGCCCGAACTGGTGCCCGCTCGGCTGGCCGCGGCTCACGTATTTGTGCGACCCGCGCGGTCGGAAGGATTGGGTAACTCGTTTTTGGAGGCCATGGCCGCCGGTTTGCCAGTAATCGGCACGCCGATGGGCGGTATTCCCGATTTTTTGCGCGACGGCGAGACCGGCTGGCTGGTGCCGCCCAACAACCCGTTCGCGCTGGCAGAAAAAATCAAATTTGTGCTTGATTCGGGTAATCAAGAAACAGTCAAACGTGTAACCCAAGTCGGGTTTGATCTTGCGCAACATCGCTATCGGTGGTCTTTGATCGCGAACGAGATCTCGGCCATGTTTCGGTCGTTATGCGCATCCTCATAGCCACCGGTATTTACCCACCCCAAATTGGCGGGCCGGCTCAATATGCTTTTAATTTATCTAGAGAGTTTTCGTTGTTGGGCCATAAAGTCCGGGTGGCGAAATTTAGTGATGTTAGAAAATGGCCGAGCGGTTTCCGTCATTTTTTATTTTTTTTAAAACTTTTGCCCGAAATCCGGCGTTCCGATTGGTGTTTAGCTCTGGATACTTTTAGCGCCGCCTTGCCGGCGGTTCTGGCCGCTAAACTTTTTGGTAAGAAAATCACGATTCGGGTCGGTGGTGATTTTTTGTGGGAAAATTATGTAGAGCGGACCGGAGATTTAGTTTTACTACGGAAGTTCTACCAAACTACTGGCGATCGCTGGACACAGCGCGAGCGGTTGATTTTTTGGTTAACCGGTTGGTTGCTTCGTCAAGCTTGGCGGGTGGTGTTTAGTACCGACTGGCAACGGCAAATCTGGCGAGAGCCGTATCAGCTTAATTTTTCCCACACCGTTATCATTGAGAATTATTATGGTCAAAAAGAAACGGTTTGTTTGCCCACAAAAAAAAATTTTATTGGTAGCGTGCGTCGATTGCGTTGGAAAAACTTAGAGACCTTACGGCGCGCTTTCACTAAGGCCCGTAATCATGATTCGGACTTAACGCTAGATTTATCCAATCTTGAATATAAAAATTTTTTGGAAAAAATCAAAAATTGTTACTCTGTAATTCTTGTTTCTCTTGGCGACATTAGCCCCAACCTAATTCTTGATGCCTTGCGGTTTAATAAGCCGTTTATTTTGACGCGCGAGACCGGGTTGTATGAAAAGTTGAAGGATGTAGGGTTGTTTGTTGACCCGGAAGACGAAAACGATATAACAGAAAAAATTTTGTGGTTAAGTCGGGATAAAAATTATCAGAAAGTGCAAGAAAAAATTGTCCAATTTGGCTTTTCACACTCTTGGCGAGAAATTGCCGAAGAATTTTTGTCTTTATAAAGCTTCTTAGTGTTGTATGAAAAAAGTGCTTTTTTTTGGGCCAACATTTTACAATCTGTCTTTCGTTGATCCGGCGTTGAGAACCAAATTTTCTGGATTAAATAAAATCTGCGAGATTCACGTAATGGCTCGTGGTTTGGGTTGGAGGGCGCAAAAATATGGAGTTTTATTCTGGCTGACACCAAAAAAATATGGTTTTGCGTTTTGGCTAGCTGCCAGTTTTTTTCGGAGCTGGTTGATAATCGTTAGGAAAAAAATTGATGTTATCGTGGCCCAATCGCCCGCGTTTGATGGAATGATTGGGGTTTTTTTAAAAATTCTAACAGGCTGCCGTTTAGTAGTGGAAGTGCATGGCGACTGGATCGAAAGTCCATTTTTATACCACAAAATCCTTTTTCCAAAATTTTTTAGATTACTGCTAATTTTAAGTGGCAAATTTTCTTTGCGACAGGCGGACAAAATTCGAACCATCTCACAGTTTACCGAAGATCTTGCCAACAAATATGGTGGTCGAGATAAGCCGAAATGTTGTTTCCCCACTTTTACCGATATCAGTAAATTTTTAGAGGGTGGTGTTTGTAATAATCTCGTCGGACTCAATATTTTATATGTAGGAGTTTTGTACCGCTTAAAGGGGGTACATTTTTTAATCCGGGCATTGAGCAGAGTGCGTCTTCGACACCCAGAAGTAAGTTTAAATATAATCGGTGACGGTCCGTATCGTTCGGAGTTAGAAAATTTAGTCAAAGAACTTAATTTGGGCGGTGTAAAATTTTTCGGGCAACTCCCATCAGACGAAGTTGTAAAACGAATGAGGGACTGCAGTGTTCTAGTTTTGCCTTCTTTGTCTGAAGGTCTTGGGCGAGTGTTAATAGAAGCGGCGGCGGTGGGCAAGCCAGTAGTTGGTAGTCGGGTTGGCGGCATTCCGGAGGTAATAGAAGATGGGCAAACTGGTTTTTTGTTTCCTCCGGGCGATGTGTCGGCCTTGGCCTGTAAATTGGAGTGGGTTTTTGATCATCCCAAGCAGGCTAAATTGATGGGAGAAAGGGGCAGGAAGTTAGTTGAAGAGCGCTTTTCCACTCAAGCGTATTTTCGATCTTTTAAGAACTTAATCGAATTTTAATTTTTATGAATCTTTTGATTTTAACCCAGGCTGTTGATAAGAAAAACCCTATTCTTGGTTTTTTTCATCGCTGGATAGAGGAGTTTTCCAAAAATTGCGAACATGTAATTGTGATTTGCTTGGAAAGCGGCGAGTTTGGCTTGCCAGCTAATGTGCGAGTTTTGTCTTTGGGTAAAGAAACCGGTTGTTCCCGACTTAAATATCTCTGGCGGTTTTATAAATATATACGGCAGGAGCGTCAAAACTATGACGTGGTGTTTGTGCACATGAACCAAGAATATGTACTTTTAGGCTGGAAATTTTGGAGACTCTGGGGAAAAAAAATTTGGCTTTGGCGCAATCACGCCTATGGCAATTTTTGGACGAGATTAGCGGTGCGGTTATCAGATCGTGTGTTTTGCACTTCGCCCCAGTCTTTTACCGCTCAATTTAAAAAAACCGAATTGATGCCGGTTGGTATTGATACTGATTTTTTCTGCCCAGATTTAGCCGTTACCAAGAAGCCCCATTCGGTGCTTTTTTTGGGACGGATATCGCCTGTAAAACGAGCATTGGAGTTTGTTGAATGGTTTACTGGTTTAAGTAACGACTTTACTGCGACTATCGCTGGCGTTGTCATGACTAAAGATCGGGAATACGAACGGGTTTTGAAACTCAAAATTAAAAAACTTAGGATTGAAAATCGAATAAAATTTTTTGGGGTACTTAGCCAACAAGAAGCGCGAACTCTGTATTGCTCGCATGAGCTTTACGTCAATTTAACCCCCGCCGGTAGCATGGATAAGACAATTCTGGAGGCGGCGGCTTGCCAGACTAGGGTTAAAGTTGAGAATTCACACCTTAAACATTTAGAATTGTTGGGCGGTGAAGATCTTAGGAGGTATGTGGTCGAAAATCACAGTTTAAAGAAGCTGGTCAAACGATTATGCTGTATCGTGGCATAGTATTTGTTTTTAAAGAGCTTGTTTGGTTTACGTGTCGGCTGTTGGCTCCATCTCTGGCCAATAAAGCGTGCATCCTTATGTATCACTCTGTGTCTGACAGAAATAACGCATTTTTTACAGTTACTCTCGAAAATTTTGAGAGACAGCTAGCATGCCTGAAAAAGAGTTCAAAAAGGGTAGTGTTTCTTAGCGATTTAATCAAAATGATTATTGAGGGGGAATCGATTGGGGATTGTGTTGTGCTGACTTTCGATGATGGTTATCGCGACAATTATGAGATTGTTTTCCCCATGCTCAAAAAATATAATTTTAAGGCTTCTTTTTTTATACCAACCGGATATGTTGGGCTGACAATGAAAAACTCTGAGGGAATAGTTTTACCAGTTATGAACGCAAAAGAATTGATTAAGGTCGGCTCATCGGAATTTGTCGAATGCTTGCCGCATACCCATCGTCATATTGATTTGTCAAAAAAAACAATCGATGAGTCCATGAGGGACATAAATAATTCCTGGCTACTTATAAATAATTTGCGTATCAGATCTTCAAAAATCTTGGCTTACCCAAAAGGAAAATTTTCTAAAATTATTGCAGAGAGGTTGGCTCTTGCTGGGTGGATGGGGGCGGTTACCGTTTGCTCTGGACTGGTTTCTAGCAAATCACGTCTGTTCTATTTGCCACGAAATTCAGTCGACAAAAGTACCAGCCTAAACAAATTCAAATTTTATTTGTCTGGGGGGGTGGTTTTGTGGTTAAAATGTAAGTCATGGATATGGTTTGGCAGATATTAAAAGGTAAAACGATTTATCGCGTTTTGTTTAACCGGCTCGTAGCCAAACATTGTTTTGGTTTATCCGGGGATGTGCTTGACTTGGCTGGTGGCACCAACCCTAGTTACCGTGAATATCTCCCATTAAAAGTGAATTTAATCGTAACTGATTTAGTGGCTGCGTCTGGGGCTGGGCGTATTGATTTAAACAAGCCGTTGCAAATTGATTCTGGCCGATATCGTTCCGTTCTATGTTTCAATGCCCTTTATATAGTGGAAAATATGGAAGGGGTTCTTCTGGAGATGAGACGGATTTTAGCGCCAGGCGGTAAGCTTTTTATTTCTATGCCTTTTATTTCTAATGAAATGCCTGAACCCCATGATTACCGACGTCTTACTAAGGAGGGGCTAGTAATCCTTTTTCGCCGAGCAGGCTTTACAAAATTTGAAATTATGCGTTTCGGGGAAAGATTTTCTTCGGCGGCATATTTACTCCACCCTTTCTTTTTGTGTAATCCGATTAGGCTTCTGGTTTATTGCGCTTCTCTTCTACTTGATCGCATGATTCCAAAAAAGATAAAAGAACTCTATCCTACTCCCTTAGGCTATTTTTGTGTGTTATCCTGCTGACTGCCATGTTGGGTAAAAGAGGTATTGAGCAGGTTTATGATTATCACCATACTCATGCTAGGAGGAAAAAGCACGTTATTTTTTCTGAAGCGCGCGGGGCTTTGCTGAGAGAACACGTTGGTTTGGGTAAGCGGGTTTTGGATATAGGTTGTCGAGATGGCGCACTGACAGCGTTATACTGTGAAGGTAACAACATTCTCGGTGTCGATATCGATAGCCGCGCCCTAGAAATCGCAGAACAAGACTTGTCCATTAATACCCTTCATCTTGATTTAAATGAATCTGATTGGAATTTGGATCAAGGTGTTTTTGATCGGGTTGTGGCTGGTGAGATACTCGAGCATTTATATTATCCGGATAAAGTAATTGGTCGAGTCGCTAGTGTGCTGAAACCTGATGGTAAATTTGTCGGCTCGGTGCCCAACGCTTTTAATATAAAAAATCGATTTCGGTTATTGTTGGGACAAAAGCAAAATACTCCCCTGTCTGACCCCACTCATATTAACCATTTTACAAGAGAAGAGTTAAGGAAGGCACTTCTCGTCCACTTTAAAAAGGTAGAAATTATTCCCATTGGTCGTTGGTCTAAGTTTGATTTTTTTTGGCCAGGAATGTTTTCTTTCAGTTTGTTTTTTGTTGCTCAAGAGAAACGATCATGAAGGTGGGTATTTTTATGCATCCTTACGGAGAGTCGAAGCCAAGTGGTTTGGGGGTGTTTGGATCAAATTTGGTGAGCCGCATAATCAAGGAGGATGCGGATACCGAGTATGTGCTTTTGGTTAGAGAAGCTCCCAGGGTCAAGCCTGTTTTTGCTCTTGGTTGTCGGGAGATCGTTTTAAATAAAAGCTTTGCTCGACTTAGTTCCAGGGAAATTCGGTCATACGGGCTTGACCGCTGCCTGTTTTTAACGCCGGTCTTGCCGCTTTTGGCAAAACTTCCTCCGACGATCGTGGTCGTTCATGATTTGGCGTATCGAACTGTTCCATCGGAATCGTGGATTGATTTTTTGTATAAACTAGTTTTTCACTGGATCTATTTTTTCTCTACACACAAGGCGTCTGTTGTTGTCGCTGTATCCGATGCCACCAAGCAGGATGCGGTTAAGGCTTGGCGATTAAAAGCAGATAAAATAAAAGTTATATACAACGGTCCAAGCGGTATACACAAACTCCCTCCAAAACTTGTTCAAGTTAAGCGACCATACTTTCTGTTTGTCGGCGTGTTTAAGCCTCGGAAAAATGTGCTAAAAATTGTTGAAGAATTTGGGCGTTTTAAAAAAAAAATAAGATCGGACTTTAATTTGGTTCTGGTCGGAGCGGCAAATGGCCGGTATGCCAAGAGAGTCCGTTCTCTTATAAAGGAAGCCGGTCTTACCGACTCAGTCTTTTTATTGGGTTATAGAAGCGAGGAAGAGCTTTCTTATTTATATCGTAACGGCTATGCTTTTTTGTATCCCAGTATGGGCGAGGGTTTTGGGGTAACAGTTTTGGATGCTCTGTCGTGTGGTCTTCCTTGTGTTGTCTCACGAATCCCAGTTTTTCAGGAATTGTATAAGGGGGTTGCGTTGGTGGTAGATGAAAATTCTTTTGCAGCGAACATGGAACGTTTAGCTACTGATACCAATTTGCGCAATAAACTGGCAGCGACTTCGCAAAAATTTTCTTTTAATTTTTCTTGGAGTAAATCAGCGCGTCAGATGATCGAGCTGATTCATCGGGACTATGGACATTAAAAACAAAAGGATTTGTTTTTTCCTCTCGTCGTTTCGTGCTGGCGGTGGCGAGAAAGTTATGGTGGAGTTGGCTAATGCTTTCGCCGGGCGAGGTTATGATACCGACTTGGTGGTAATCAAGCCAATAGGCGAGTATCGTCGGTGTGTTTCTAAGGCGGTGAATGTGGTGTCGGTCGATGGCGGAAGAATAATTTTAAGTTTGCCGCGCATGATTGCGTACATGCGTCGTCGACGCCCCAACGTGATTATTGGTTTAGATGAGTTTACTCACCTTATCGCTCTTATTAGCAAGTTTGTGGCAAGAACCAAAACGAAAATTTTTCTACGCGTAGGAAATATTTATTCGATATTATATGAAAGACATCGACAAGAGGGTCGAATGGTTATCCCAGCAATTTCAAAATTGATCTACAAATATGCCGATCACGTTATTGCTAATTCTCGCGGGGTAGCCGACGACCTAGTGAAAACGGTCAGTCTTACTAAACCACCGATTGTAATCGGCAACCCTAAACCTCTTAAGGTTATTGAGCAAAAATCTGGTCAATTTGTTGATCATCCTTGGTTTATAAATAAAACCAAGCCAATTATTGTTGGTGTGGGGCGACTAAGGGCGCAAAAAGATTATCCGACCCTGATTCGTGCATTTGCCCGCCTAGTAAAAGAGTTACCAGCGGTGTTGGTAATAATTGGTTGCGGCCGTGAAGAAAAAATTATCAAGAAAACAATTATTGAATGCGGCGTTGAAAACAGCGTTTGGCTTGCAGGATATCACGATAACCCATATGCCCTTGTTGCCCGGTCTGATGTTTTTGTTCAACCTTCATTGTGGGAAGGACTACCCAACGCCCTTTTGGAAGCAATGGCGGTGGGGGTGGCTGTGGTTTCTTCTGATTGCGAAGCTGGACCAAGAGAAATATTGGCCCCCGATACTGATATTCACAAACATCTTTTGCCTAATATAGACTCTTATTATAAAGCTGAGTACGGGGTGTTATTTCCTGTAGGTGATGAACGGGCGCTGTTTGGGGCACTCAAGGAGCTTGTTGTTAACCAGCAATTAAGGGCGGAATATTCCAAGAAGGGGCGACTGAGGGTTTCTGGTTTTGATACAGAGATTATTGTCGATAAGTACGAGGCGTTATTCTAGCTTATTATGAAGTTGTTGTATGCCACCTCAATAATTTACCCCTCATTATATGCCAACCGGAAACAAGTTCTGTCAATGGCGCGAGAATGGACAAGGAAATTAGGGATCAATTTTATTTTAGGCTGCTCTAATATTGATGTTAGTTTGGGGGACATCAATTATCTAAATTTTAGAGGTAGTAGGCGTAGCCCGATTTTGGCTTGGAGGTACGTTTTTTTTGCTCGAACGAATGGCATAACTCATGTGTATTCTCGAGAGGAGAAACTTTTGGGTTGTATGATGCTTATTGATAGGTTTTTACCAGGCCGAAAATTATTGTTTGCTTACGAGGCGCACTCGATTCCGCTCCGCCACTCTTGTTTATATTTATTTATGATTCGGTTTGTTTCTCTGATAGTAGTGGTTACAGAAAGAATGAGAGCTGAATTTATCAAAATGGGGATTAGCCCGCAAAAAATTCGAACGGAGCATGACGCGGTGGATTTGAATTTGTTTAGTTTTAAAACGTCGAAGCGAGAGGTGCGGGAAGAGCTAGCTCTGTGCCCGAATGATTGGGTCGTAGGCTATTTTGGTCGATTCCAGACAATGGGAATGGAAAAAGGAGTTCCGGAAACTTTGTTAGCGGTAAAAAGACTTACGTCTGCTGGCAAGCGCGTTTTTTTTATTGGTGTGGGTCTCAGAGACAGAGAGTTGCCACATTATCAAAAGATTGCGAAAGAATTGGGCGTATTTGACCACGTTAGATTGATTGGTTATTTGCCCCAAGAGGAAGTTCCCCGATATCAGTGTGCCTGCAACGCTTTGTTGCTTTTGTTTCCCAGAACTGCCCATTTTGAAAAATACATGTCTCCATTAAAGATGTTTGAATACATGGCCTCAGGAATTCCTATCATTGCAACAAGATTACCTTCTATAGAAGAGGTCCTGGATAACAAATCGGCATATTTTGTTGATTCTCTTGGCCCAGAATGTGTTGCCGAAGCAATAATTCGAGTTTGTCAAAATCCGGCCGAATCTTTTTTAAAAGCGCGCAAAGCTAGGGAAAGGGTTACGTATTATACTTGGAGTAAGAGAGTTGAGCGAATTACCCATTACCTTAACAATCTATGAATTTGCGCACTCTCTTTGCCCGTCCAGTGCTGGGTCTGTGTTCTTTAATTTCAGTCTTGTTGTTGGGTAGACATCGGAGGCGGGTTGATGATCCAAAAAAGGTAGTGATCTACCAGTTGGCGAAACTTGGCGACATGGTTTGCACCACGCCAGTATTTAGAGCGATCAAGAATAATTATCCGGAATCAAAAGTAATCGTTGTTGGTAATAGTCAAAATGAATTATTGCTTGCGGGCAACAAGGATGTTGATTTCTACATTAAATTTGTAGGTATTTGGTCCACAATACGAATCATCCGTAAATATCGAGCTGATTTTGGAATTATCACGTCTCCTAATATTGTCGGGCTCTCGGTTTTAGTTCTTGGGGGTGTTCGCGCTATAGCCGGTTTTAGTATTGTAAGCGGTAGCGTTTACGAAGACATTTGGTACAAATCAATGAGGCCGTTTTTCCATGTTTTCCCATACCATTTTGGAGAATATGTGCCCGGGGCGTATTTGTCGTTGCTGAGGCCGCTGGGCATAAACTCAACCAATACCAAAAAATATCTAACTTATTCCGAGGAGGCCGATCAGCGTATAAACAAAATTTTCTTTGATATGGGCATTTTGAACGGGATTCAGAAGGTGGCAATTCTTCCTGGTGTAGGAAATAAGATTAAGCGTTGGCCGGTAGAGCGGTTTGCTGAACTAGCCTTGAAAATTGTGAGGCATTGCAACGCGCAGGTTTTGATTTTTGGTGGCAAACGCGATGCTGATGAGGTGTTGGCTTTGCGTTCGTGCCTCCAGCACAGAAAAAATATTTTTTACATAGACACAGAAATGACCATTGATGAACTCAAGTGCCTTATTGCACATCTGGATTTGTTGATCTCTGTTGATTCAGGACCTATTTATATCGCTGAATCTTTTGGGGTGGCTACTGTTGACATAGTTGGTCCCGTTGATGAAAGGGAGCAACCGCCAATTGGCCGGTATCATCGGGTAATTGTTCCGTCTCGTAAGCAAGCCGAAGTTCATATTATGGATACTAGAACATTCGATATAAATGAGGTTACTCGTCAAATTAACTCTATTTCCGTTCGGGCTGTTTATAAGGAGGTCGTTGCCCTACTGCGCATTTTGCCGCGATTTAAAGAGAACAAACAACAGAACAGAATCAAAAATTTGACTTACAATAATAGCTATCACACCCCCCATGATACCAATGCTGGGAATCATGCTTACCAAAAGAATAATTTTAACAACCGGCGAGATAATCAGAAAAATACTACTTTGTTTTAGTTGGGTGTGGGCATTCATTGCGGTCAATAATAATTGAGCCGGTTGCAGTATTATTATAATACTCAAGAGCTGGCTGAAGAGGACGGCGTCAGTATACTGTGAAAAAAACATATGAAAAATGTGAGGTGCTGTCAACACATATAAACCCGCTACGGATATTGAAGCCAGTGTGACCAAAAAAATTTTTTTTGGTAAGGAGTTTTGTATTTCTACAAAATCTGCTTGTGCAAATTTTGGAAAGGCAATACGATTTATTATTTTTAACAAACCACTAAGGCGTAGTGGTATGGTTTGGGCAAACACATAGTTAGCCACAAACGTTGGTCCGCTCAAATGCCACAACAAAATCTTATCCAAATTATTAACCGCTGCTGAAAATAGTTGGATTATGCTTATGTTTGTCCCAAAGTCTAGAGATTTTTGTTGTAATCGACTGTTTGTTACATACCGAGATGACACTATTTTCAATAACGTTATCCTGATTAATGCCCAGAAAAAAAAATAACTAACCGCCAATATTACTAAGTTGTTTGTTGTGTAGACTAAAAAAATGGAAATACCCGCCGTTAAAAAATGCGCAAAAAAGCTGTACTTTGCTTGCTGTTTAAATCTTTTGCCACCTTGTAAAATCGCATCGTATATTGTTGAACTCTCGTAAAAGGGCAGAATAAGGGAGATGCATAAAAAAGCGATTCCCAGAGAAGCATTTCCTGCGTCTATATAATAGAGTGCCGTGATGAACAAGGCGACCGATCCAAGTAACGTAGATAAAAATTTACGTTTTAGGGTTATCCAAACATTTCCTAAATTGTTTCTTGCGACGGCTTGTGTGAGAGCGGTGTTTAGGCCAGAGAGAGAGAATATGCCGAAAGTTGCCGACATGGAAAGAATATATTGATAGCCTCCATAAACATCCTTTGGCAGGAAATTTGCAAACGCAACGGCGGTTGTAAAAGCAAGGATGGCCATAAGCGCGTCGTTTGCAAGTAAATATGAGCTATTTAGGGTTAGATACACCATATCCGTTTTGGTGTATTTTTCCGACCAACGAAGGAGGCGATAAAGGCGGGCGCGCCAAGCGTTTATCATCATTGTAACAGTACTCTTTTCGTGCTATCGTCGCAACAATGCCTGTGGCTTCGTCGAACTTTTTGGTTTGGATTGCTCGGTGTTTTGTCTTTCTTGTCGCCCTCGTTCCTCTCATCGTCGCTAACAGCCTGTTTTTTCCTTACATTACTGGTCGGGGATTTTTCTTTCGGATCGTGGTTTCGCTCGCGTTGGGTTTATGGTTCGTTTTGGCTGTTTGGGATAAAAATTATCGTCCGCGGCGCGGTTGGTTGCTTTACGCCGTTGGCGCACTGCTTTTGTTTTCTCTGCTCGCGACGATTTTCGGTCTCAACCCGACTCGCAGTTTTTGGTCTAATTTCGAGCGGCTGGAGGGCCTCCTGCTCTATCTTTATCTCGGCGCTTATTTTGTATTGTTGGTCAGTTTGATGAAAACCGAGCGACAGTGGTGGTGGCTATGGTTAACACACCTCGCCGTAGGCGCGCTTGTCTCTCTTTATGGATTGTTGCAACTGTTTGGCGGGTGGCAAACGGGTGGCGGCGCTAGTCGTCTTGGTGGCACACTTGGCAACCCCGCGTATCTGGCTGGCTATCTTTTGTTTCTTTTTTTCCTGACCTTGTTTTTAAACAGCCGCCGTCCTGCCGGCTGGCCGGCTTGGCCTTTTTTTGTTCTCGCTGGCCTGGAAGCGATTGTCATTTACTTTACGGCCACGCGCGGCGCCTTGCTCGGTTTGCTTGTCGGCGTGATTACTGCCGCCGCGCTTTATTGGTGGCGCGGGCCGGCGGGTAACCCGTGGCGTCGTCGCGCCGGCTGGGGGCTCTTGGGTTTAGTTCTTTTGATTGCCGCTTTTTTTGCTTGGCGCCAAACCGACTTTGTCCGTTCAAGTGAACCACTGGCTCGTCTGGCTTCTATTTCACTTGACGACGCCACCACACGCGCTCGTTTGACGATTTGGCAAATGGCCTGGCGCGGCTTTTTGGAACGGCCTCTTGTCGGCTGGGGGCCGGAGAATTTTATCGCCGTTTTCAGCAAATATTATGAACCGTCAATGTATGGCCAAGAACCGTGGTTTGATCGGGCGCACAATATTTTCTTGGATTGGTTAGTGGGAGCGGGCGTGCTTGGTTTGTTGGCCTATCTTTTGCTGTATGCGGCATCCTTGTATCTGATTTGGCGGCGATTGGATTTTTCGGTGTCTGGCCGAAGTTGGCTCACTGGGTTGCTTGTGGCTTACGGTGCGCACAATTTTTTTGTGTTTGATAACCTGACTAGCTATCTTTTGTTTTTTACCTTGCTCGCTTATTTGCACGAACGTTCGGGGCCGCGACAATCCGAGGCCAGAAATCCCGCTTACGCTCTGTTTCTGTGGTTGGCTGGTTTGCTCGCGTTGCTGTGGCTTGTTTTTTCTCTGTGGTGGCTAAACGGGCGACCTCTCGCTCTGGCCTACGATTTAATCTCCGCCATTCACCCGCAAACGCCGCTCACCGAGCGCGCCCATCTTTGGGAAAAACTCGCCGCCGACGCGCCGCCTCTTGGTCGGACGGAGTTGCGCGAACAATTAGTGCAGGGAATGTTTGCCTTGTTGGCGCGCGATTCTAGTTTGCCAGCCGCGGAGAAAGAATCTTTGATGGCCTTGACGGTAAAAGAGTTGGAAACCGAGGTTGCCAATTCCCCCGGTAATCCGCGCCCCGAATTGTTTTTGGGTTCTTTTTACGCCCGCTTAGGGCGACACGACGAGGCGTTGACTTCACTCCGGCGCGGTCTCGCGCTGTCGCCCCGGCGACAGTTGTTCTTGTTTGAGTTGGGTGACGTTTATTTGGCCAAGTCAGATTTGCCTGCCGCGTTTGATGTGTTCGAGCAGGCCTTTCGACTGGATGAGCGCTCGGATGAAGCGCGACGGCGTTATGTGCTGGGCTTGGTTCTGACTCGGCAATTTTCCACCGCCGATCAAGTTTTGCTCGCTGGTTTTGGTACCACCACGGTGCCCGATCCAAGTTTGATTAACGCCTATGCCGAGGTTAAGAAATTTGATCGAGTACTCGAGTTGTGGATCGCGCGCGCCGCCACCGAGCCTGAAAATTTTGATTTTCAAATTTCTCTCGCCGCCGCTTATTACGCCAACGGGCAACGTTCGGAATCGGTTCAAGTTTTGGAACGGGCCCAAACACTCAAGCCCGCGGCGGCTTCCCAGATTACCGAGCTCATTCAGGGCGTCCGCGCGGGGACTATTGACTTATAGGTAGCTTTTTGCTAGCATCGGTGGGTGAGTGCTGGTTTCGGATTTTTCCGAATCTAACGCTCTCCATAGATGTCTTGCGCAAGCCCCGCCTTTCGGCGGGTTTTGCGTTTGTGTTGGCATGAATCTTTGATATGATGAAATCGTGTGCGGTCGTCGTGCGTACCTGCGGCCGACGTCAGCACTCACATAAGACATTTAGCTTTGGAGGTCGTTTGGCGTCGGCCACAAGTGCGCAGGAAAATATTTTTCAGAAAAAATTCGCGCGGCAGTTATCCACACGCCGCGCGAATTTTTTCTTGTGATGAATTTTTTTTGTAGGATAATTTATATCGGAGGCATTAATTGGTTTGCGTGGTCGAAAACAATTATTGCTGTTCTTTAATTTTTAATCGTAAATTTTTCTCACGTTATGAAAAAGAAACGCCCGTCCAAAAAAGCTGGCAGCAAGAAACGCAAGACAACTAAAAAGAAGACAACCAAGAAGCGCAAGACCGCTAAGCGCCACCGCTAGTCCGGTTTCTTTGCTGGCCAAACAATCCGTCCGTATAAAAGCGGGCGGATTGTTTTGATTTTGCCTCTATGCCATACTGCCGCCAATGTCCTTCCTAGAACGCTGGTTGGGGAACGCGAACGAACGTTATTTGCGCGCGGTTGAGCCAATTTTGCAAGCAGTCAACGCGGAGGAAAAAAACATTTCCGGCCTCTCACTTTCTGCTCTAAAAGATAAAAGTCGCGCTCTCAAGCATCGTCATCAGCACAACGGCGAGACGCTCGATAGTCTCTTGCCTGAAGCCTTTGCCTTAGTGCGCGAAGCGGCGCGGCAAACTCTGGACCAACGTCATTTTGACGTCCAGATTGTTGGCGGTATTGCTTTGCATCAAGGAAAGATTGTCGAAATGAAAACCGGGGAAGGCAAAACGCTCGTTGCCACCCTGCCGGTGTTTCTTAATGCGCTTGCCGGGCGCGGTGTGCACGTCGTGACCGTTAACGATTACTTAGCGCGCCGCGACGCGGTGTGGATGGGCCAAATCTATGAGACGCTCGGATTGTCGGTGGGAGTGATCAATCTAAACGGCGTTTCCTATCGCTACGATCCAACACACAAAGAAGCCGATGAAGCGCGCGATGCCGCCGGCGCTTACCGTGTATTCCACGAGTTTTTGAAACCGGTGAGCCGCGCCGAGGCCTATGCCGCCGATGTGGTTTATGGCACGAACAACGAATTTGGTTTTGATTACCTGCGAGACAACATCGCTCGACGGCCGGCGGACGTGGTGCAGTCGGCGCGCGACTTAGACGGGTATCATTTTGCCATCATTGACGAAGTGGATTCGGTGCTAATTGACGAGGCGCGAACGCCGCTTATCATCTCGGCGCCGGCGGCGGAAGCCAACGATCTTTATAAAACTTTTTCCGCCGTTGCCGCCCGTCTCCAGCCGGACAAAGATTACACAGTAGACGAAAAATTTCGCCAAATTGTGTTAACCGAAGAGGGGATTGGCGCGGCTGAAAAATTTTTGGGCGTTGGCGATCTCTATACCGAGCGCGGAGTGCTTTACGTCCATCATTTGGAGACGGCGGTGCGCGCCCGTGCCCTGTTTATCCGCGATCGTGATTACGTCGTTAAGGATGGGGAAGTGGTGATCGTGGATGAATTTACTGGCCGTCTCCAGCCCGGGCGGCGTTGGTCGGAGGGTTTGCATCAAGCGGTGGAAGCAAAGGAGGGAGTGGAGATTAAGCAAGAATCACGTACTTTTGCCAGCATCACTTTGCAAAATTATTTTAAACTGTACAGCAAGTTGGCTGGTATGACGGGAACCGCTCTCACTTCCGCCGAAGAGTTTCGCAAAGTTTACGGTTTAGAAGTGGTGGTTTTGCCGACCAATCGGCCGAGCGTGCGCCGCGATCTCAATGATTCGGTTTTCCAAACCGAGAGCGGAAAATGGCGCGCCCTAACGCGGCGCGTCAAAGAGTTGCATCAGAGCGGCCAACCGGTTTTGATCGGCACCGTTTCGATTGAAAAGAACGAAACTGTCTCGCGCCAACTTCGGGCGGCGGGCATTCCGCACTCGGTTTTGAATGCCAAAAATCACGAGGCGGAAGGGGAAATCATCGCCGGCGCTGGACGGTTGGGAAGTGTGGTGGTGGCGACGAACATGGCTGGACGCGGTGTTGACATTAAGTTGGGCGGCGCGCGAGCGAGTCGGGAAGAGGCAAACAAGGTGCGAGCGGTTGGCGGCTTGTTTGTGATCGGCACAGAGCGGCATGAGGCGCGGCGGATTGATAACCAGCTCCGGGGACGGTCTGGTCGCCAAGGCGATCCGGGGGCGACCCAATTTTATCTTTCGCTTGAGGATAGTTTGGCGCGAGTGTTTGCGGGCGATCGTGTCCGGCGCTTGATCGGCCGTCTCGGCTTACCGGAGGATGAGCCGATCGAACATCGTTTTGTTAATCGGGCGATTGAAAACGCCCAGAAGAAAATCGAGGGAATCAATTTTGATCGCCGACGACACGTGCTTGAGTACGATAATGTGTTGAATCACCAGCGTCGTTTGGTTTATGAGCGTCGACGAAGGGTGTTGTTCGGCGACGGGGTTGCGATCCGGTCGGAAATTGAAAGTTTTTTGCCCGATCCGACGGTTACGCTTGATTGGTCGTCGGCCGAACTGGTGGAACGCATCCGGCAACTACTGCTTGAAGTCTTGGATCTTTTGTGGATGGAACATTTGGAGATGATGGAGTACCTGCGCTCTAGCGTTAATTTGCGCGCTTATGGCCAGCGCGATCCACTAATTGAATATCGGCGCGAGGCGTTAACTCTGTTTAAATCTTTGGATGCGCGCCTAGCCGAGCAGCTGGGAAAGTTTTTGCCCCAATTGGCTAAGCCGGCACCAATAAAGGCGGTTTTTGCCCCCCCACCCCCTGCCAGTTCAGCCGTTACGGCGAGTGATCGGGTGGGTCGGAATGATCCTTGCCCTTGTGGCTCCGGCAAAAAATATAAAAAGTGCCACGGGAGATAAAAATCTAATTTATCCCCACGGCGTGGGATAGCGAGAATGGTTCGCTCTGGCACCTCGCGTGTTATAATTGCCAGATAAAATGAGGAGATTTGCGCCCGTGTTTTTGCTTTTAGTTAGTGCGCTCACTTATGGAGAGGCGACGCTTGAGTTGGCGCAGGCGGCCATCAATGAAAAAATAAACTACCAAGGCAAATTAACCGATGCGAGTGATGTGGCGGTGGCGGATGGCAATTATTCGATTGTTTTTTCCCTCTATACTGCCCCCACAGGCGGGACGAATATCTGGACGGAAACCCAGTCTGTTGCTGTGACCAATGGTTTGTTCTCTGTGATGTTAGGGACAACGACGAGTCTGTCGAACGTTGACTTTAATCAAACTCTTTATCTCGGCGTTAACGTCGCCGGCGATGGCGAAATGACCCCGCGGCGTGTTCTGGGAGCGGTGCCGGCGGCCTTTGTCGCCGAGTCTTTAAGCGATTTTGCCACACCCTTTGCCGCCCAATTGGCCGCGACGACGACGGACGCTCTCGCCCAGGGTTCTACCAACCGTTATTACAGCGATGCGTTGGTTAACGCTTATATCCACGCTTCCAGTACCGTTCCTAAGACTTACACCAGCAACACCTGGATAGGGACGAATACTTGGACGGGTTTAAGCAGTTTTGGCAACGCTTCCACCACCCTGCTCTCCTCTCTTGACGCGATCTACGTCGGCCGGACGAGCACAACCACCATTCGCGGGGATAACGCCACCTCGACTTTCAATGGCTTTATTGACGTTTTGGGGACAGGCGCCAACGCGACCAGCACTTTTTCGGCCAATCTTTGGGTTAAGGGCGGGTTGCAGGTGGGCACGGGCTCGATCCATCTCTCGGATTCGAGCATTACGCATTCCGGTGGCGGTTTTAGCATTGCCGCCACCGCCACTACTACCTTGAGCAACCTCGGTTTTGTTGTTGGCACCAATCAACTGGCAGTGCAAAGCGGCTCTAGTTACGTGGGTATCGGCACGAGCACGCCATCGGAAAAACTAACTCTGACCGGCGGCAATTTCCGCCAAATTCCGTCTAATCCCGTTGTGCTTGGCAGTATCGGCGTTGGTGGTACGCCAAACGACCTTGACGTCGTGTCCAATCGGGCTTATGTGGTTGACGAGAGCTCAGACGATCTCAAGGTTTTTGATGTATCCACCAGTACGCCGGCCTTGATCACGAGCGTCGCTTTGGGCGCGGCGCCGCGCGCGGTAACCGTGGCTGGGCGTTACGCTTACGTGGCCGACAACGGTGTTAAAATTTTTGACATCACGCTCTCGCCGCCGGTTTTGGTCGGCACGCTCGCGACGACCACGCCGCGCGCGATGTTCGTTCAGGGCCGCTACCTCTATGCCGCGGCCGAAGTCTCCACTAACTCTTTTTACATTGCTGATGTTGCTGATCCAACCAACCCGCAAGTCATTGGTTATTTAACCACCGGCTACATCGATTCCGTCGTTGTTTATGGCACTTATGCTTACGTTACAACCTCGGCGAGTGGTAGTGGTAATTCTTATATTATTGACGTCACGAATCCTGTGACGCCGTTGATTGTTAAAACAGTTGCTCTGGGTTCAATCAGTTCGAATGCGGTGGTTGACGGTTCTTATGCTTATACCGTGTCATCGCGTATTAGCGGGTTAAACACTTTAACGGAGCTTAAGATCGTGGATATTGATCCGGTAAGCTCGGCCGCGGTGGTGAGTACTTTGCTCTTGAACACAGATGCCAGTTTGGGAACCGACCCGGTGCGGATCAGAATGGCTGGTCGTTACGCTTATGTGACCGATGCCAACGTTGGTGCCAATGACGGTGAATTAACGGTTGTGGATATTTCTAATCCCGTCAATCCAACGATTGTCGGCGAGTTGACCATCACGGCCGGCGGCGGTTCGGTTGGCGATCTGATTCCGAGAATCGCCGGCCGCTATCTTTATGTTTTAGAAAAGAGTAGCGGGGACGAGCTTCATAAGATTGACATTTCAGGCGCCGAAATGACCTCGGTTTTGGCTCACTCGTTGGAAGCCGGTGGAGCCCAGATCAGAAACGATTTGTTTGTCGGCAACCAACTTAAAGTGGGGAGCGGTTTGAATGTGGGCACTGGCGGTATCTATAGCTCAGGCCCGTTATCTGTGGGGGTGGCGACCACCACTGCGTCCAACCAGCTCTCGGCTTATTTTGCTGGTCTGGTGGGGATTGGTACTACCTCTCCCCAAAATCCGTTGGCGATTGTGGGTGCCCTTGACAATACGACCTCGGCCACGACCACCGCTTTGGTTTATTTGCAAAACACACAAACCGGCGCTAATGACAACAAGGTGTTGTACGCCGAGGCCGCCAATCGAACCGGTTTTATTGCGGAATTATTGAATGCTAACACCAACGCGGCTGCTGCCCAAAAAGGTTTGCGAATTACCTTGAGTCCAGCAGCCACAGGCGCCAACAGTCACTTTATCGGTTTTTCTCATAATGGAGCGATGGGCGGGATGATCCAAGGAAACGGTTCGGGCGGCGTAACCTATACCACCACTGGTTCGGACTATGCCGAATACTTTTTGGCAGCGGAAATTGAAAACAAGCCGGAGAAGGGCGATTTGGTGGCCTGGAGCCCAGACGAACGGGAGTCCGTGGCGAAAACCAATTCTTCTGGCGAAGACAAATTGATCGGGGTGGTTTCTACTGCCCCGGGTTTTATCGGTAACTCTCGAATTTGCCCGCCGGAAATTGATTTAGACGAATGCCATAACGAATACAGATCTCGCAATGTTTTAGTGGCTCTAATGGGAAGAGCGCCGACGAAAGTTAATCTGGAGGGTGGAGAAATTGCGATTGGCGACCGGATTAGCGCCTCAAGCGTCTCCGGTGTGGGCAAAAAGGCTTTACCAGGCGAGACCAATATCGGTTTCGCTCTAGAGCCGTTTACTGGCTCCGAGACGGATGATGAGGGAATTGGCAAAATTTTGGTTTTCATTAATTTGCAGACTAGTCGGTTAGATCCAGATTTTACCGCCCGGGGTCAGTTTGCCTCGTCGCTGTTTTCCGTCCGCGCGCTTAAGAGTTTGGCCGACGCTTGGGAAATCAACGAGGATGGTGTCTTGCGAGTTAGAGAAGTGAGGACGGACAAGCTGTGTTTGGGGAAGACTTGTTTGACGGAATCAACTTTGCATGTTTTGTTGAAGGAGTCTGGCCAAATGGTGGAAGTGGAGGAAGAAGAGACAGAAGAGGAGACAGAAGAACATGAGCAAGAGCTACCGCCGGAAGCCCCCATTGCCACCTCTACTACTGAAATTTTGCCCGATGACCCCGCGCCGCCGACGTCAGACCCGGAAAGCAATCTGGAGGAGGAGCCAATTGATGATGAGCCAGAAAGCCAAGTAATTATTGAGAATAACAATCAAGGACAAAATTAAAGGACGCTGTCTTTTACATAACTCTTGACATAAAAGTTGTTTCTGCTAGCTATATCCCAGTAACGATCAGTTCCTTGAGTTCTTTGAAATAGCTCTTTTTTCTTACCTTTTACCCACTTAAGTAGAGGATCTTAATTTTGTTGACGGAGAAAAGAGCGCGCTGTCGCCGTAGCCGGAAACTGGTTGCGGTTTTAACCTTAGTGGCAACACTCGGGTCTTTGGTGGTGCCTTTCGGCCCGGGATTGGCTCTAACAGTTGAGGCAGAAACATCGGCAGAAATTGATTGGAGCACACTGGCGATCAGTGACGAATTTTCCGGTAATTCCGCTATGCCCAGCCCGCCCTCCGCCCCAGCGCCAACTGAGCCGACTATCGTCCGATCTTCGGAGCGTCAATTCCAAACATTGGCATCCGAGGTTCCATCCGGTCCGGCCACCCAGCAGAACGTTTCTCCAGAAAGGCAGTTTACTACTCTAATGAGTGGTGGCGGCAACCCTAACCCGAATCCCGAATCGGCCATTTCTTCCCAAGGTATTTTCACTACCTTAAATAGTGATATACCAACGATTGACAAGCCAGCTGTTTCTGATGAGCACTCGTTCACGACCGTTTCTGGCGGTGGTGGTGGTGGCGGTGGCGGTGGTGGCGGTGGCGGTGGTGGCGGTGGCGGTGGCGGTGGCGGCGGTGGTTCTCGCCGTCGAGCAACTGCGCCTCAAGTAACTTTGCCGAAGATTGATTGGCAATGCCCCGTCTACTTGCGTGAATACATTCGTTTCGGTGCGGCGAATAACCCTTGGGAGGTGCGCAAATTGCAAGCTTTCCTGCGCGGTTTCGAGCGGTTTGACGTGCCGGTTTCCGGCGTATACGATGTTGCGACTTACGAGGCCGTCAGGGAATTCCAGCAACGCTATGCGGCTGATATCTTGCGTCCATGGGGAATTGATTATTCCACTGGCTACGTTTATATCACCACCCAACTCGCCATCAACAACATTTTTTGCGGCCGCCCCACGGCGACCGACCTAGATTTGCGTTCGCGAGTGCCGGCTGGCGCCGATCCTTTGCAGACGATTGGGCAAGCCAATCCTTTACCTGCTCCGCTTGTGGTGGGTGATTGGCACGGTCCGGAGAAACCAGTTCGTCCTTTCTGGCTGCAAGCCGCGGCCTTGGGTTTGCTCGACTGGCTCTCGGCCAACCCGTGCTGGTTGGTAGTTTTGCTTTTACTGCTGGTGTTGCTTTGGTTGTATCGTTCCCGAAGAAATTTGCATAATAAAAATTATTATCGCGACGGTGAGGGCGATGACGAGCCGCCGCCCATCCCGCCCGGTGATTGGGAAGAGCGTGCGGAAGCGACACTTGACGACGAATCTAATTTGCGTTAGGTGTAAGGACGTAACAGGTCTTTAACTTTGGGTCAGTTCGCCCCGTGGGGGCAAGGAGTGTGGCTGATGATGAAATGGTTGAAAGTCGCGGCGTTGCTCGTTGTGTTTGTTTTGATTTTGGCGCGATGTTGGGGCTGCGGTCAGCGTTGGCCGGTGATTGATGACGAAGGAAACGTAACTGTTGCCGGCGATGTGGATGTGGTGGCTGAGGATGGAGAAGAAACTTCTGGCGGGAACATCAGCGCCGAGGGCAACGTTACAGGACAGAATCTAATCTCGAACGATGATGCCGACGTTCATGATGATGTGCACATCGGCGATGACGCGCGGATTGATGACGCTTTGGTGGTGGACGTGATTTACGCTAACGAGATTCATGTCCCAGAGGGAGGCATTCACGAGGATCTTGAAGAGTTGCCGACCGATGAGGAACTCGATGCTAATGATCCGTCAGACAACTCGAACGATAACGACAATGATAACGGCAACGATAACGGCGAGCCACCAGTCAATAGCGGCTTCTCTGTTGAGATTGTCGAGCCGGCAAACGGTGCGGTGTTTCAGCTCGGTGATGGATTCAATCTGGTTGTCCGTGTTGCCATTACCGGAGATCCGGGCAACTACACTGTGGCTGTTTTGTTTCCCGACACCAATCGCTACGAATTGATTGTCGGGTACACCGGGGAAGGACCATACGAATTTGTTACCACCTATCGCGTAAACCCAATTTCCAACGATGGGGTGGTCAACGGTGGTTGGGACGGTACGCTGGCGGTAAAAGTTACTCCGCCCGAAGGTGATTTTAAGACCGCTTCTGCGCATATTGTCGTCGAGGCCAATTAGAGGGGTCGATTTTGCCCCCGCGCGAACCTACTGGTTCGCGCGGGGGCTACTTGTGTCTGGGCTTGCGTCTTTGTCGAGCTTGTGATATTCAATAGTGGTATGAAAATTAGCAAATTGTTCTTGCCCTTGGCCATATCATTGGCTTTAGCGGCATTTCCATCATTTGGAATTTTATCAGCCCAAGAAAATCAAGCTAATATTAGTGAGCCGCTGACGGCTACTATTGTTTCCCCGTCCGACGGAACCGAGATTTTGGTTGGTGAGTCAATTGACTTTTCGGCCGAGGCCTCGGGCGGTCTTAAACCCTATGCTTTCGTTTGGAATTTCGGCGACAACACCAGTTTCTCTGGTGCTAATCACAGCAAGACTTATAATGAGGTTGGGAATAAAAACGTTCGTCTTGCGGTAACCGATTTAAACGGTAATCAGATTTCGCAAACCATAACGATAATTGTCAGCGAAGAGGAGACGACGGAAAATGGTCCACTTAAGACATCCATTATTGCTCCGGCTGTTGGCTCGACCTTTGAAGTTGGTGAGTCAATTGACTTTTCGGCCGAGGCCTCGGGCGGTCTTAAACCCTATGCTTTCGTTTGGAATTTCGGCGACAACACCAGTTTCTCTGGCGCTAATCACAGCAAGACTTATAATGAGGCCGGAGACTACGATGTGACGGTGACGACTACCGATTTGGACGGCACTCAGGACACGGCGAGCATCAGTCTAACAATCACCGAGGAAGATGATGGTGGTGGTACACCAACGCCGACCAAACCGGTAATTTCCAACATTCGTGTTACCGATATTAGCGAAACTGCGGCGACGGTACGCTGGACGACGGATAGGGCTGCTAATAGTCGCGTGATTTACGATACGGTTTCCCATTTGGCGATCGACACGAACGCCGCTCCCAATTTCGGTTATGCTTTTTCAACCGCCACGAGTGACAATAGTCCCAAGGTGACGGAACACGCCGTAACCATCACCGGCCTGCAGTCGAATACCACCTATTTTTTCCGCGTTTTATCTCAATAGCCGCTGATGGGCGATTGGAAAAATTGGCGAGAGTGGATGATCTTTCTCTTAATTTTGGGGGCGATGGCCGGCTTAATTGTTTTGCAGGTGGCCTTCTAAAACTTGGCGAATAAAACGCTGGAAAAACTGTTTGCCGAATCGGGGTTTATGCTCCAACGACGCGTTCCTCTCGCCCCGTTGGTCACTTTCGGCTTAGGTGGTCGAGCGGATTATTTTTTTGAAGTGCGGCGACCAGAAGAACTGGTCGCCGCGTACTGTTTGGCGCGAAAGGCGAATGCCCCCGTCACTCTGCTCGCCGGCGGCAGTAATGTTGTGCCGCCGGACGGGCTTTTAATCGGTTTGACGATTCGTTACCAAACTCCTCGTGGCGGGATAATGGGCGATAGCGGTCGAGTCGTGTGTGAGGCCGGGGTCGGTTTGGGGCGTTTTATTAATTGGACGATCAAACGGGGGCTGGCCGGCCTTGAGGCTTTGAGCGGTATCCCGGGGACGGTGGGCGGCGCGGTTGTCGGCAACGCCGGCGCTTACGGGCAATGTATTTCCGATCAACTTGTAGCCGTGGAGATTTTTGACGGTATCAAAACCCGCTGGTTAACCAAGACCGACGTTCAATTTGCTTATCGAGAGAGCGTTTTTAAGCAGCAACCAGGTTGGTTGGTCTTGCGCGCCGAATTCGGTCTCAAATCAGGCGACCAAAAAAGCTTGGCTAAAAAATCGCGGGAGATTATAAAAACCCGTTTAACGCGGTACCCCACAGGACTTAAATGCCCGGGCAGTTTTTTTAAAAATGTTTTTGCGCGCGATGTTGGACCGTTGGCGCTTGCCAAGATTGATTCGAGCAAAATCATTGACGGTAAAATCCCGGCTGGTTATTTATTGCAAACCGTTGGCGCTTGCGGCCTTCGGCGCGGCCAGCTGGCAGTGGCGAGTTATCATGGCAATTTAATCATCAATCGCGCCCGCGCGCGGGCGCGCGAGGTTAAAGCACTAGCCGCTGAATTAAAAAAACGCGTGCGCCAACGTTTTGGTATTGAGTTGGAGGAGGAGGTGCGGTATCTTGACAAGTTTGTGTTTTTATGAATACTACCTAGTAGATTTTGCTCTTTGTCAGCGGGGGTTCTCCGCTAGAGCAAAGACCGTTCTCGATGGCTCGGGAGGAAAATTAGTATCGACGAGATACCTCTGTGGTACCGATATCTAATCCCTGGCCGAAAAGGAGGATTGGGTGATGACACGTATCGTTGAGGTAAGGCGGGAACCCACATTGGGTATGTTGAGAGAGCTGTTTAGACGACTAGCCAGAAGGGAAGTTGGTCGTGAACAGTTACAGCGATTATTGGATGAAGGGATGGGCCCGAAAGAGAAAAAAGCTCGACTAGTAAGGAAAATGCTTAAGGTCGCCCGTCGCGCGGCTGAGCGGGTCAAGGACGATTACCTTCGTTCCCTGGTTTTCAAGGCAATCGCTGAAGCACATGCGAAGGCCGGCGATTTAGATTCCGCCCGTCGCGCGGCTGAGCGGGTCAAGGACGATTACGAACGTTCCCTGGCTTTCAAGGCAATCGCTGAAGTTTCGCGCGAGGCCGGCGATTTCGATTCCGCCCGCCGCGCGGCCGAGCGGGTCAAGGACGATTACCTTCGTTCCCTGGCTTTCCAGGCAATCGCTGAAGTTTCGCGCGAGGC
>CAYUVV010000005.1:0-43117 GCA_964448295.1 uncultured Candidatus Saccharibacteria bacterium
ATCCACGTCGCCAGCGTTCATCCTGAGCCAAGATCAAACTCTTAGCAAAAGACTTACTTAAGCGCGCTCCGCCTTTCTTTAAGGGGCAGAGCAAAAGAAAAAATGTTATTTATGGATTGTGTGTTGTTTGAATTGTCAAAGACCGAGCGGGAGTCATTATAGCTAACCCCCCAATGGCGTCAAGGTCTCATTACCGTCTCGCCTCCAAAACGGCCACCCGGCGTTCGAGTTTAGCAAAATCTCGATAATCAACTTTTTGTTTGAGCTCGCCGCGAATTTCTTCTAACTGAATCATAATCTGGCCGATCATGCCGGTATGAGAGTTAAGAGTTTCGGTGTGAGAATTAAGAGTTTCGTCAATACGCTTAATGTCTCTTTTAAGGTCGTGATATTGTTCACCAATTACTTTAATCCCGTCTTGAAACTGCTCGCTAACCGCGCCAATGTAACGCCTTACTTCATCGGTAGAATAAGTTTCTTTTTTCATCTTACTCATACCCCTTATTTTACCCGCCGGCTCCATTGATGCCAGCTGACAAGGAGCGGCGCAGCAAGGCAAATGGAAGAATAGGTGGCCACGGCCATTCCCAACGTCAACATCAGGGTAAAATCACGGGTGGCAGAAGCGCCAAAGAAAAACAGGGCGAGTAAAACAAACAAGACTGTGAGCGAAGTATTGAATGAGCGCGTCAGTGTTTCATCCAAACTCCGACCGACGACCATGGCAAAATCGCCGCCAGTCCGACGGCCTACATTCTCGCGAATCCGGTCAAAAATCACCATCCGATCGTTGATTGACAAGCCAAGGTTGGTTAACACGGCGGTAATAAACAGCAAATCGGCTTCCATATTGAAATACTGGCCAAGAACCACAAAAACCCCAATCGGGATGAGCGTATCGTGAGCGAGGGTCACGATCGCCACTAGGCCGTACTGCCAAGAGCGTACTGCGCCTGATTCCGAACGAGACACCTGCCGAAAAGCGAGCGCGATATAAACCAAAATGAGCAGAACCACCAAACCAATGGACCACAAGCCACGGCGTGTTAACTCGGCGCCAATCGTCGGCCCAATTGAGCTAAAACGCCGCTCGACCACCCGCTTTGACCCACCCAGAGACTCAAGCAGTTGGACGTGCTCGGCCTCGCTTAAATGCCGAAAACGAAAAATCGCCCCCCGCTCGCCCGATAGTTGGGCGGTGGCGTTGCCGAGTCCTAAGCTGTTGGCTAAACCTCTAATTTCTTCGGCGGAAGGGCGTTCTCCCAAATATTCCACCTCCACAATCGTTCCGCCGGTGAAATCAATACCTCGATTCAAACCAAAATACGTCAACGCTGTGACTGCGGCCGCCACAAGCATGAGCGAGAGAGAGAAAAATATCCACCGATATTTGATAATCAGCATAAATGTTAACTTAAACGAAAACCAGAACTGAATAAAAAGTGGAGCAAACGACTCTTGTGTTGGAGATTCAGCGCGCGTAGTAGTGTGCGCGTAACCACAATTGCCGTAAACATACTGATGACGATACCAAGCGATAGGGTTAGAGCGAAACCGCGAATTAAACTGGTGCCGAGCCAAAACAAAACTACCGCCGATAGCAAGCTCGATAGATTAGCATCACGGATCGAGGGCCAGGCTCGAGCAAAACCATCGTGGATGGCCTCGGCCACATGCTTACCCGCGCGCATTTCCTCCTTTAGTCTTTCAAAAATAAGGATGTTCGCGTCAACCGCTAAACCAAGAGAGAGAATAAAGCCCGCCAAGCCAGCGGCCGTGAGTGTTACCGCAAAAAGTTTAAACAAAACAAGCGTCAAAACCACATAAAAGGCCAGGGCCACAACGGCAAGCAAACCGGGCAAGCGGTACCACAAAATCATAAACACCGCGACGGCAAGCAAGCCGATCAGACCGGCCCGGATCCCACGCCCCAATGCTTCTTGACCCAAGGTGGCCCCCACCGTCTCGGTGGCCACGAGCTCAATCGGTACCGGCAAGGCCCCAAGATTGAGGTCGCGAGCCAGAGTCCGCGCTTCGTCGAGAGTAAACTGCCCCGAAATCTCGGCTTGACCACCGCGAATCTCCTCGCGCACCACCGGCGCGGAGATCGGGCTACCGTCAAGATAGATGGCGATCGTCCGACCAACATTGGCTTTCGTCAATTCCGCAAACAGCTTACTCCCCTCGTCGTTGAACTCAAGACTGACGGCTGGACCACCGACACCGGTGTTATTAAACACCACTTGCGCCCGACGGAGAAAGCGACCGGTCAGTGCTGTCGGCTCATACACAAATGGATTCTCCGCTTCGATTGAAGCTCCCTCGGTGCGGAACTCAAGCAGGGGCGTACGATCAATCTCTTTCACGGCTTCCGATAAATCAGTTACGCCCGGCAACTCAATAATCAAACGATGGCGTTTAGCGTCGCCGAAACCGGTTTTCTCCACCTGAACCAGCGGCTCGGTAACGCCAAACACATTGATCCGTCGCTCGATGACCTCTTTCAAAGCATCAAGAGCCGAGTCAATCTCGGCTCCGGGCAATGAACTAACGTCGGCCTGATAAACGAGATGGCTACCGCCGGCAAGGTCTAGGCCCAAACGGAAAGGGCGCGCCCACCAACCCGCGCCCTCGCCTTCGGACTGGTAAACATAATAACCAAACACCAGACCGAGGACGACCACCAGCAGGGCAATTAAGCGCGTTTTCCACATAATCCCGCCATTGTACTCTAAATGCCGCGACGAGCAAGCATGATTTGAATTGTTTTCAAGATGATTACGAGATCGAGAGTAAAACCGCGGTTTTTTATATAGTAAAGGTCGTAGGACAATTTGTCGGCCGTATCTCGGTTGGAAATAGAGTGGTGGGGGTGGTTGGCGTGATAAATCTGCGCCCAGCCGGAAAGACCCGGTTCAATCAAGTGCCGCGCGTCGTAAAAAGGAATGTCGCGGCGGTAGGCGGCGGCGTAGTCCGGGCGCTCCGGCCGCGGACCAATAATCGCTAGCTCACCACGCAACACGTTCCATAACTGCGGCAATTCGTCTAGCCGCGTGCGGCGCAAAACCCGACCAACGCGAGTGACCAAACCATCGCGCATAGAACGAAACTTATAGATTTGGAAAACTCGTCCCGCGCGCCCAACACGCTCTTGAGTGAAAAAGAAGGGCCGACCGTCGTCAAGGGTAATCGCCAGCGCAATTAACGGATAAAACAAAAGCGAGAGCAAACCGAGCGAAATTGCCAACAGCAAATCAGTGAGACGCTTGCCAAACACATACCACGGCCGTGGCTGGTTGGAAAAATTTTCCAAAAACCACCGTTCGTTAATTGACTGCAGAGGGAGGCAGTTGAAAACCTCTTCATACAGATGTTCAAGATGAACGACGCCCAATCCGGCAAACATTGCTTGATAGATACCCGCGACCGGCCGCGAGTCAGCTTCGCCATAAGCGTCAACCACAATTAAAGACACGCCCTGAGCGCGGGCACTCGAGAGGTCGGGAGCCGTTGTGACAATAAATCCGTAGCGCGGATTGCTGGCAAACTCGCGCGTCAACCGCGCGACCGCCTCACCGCGACACCAAAACGCTAAGCGCAACGGCTGAGACGGAACAACCCGTGGCGCCAGCCACAGGCGCCAGCCGCCGAGAAGCAACCAAGTGATCACAAGATCAAGCAAGAGAACCGTTTTTGGCGTAATTCCAAATGCCGGAAAAAATAAATAAAAGAAAACGACGGAAAGAAAACTACTGACCGCGGCCGCACTCACCAACGCTCCGATCATCCGCTTGGCAAACACAAACACCGAGCGACGATAAAAATCAGAAACGTAAAACACCACGAGCCAAAACGCGAAAACAATGGAAAACGGGAGTAGATTATCTAGCAAAACAGTGGCCGTCGGCCAACCGGCCGCGCGCAAACCAAGTGCCAACCATAAGCCAAGAAACAGCGTGGCTACGTCGCCGACAAGGAGCCAAACCCGCTCCCGGCGCCAGATACCTAACATACCAGCCAGTTTTGACAAAAATTAATCGCTTGTCAATAATGGAAGCGCTATGACAATGCATGAACAAATCAAAAGTGAAGTTAGGGCGGCGTTAAAAGAGAAAAATCAAGCTAAGCTCACGGCCGCTCGCAATTTGCTCGCGGCCTTGACGAATGAGCTTGTGGCCAAGGGGCAAAAACCCGACGCAACAGCCGACGACGCGTTAGCGCTTGCCGTCATTAAACGCCTGGCTAAACAACGGCAAGATTCCATCAAACAATTTACCGACGGCGGACGGCCCGAACTGGCCGCCGACGAAGAAAAGGAGCTGACCTATCTCCAGACTCACTTACCGGCGGAAATGCCGATCGCGGAAATTGAAAAAATTGCTCGCGAGACGATAGCCGAGACTGGGTTCAAAACCAAGAACGAGCTGGGCAAACTCATCGGAGCCGTAATGAAGAAAATCCAAGGCCGCGCCGACGGCGTGGCCGTCAAGGCGGTAGTAGAAAGGTTGGTGTAATCTAAATTTTCAGACCAATTTGCGTCGTCTCAATTCTCTTTTTTAGTTTCCATCCGTTGCCGTGGCTCAACATCCCTAGGTATGATTGCCAAACTTCCGGCCTGCCTTCGTTCTGTTTAATTCGTTTCAACATCCGTCTTTTTGTCGCTGTTCGTAAAACGCGGTGGTGTGAAAAATTAATCCAGCCCAAAAAATCAACGCCCGAGACGACAGTTTTGAGAAAAATTTTACTTGGGTGTAATTCTAATTTTAGTTTCTCGTCTAAAAAGTCAACGATTTTCGGCACCGTTTCTAACAGACGATCTTTGTTGCAATCTAAAATTACAAAATCATCGGCATAACGAAGATAGTATTTAATTTTCATTTTGTGTTTTATAAATTGGTCAAATTCATTCATATACACATTCACCAGAAGCTGTGAGGTCAGATTGCCGAGAGGCAAGCCTTTGCCCGACCCAGTACTCTCAAAACTTCCGACTATTTTTCCTATAAGCCAAACGGTATCAGCGTCGACTATATGCCGCGTAAAAATATTCATGAGCTTCGCCTGATCTATCGAAGCAAAGAATTTTCTGACATCGCATTTCAGCGCCCAGCAGGTCCGGCTGTGATTATGCGATACACGTCTCGCAAACTCACGGAAGTGGTTTAGCGCTCTATGCGTCCCCTTGAAATGCCGGCAAGAGTACGAATCGTATATGAATCTCTTATCGAAGTACGGATACAGAATCCTATAGACCGCGTGGTGAAGAAGTCTATCGCGAACCGTCGCTTTGTGGATGTTCCTCGGTTTCGGGTCTGATATCGAGAATGCTTCGTATGCGCCGTGTTGATATGTCTTTGTTCGCAGCTCCTCGTGCAACCGGAAAATATTTTGCGATAGGTTCAATGAGAAAGCCACGACATCCAGCTTTACTTTCTTGCCGCGCAGGAATTCTCGCCATGCATCGCATAAATTTTTGATAGATATGATATCGTTATAACCATGATTCATTCAGGTAGACATAGTAGACATAATAGTACCCCCCCCCCCGAGAATTACCACAGGTAATTCTCAAACTGAAGGAAACGTATCGTTTTTGGCTGACTCTTTATCGCGATTTTCCAAAAGTTGAGCGGTATGGAATTGGAAATAAAATCGAGCAGGCCTTTCTAGATGTTCTCGAGCTCACGTTCTGCTTATCCTACCTATCGCCTGAACACAAAGTCCCGATGCTCAACAAAGCGATCACCCGTCTTGATGTGGTAAAATTTTTCGTACAGCTTGTCTGGGAAGATAAACTCATTACTAACGATAAATATGCTGACCTTATCAGCCGCTTAGAAGAAATAGGTCGAGAGCTCGGTGGTTGGAAGAAAGGCCTCATAACGAAAACTCCCCGAGCATAAGCTCAGGGAGAAAGACGTCGAGTTTCGAGAGAACACCTGGTTGCCGCCGTTCCACCTGTTCGGATTCTCGACCGGATTGGCGTTGACGTTCCAACTGTCGTCGTTCCAGTTCACGTCGACCGTGCGAAGCACACCAGCGTTATCGTACATAGGACCGTCCACATCACCACCAGCCAAACCATGACTGGCTGAATTTTATTCGGGACATCGAAGTCCGCTAGTCCCATGTACCAATTCTTATTCTTTTTTGAAAGAGATAATCCCTACTCTTATGCAAGGCGTACCCGGCATAACTCCGAAGGAAAATTCTTTAAGACCATGACGCGGAAGCCGTGACCGCCGCGTAACGCATGATTTCAGAATAAGTATAGCAGGACAAATTTGAATATAAAAAATTGACCCCCGGTCTGCAGCGCAGACAGAGGGTCAAAAGGTCCAAGGAACAGAGTATCAGCTTGCAACCGACACAGGTTCCGAGGATTCGAGAACAGAATTGCGAGAGAACACCTGGTTGCCGCCGAGCCACCTGTCCGGATACTCGACCGGAAAGGCGCGGACGAACCAACCAGCGCCGCGCCAGAACACGCCGACCGTGCGAAGCACACCATTCTGGTCGCGGATGTAGAAGATGTTGGCCCAACCGTTGTTGAGCAACGCGCCAGACTCACCGTCCTTCTGCTTCTCCATCAAGGAGAACATCTCCGTCAGGGTGGTTTCGGATTTCTCCTCGCCACCGAGTTCGTTGATGATCGGGGTGTCCACGGAGGCCTTGCGAAGTTTCGCGTAGCAAAGTGTGGTTTCCGTGATCGAGCCTTCGGTCTTGCCATCGCCCGACAGGAACCATTCAGTGAAATCATTGCCGAGGTAGCTGATCTTGACCTTGGCTTTGTGGCCAGTGCCACGAACAAACTTCTCTTTGGCGACAAACTGCCCAGAGGTTGCCGGAACGATCACCGTCGAGACGAGCTCGAGGAGATTTGCGCGAGGCCTGGTGGCAGACGCTTGCGCGACATGGCCGTTGGACCAGCACGGTTCCTTGCGGAGGAACTTCTTCAGTTCTTCTTCCCATCGGCTACCGTTCTGGCCGCCGAGGTTCACGATAAGCTGATTGAGCGGTCCGGTTGTGAATTCGCGGAGCGCTTTGCTGAGCATGGTATCCATGGTCTTTCCTTTCTTTTTGATTCCTGCCCGTCCGGCAGGTGGATCCCTCTACGCCGAGGAGGAACTACGGGCCGGTATGGTCATAGCGAGAAGAGGCCTATCTTTAAGCCACTTTTCACTATGACCAACTCGCAATTCCGTATCAAAGAACTACCCGCACAGTACACACCCAACCCCGCCCATTTGTCAATAGGCGGGGGTTGGGTGTAAATTCGAAGCTTAAATTAGCGGATCTCGTAAACCAGATTAACGCTCACAAAGACTTCCTCGGAACCGGGGGCGATCGTTGGCGCTGGCGCGGCTTCGGGCGCGCCTAGACCAGCGGCCATCGTCATCATATCGCCACCACGGCCGTAGGCCTTATCGTAGTACGGCCCAATGCCACCCTCGTTCACAGCAAGCAACTTGCCGAGGGCAAAGCCGCCGGCGCGAGCAATCGCCTCGGCCTTGGTTTTGGCTTTAGCAATCGCTTCCGTCCGCGCCTCATTCTCCACCATCGTCCGGTCGTCAATCGTGAAAACTAGTTGGGAAACGGTATTGGCCCCTTTTTCCACCACGCTCGCGAGCAAGTCACCAACCTTGGTGAAATCACGCACCTTAACCGCTACCACTTGCCGCACGGTATAACCAACAATCTCGGGCGGCGGGCAAACGCCGCCAAGCAAACGATTGCAGGCCACCGTCTGGTAACGTGGATCAATCTGGTAGCTGGCCGTCTTCACATCTTCTTCTTTAACGCCGTTTGACCGGAGATAATCAATAGCGGCATTGGTCTTCTTGGTATTATCCGCCTGCAGAGAAGCCAGATCTTTGCCACCTTCGTTCACCACACTGAAAGTAAATTCGGCCACATCGGGCTTGGCCACCACCCGCCCCTCTCCTTCCACTGAAAAACTGCGATAAGTGCCCGGTTCGACCGTCTTGCCATACGTTCTAACATAACTAACTGTGCCATAAGTAACGGCGAGCAGAGCAACCACCACGGCCCAGCCCATCAAATTCTTCACGCTTTCTTTCATAGTTTCGAACTAAAATTTTTTATTAAGAATTAATCGTCACACCCACTACGGTCGGAAATTGCTTGAGGGTTTGCGTTATTTGAGCCGTCATCGCCCGTGCGCGGCAATCACTCTCGGCCCCGTCACTAAGCGCGCGGTTCAAGGTTACCACCGCTACTCCCTCTTGAATCGCCAAAGACCGCAACGCGAGATCGGCGGGGAGAGCACTCAAATAACCGAGCGCTGCCTCCTCGGCCGTCGGCCCCGCTAAGAGTTCGGCGAGAGCCGTGCGCGCCACTGCCGTCGTCCGCGTTACCGTTCGCGGCACAGCATAAACCTGAGCGCAGGTGGCCGAATCAGCGCCATCCGACTCGCGAGCAAAATAGGTTTCCACCGTCATCGTCGCCGGCAGTGACCGACTTGCGGCGCCATCCGCTAAACCAGCGACAGACGCAGACAGGCGACCCGTGTCTATCAGACCACCATTCCCGTCCTCCATTAATCCGGCCGAGACGGTACCCGCATCCTCCGTCGCCAAATCAAGATCTTGGGCATCAAGAGCAATCCCCGCCTCCTCGGCGGAATCACGACGCACAAGCGGCCAGATAACGATCGCCGCGGCAATCACCACCACCGCCACAATCCAATAATTATTGCTTTTATTTTTCTGCATGTTCATAACCACGATAACTTAAAAACTAAAGCGGTCAGGCCTTGGGCTCAACCTCGGGCATCGGTGCCGCTGGCACCGACTTGCCAACTAAGTTAAAAATCAAACGAAAATCATTGGCAATTACGTTATCGCCCAGATCATCGGCCGTGCCGGCAGCGCCATAACGCAACCCAAACAAGGTTCGATCAACCGTCACCTCGCCCGCCATCGCTAATTCCCCGTTCTGATTAGTGATCATTACTGGAAACTCGATCGGACGAGTGGTATCGCGAATGGTTAGATTGCCGCGCCAGCTATACTCTCCCGCCCGACTCCCGGCCATCGCGTTCGTCAAAACAAATTTAGCTGTCGGGTATTCCTCCACGGCGAAAAAATCATCAGACTTCAGATGTTCAACCAGGCGTGAATCACCTTGACCACTCCCCGTCTCTGTTACCCTAATCGTTCCAAGATCGAAAGACAACTCAAACCCGCTCACCTGCCCGCGTTCAATCACTAAACTACTCTCCGCCACATCCACCATTCCTCGATCGACGTAATCGGGAATGAGCGACTTTCGCCCCTCCCATAAAATGGTGCTACGGTCAGCGTCAACGGTGTAAGCACCATCAGCGCGCGCTAGAGGATTGACCACCGGCGCGGCGCCCAGCGCCGCTTCGTCAATAATCGTCCGTCCGTCCGGCGTTAAGCAACGCGGCGGGTAACTCTCCAAAATCTGATAACCGGCGGCTACACAGTCTTCGTAGGTTTGGATCTTCGCCACCTGGCCTAATTTATAATCCTGATAATACCACCAACCGGCGCCCGCGAGCACCAGCAAGATAACAACGATTAAAAGCACTTTTTTCATATAACCGTCATTCTAACACAAGGCGGTTCGCGGTCAAAAGATTTAAAGTTTGGCAATGTCGGCGATGGTGATAATGATCATAAGCAGAATCAACAGAGCAAAGCCGGCGACGTTAAGAGTGTTGGCCAACGCCGGTTTGAGCGGCCGCCCGCGCGCCGTTTCAATCAGCAAAAATAGCAGACGGCCGCCATCAAGAGCAGGAAATGGAAGCAAGTTAAGAAAAGCTAAATTGATAGAAATAAGCGCTGTTAAAAGAAAAAGGTAGGAGAGGCCCAAATCGCTTGCTCGCCCAACGAGACCAGCGAGTCCGACGGGCCCGGTAACGGCGGCGAGCACCGGCCCCGCCTCTTCATCGCCCATTACCCGCCCCACAATCCGTTGACCAAGATCGGCAAACCCGCGCGCAGTAAGCGCCGTCATTGACCAGGCGGAGCGTGTCCCTTCCACCACCGCATAAGGCAAAGGCATTTGCCAACGACCAGCCGGCGCAAGGCTAATTCCGATCACCGCCCGAGATTGTTCTTCAGCCAAACCGAGCACCGGCGTAAGGGGCGCGCGACGACGCTCGCCAGCCCGTTCATACTCCAGAGTAATTTCCCGTCCGGCGCGAGCCGCCACAAATTCTTGGATTTCCTCAACACTGGGCCGAGAAACAAAATATTGGTCATCGGCCAAAGAGATGATTCGATCTTCCGGCGCAAGACCCAAGCGCGCCGCCGGCGATTCGGGCAACACCGACAGAATCACCACCTCTTCGCCAATAATTTGACCAAAAGTCGGGCGCTCCTTCTCGATCGTTGTCGGTAGGCCAAAAGTGGCGAAACCCAAAACCAACACAAGCCAGGCAAGTAACCAATTAAACGCTACTCCGCCTACCAACACCAAGGCCTGCGCCCAAGCCGGTTTGCTCGTAAAATGATTAACAGGCGGCGCGCCGGCGTCAACTGATTGTGACGGATTCTCGCCAAAAATTTTAACATAGCCACCAAAGGGCAACAGGTTGACGGCGTAAGTCGTTTCGCCGCGCCGGAATGACCACAAGCGTGGCGGAAAACCCAAACCAAATTCGTCCACTCGCGCCCCCACCGCTTTGGCCAAAAGTAAATGGCCGAACTCGTGCACGAGAATTAAAACACTTAAGATAACGATAAAAATGAGGATGGTCATTGGGTCAATTCGTGGCGCTTTTTTTCCGTTAGAGATTCAAGAGTCTGATTGGTCTCGTCCACGATTTTTTGTAAATCATCTCGATAGCGAAATTTCTCGTCTTCGCTAAAAGAACCAGACCGCTCCTTTTCTTGAATATCCTGCCAGACCCGCTCGCGTGCCCGCCGCAAACTAACTCGGGCTTGTTCCTGCCGTTGCTCCGCCAATTTGATCAAACGCGCCCGACTCTCGGCCGTCAGCGCGGGAAAAATTACTCGTAAACCGGAGCTGTCGGGTGTGGTGGAAACGCCTAAATTGGACTGGGCAATGGCCTGCTCAATATCTTTGATCTGACTACGATCCCAAGGAGCCACGCGCAACGTCCGTTGATCCTCGATTGTGACCGACGCCACTTGTTTAACCGGCAAACGCGCGCCGTAAGCCACTACAAACACTTGATCAAGAAGCGAGGGCGAAGCCCGTCCGGTGCGCAAACCGGCATACTCCCGCACCAACCACTCCACCACTCCGGCCGCTTCGTTTTGAAATAATTTAAAATCGTAAGCCATAACGCGGCTATTATAACGAGGGAAAGGTCAAAGCCAAAATTTCTAAAGCTAAACGATCGGGCAAACCTCGCTGGGCCAGATCGCGGCGGGCGCGCGCCAAGGCGCGCCCGCCGATCAAAAAAACTTCTGACGACCGCGCTGGGCCGTGATTGCTCCACCATTGCTCGAGCGCCCGTAGGGATAATTCGACCACCTCTGGCCCAGCTTCCAGCCACTCGCCGACCAATGCCAGACGTTCGCCGCTAGAAGATTGGCAAAACCTCTCCGCCGCAGTGGAATCGACGGTCGACGCCGGTCTCGTCAAACAACATAACCGCGAAACCACCGTCGGCAAAAACAAATTGCTCCGGGCGGAAATAAAGAAAAACCGGCTGGTAATTGGCGCTTCTTCCAAAGTTTTGAGCAAGGCGTTTTGCGCTTCCAGTTCGGCGTTTTGTAATTCCAAAACAAAAAAACGAAAAGGGGCGACGGCGGGTCGGCGGAGAGACCAAGCCGCCAATTGCTGACTAACTTCCAACACCAGTTGACCGGTCGGCCAGACCACAAAATCGGGCAGGGTGGCCGGCTGACCCGTCAACCGCTCAAACAAAGATGCCACGGCCGCGCGGGCGAATACTGGATCACTCGCCAACCAATACGCATGATGCGGCCGAGCCGACCACTGCCGCCACAACTCACTCGTCAGAGCGTCGGCCGGAACTTTAACGTTTGGCCAGAACCGCTTTTTTGTAGACATCAAGATGTTCGAGGGCGACCCCTGTGCCTTTCGCGACGCAACACAACGCATCTTCAGCCACCGCCGCCTTAACGCTCGTCTTGCGGTAAATCAACTCCGGCAAGTTGCGGAGCAGGGCGGTGCCACCCGTCAAAGTAATGCCTTGGTCAATAATGTCGGCGGCCAGTTCCGGCGGAGTATCTTGAAAAACGGTTTTGATTGCCCGCACCATCTCTCGCAATTCCGACTCAACGGCTTTGACAATCTCGTTGGTGCGAATTTCGGCCAAACGCGGTAAACCGGAAACAAAGTCGCGCCCTTTGATGGTGTAACTTAACTCTTCCTCCACCGGCACCGCGCTGCCGATTTTAATTTTGACCTCTTCGGCCGTCTTATCGCCCACGCTTAAATTATAAGTTTTTTTGATATAGTCGACGATCGCTTGATCCAAACGATTGCCCGCACACTTAACCGAAGTGGAAGCCACGATCCCCCCAAGGGAAATAACCGCGACGTCCGTCGTGCCGCCGCCGCTATCCACCACCATATGGCCGCGCGCCTCGTTAATCGGAATGCCGGCGCCAATCGCCGCGAGAATCGGCTCTTTGACGACATAAGCACCACGAGCGCCGGCCTTAAGAGCAGCCTCGATCACTGCCCGCCGCTCCGTCGAGCTAACTCCAGCCGGCACAGACACCATCACCTCGGGACGAAATAAACTAAACCGGCCCATGGCCTTGCCGATAAAATAACGCAACATTTCTTCCGTCACCCGATAGTCGGCAATTACTCCGTCCCGCAATGGACGGTAGGCAATGATGTTGTCGGGCGTGCGACCGATCATCACTTTGGCCTCCTGCCCCACAGCCATAATCTTGTTATCAGTAAGCGAGATCGCCACGACCGAAGGCTCATTTAAAATAATTCCCCGACCGGGCACAAAGACAAGGGTGTTTGCGGTTCCCAAGTCAATCCCCAGACGTCGTCCAAAAAAATTTAAAGACATAACAGGTTGTCAACTATTCTTTCACAATTTTCACGCCAAGCGTCTGTAAGCGTTCGGCAACGCGCTCATAACCACGTTCCACGTAATGGGCATTGTGAACGACTGATTCCCCCTCCGCCACCACGGCGGCTAAAATATAAGCCAACCCGGCCCGAAGATCGGGGCTGTAAACATGGCGACCGCGCAACGGCGTCGGCCCAACGACTGTTGCCCGATGCGGATCATGCACGACGACGTTGGCCCCCATCTCCCGCAAGGTGTGGAGATGGAGCAAACGCCCCTCAAAAATAGTTTCGAAAACAGTACTTTCTCCAACGGCTTGAGTAAGCAAAACGGTTAGTGGCGCTTGGAGATCGGTAGGAAACCCGGGAAATTCATGGGTCTTAACTTCGAGCGGGAGGTAAGACTGACCCGCAGATGGGGCCTGCACCACAATTGAGTCGCGTCCGACCTCCAACCGCGCACCAGCGCGGCGGAGCATCTCGACAACGGCTCGATTGTGCTCGGGTACGACTCCGCGCACCACCAAGCGTTTAGCCGCCAACGCTCCCAAAATGAGAAAACTGCCCGTCTCAATGCGATCGGGAATAACGCGATAATTAAGATCAAGGCCAGAAAGACTTTTGGCTCCAACAACCGAAAGCCGGGTGGTCCCAATCCCACGCACCCGAAGACCCGCTCGCCGTAAAAACTGAGCCAGATGGGTCACCTCCGGCTCGAGAGCGGCATTCTCGATAACCGTCTCACCGTGCGCTAAAGCGCCGGCCAGAAGAAACGCCTCCGTCGCCGTCACACTAACGTTTTTTAAAAAAATTCGTGCGCCACGCAAACGACCGCTCGGCACGCGCAAGCGGTAAATTTTTTCCCCTTTGTGCAGTTTGACTCCCATCGCCTGAAAGCCCTCAAGAAAAATATCTATCGGGCGCGCACCGATAACGCAACCACCCGGGTGCGGGAAAGTAGCTTCACCGAGTCGTGCCAAAAGCGGCGCGGTGAGCAGCATCGAACCGCGTAAACGTTTGGCAATTTCGGGCTTCAACTTGGCGGCGGAAAGCTTGGTTGTTACAAGCTGGTACTCCCGCGGCTTCGCCCGCGACCACCCAACCCCCAAACCGCTTAGCAATTCGAGCATACCATCAATATCTTTAAGCGCCGGCACGTTCGAGAGACGCAAGCCGTCGCGGAACAAAAGCGCGGCCGCCAGCCCGGGCAAGGCATCGTTCTTGGCGCCATTGACCCTGATCTCGCCGTCAATAATTCGCCGTCCACCAAACCCCTGAATGAGGAATTTTCCATCTTCTTCCATATCGCCGCTCATTGTATGCCAACCGTTCTTAAGACGCCACCGTTTGACAATTAAGACCTGCTCGTGTCTTTACTGGGCAAGAGTGATATCTACGGCAAAACAATATCCTGCTCGATAATGCCACGCTTAAGAATCTGCGGCGCTGAGCGAAAAACCTCGCGGTAAGATTCGTCATCTTGTTTTTCAGCCACGGTAAAGTAGTACTCCCCGGGCGGAGTGAGGAGGAAAAAACGACCGAGTTCGTCGGCCACCACCGTTTTGACCAACTGCTCAACCCCCGGAATGAAAACCTTCACCGCGGCAAACGCGAGCGGCAAGCCGGTGCTCTCGCGCCAGATCGTTCGCGCGCGCCGGCGGCCACGCCACCACCAGTTGGCCAGCGATAACATTAAATAGAAAAATAAAACCAACAGATTAAACCATCCCGGACTGGCCAAGCCGTTGTAAAAAGCGATGGCAAACCCCACTAAATGGATAGTATTGAAAGCGCGCGCACGCCACTTTTCCCGCCGCGAATGGAGTTGGAAAAATCCGCGTTTGTCTTTGGCGTACTCGTTCCAGTCAAAGGATTCCGGATCAAGTGGAATGTTGCGGTTGACAACCTCGCCAGGATGAGTAACGAAAGCCTCGCCGTGATAGAGATTGGCATAAAGTTCATCCGCCGATCGGCCAGCGAGTTTGGTAGAGGGAAATTTATAATGCGTCTTATTCGCTACCAAGCGATAGGCGCCGGCCGGCACGAGGAAACCGTAACGGCCGTCAAGATCAGTAATCGCCGTTTTCTCGTCCCCCGATGCTGTCGGTTGGATCACCACATAAGCCGGATCAAGAGGACGCTTGGTCACGGCGTCGTAAACCACACCCCATGGCGCTTGCCGGCGGCGCCAACCCAACGCACCGCCAACAAGACCAAGCAGTTTCAAAACAGCAAGATAGAGATCGTAAAAAGAGCTGATATTGGAGGTTAGGCTAGCCGTTTGGATTAAACCGGCGAGAACACCCGAGCTAATCACCACCGGCGCAGCCACCGCCCGCACAATTTGTTCGACCGGCGCCGCCGCCACGGCGGCGCCGGATACTCGCAAAATCCCAGAAAATCTTTTAATCGTCTGATCCTGATAATTAATGATAGAAATATGCATGGGGTAGTCCCCAGCGCGCGTCAACGGGCCAACGGTAGCGGAGTAGGCCGTTCCGGCTTCATTTAACCTGAGAATAAAAGAAAAAGAGCGAGCATTGTTGCCAGGTTCAAAAAGCGTTAAGCCGATAATTTTCAAAGCCTCGGGTAAAAGATTGTAAGCAATGGCGACGGTAAAAGGTTTTAAGCCATCTATGCTTATCCGCCCCCCGGGTAAGAAATATCTAGTTGCTTCACCTGGTTGGCTAAAACTAAAATCGCCCAGACGTAAAGCCACCACTCGCTCGTCCGTTGGCGCGACGGCGGGAAAACGATCAAACGGGTCGGGCGAGTCGGCTGACGGCGCACTCGCACCATCGTCTTTTTCCTCTCCACCCTCTCCCTCATCTCCCGCCTCTTCCTCGGGGCCAGGCGGAGTTACTTCCTCCTCTTCCTCCTCTTCGGGAGGACTCGGGGGAACACTGATCGTCACGAGAGCGCCAGAGGAGTAATCACCATCAACGCTTCTGACGAAAACCACGTAAAAAATTGTCGCTCCAGCAACTGGCTGGAGATCAACCGCGCTTTCGTTGCTACCGTCATAAACCAAAATACCGTCAGTGGGAGAAGTGGGTACGGATACGGCGCTGCTTACCACCCGCACGCTCGCAAATTCGGCATAGCCGGCAGGGTTTTGCCAAACCAAAACTACTTGATCAAAATTGGCTTCGTACGCCGCGGCTAAACCGCTGACGTTGGGAACCTCCACCGGCGGCGGAGGCGGATAAACACAACTGCCGTCATCGGTTTCGGCTAAAGAATTGTAATTGCTCGCGTCGGGATCGGTACAACCATAAATAGGATCAGGCGGAGGATCTTCTCCGCCGCCTCCACCCCCACCGGATGGCGCGGTTACTTCCACACTAACATTCAAACTGTCGGTTGCGGCAAAAATAACGACCGGAGAAAACAAAAAAATAAATAAAAGAAATTTGGACACGAAAATTAAAGCGCCATCGCGGTGGCAATTACCGTTGCGTTATAAGTACCAGCCGTCTGCGCTTGACCACTACCGGCTTCAGCTAAAAATTTAACAGTCGTGGCGGTGCCAGACGGTTGGTTGGGACTCGCCGAGTTTGCGATAATGCGGTTGCTCGTGGTGAGAGCGTCCCAACAACGGTCGCTCGTATCAAGCGCGCCGAGATTACAAGCTGCGCCATTGTCTAGATAACGACTAGCCAAGTGGCTCCCCGACGGGGAAAAACCAAAAGCCGTCTCGCTCGACCCGACCGACCAAACAAAATCTGGATTAGCGCCGACCGGTGTGTAATTGGCAAAAGAGGCCGAAGCAGATTGCAAGGCCGGATCAGTAGAAGCCCGAATCGCCAACGAATAACCGGCAGAGTTATCGGTAATTACCGTCCAGCTGGTTGAGCCCGACGACTGGCCAACCCCCGAACCAATCGCCGGACTTAAAACCAGATCACTGGGAGAACTCAAAGAGATAAAACTGCCGAGCATTTGTTGGTATCCGGCGGCCGTCTTATAACTGACGCCGGCCCCCGCACCAGTCGCAATTTCCCCAAGCGTGGAGTTAAGTTGGTAACTACTTGAACTGTCCAAACCACCAGCAAAATTAATACTGTCAGTTTGAAGCCGATAACCACTACTTCCTGCCACGTACGCCCAAACCGGTGAGGCGGCGGCAAAAATCACTAACGCCCCGCCGACAATTTTTTCCACCAGCGCCATGGTTTTAATTTTAACACGCCCAATATAACAAATAACGCGATCAACAACGCCAAAATAAAAATGGGAGCAAACGGAGGAGTGATAATAACGGTAGTCGTTGCATAATCGGTGGTTTCGCCGTAACCGCGAGCTAAGGCGACCGTCACACGCTGACGACCCAAACCGCGATCAGCCGGCGAGAGAACTACTTCTCGCCAACGTTCGGTTCCCGGCAACACAAACCACGGATCAATTATCTGGCAAAAATTATCCAAACAAATTTTACCCGCGGGATTGAGATAGGTATTACCTTCATTTCGAAAAGCGACAGCAAAAGCAAGCGGATCGCTAAAATTAAACCAACGGCCGCCAACCGGTCGAAAGTCGACCAACTGGCCGCGTGGTTGAGCCACGCCGGCAAAACGTACGAACAGCGGCGCGCCAATCTGGTTAACCACCTTGGTCGCCGACGATAAATCTTCGCCCGTTTGGCGAAAAACAACCAACCCGTGCACACTCCCTACTAATTCCCGACTTTCCGGCCGGTTAATGAGGACAGCGGCCGTGCGACTGGTTTGCGGCGGCACCTCAATCGTTCGTTCCGGAAAGCTGGCGTAAGGTTGGAGCGAAAAATCTGGTCCAGCGGCGAATTCTGGAGGAAAATCCTCTAAACCAAGCTCAACTAACAGTGCGGTGTCTGATGGATTACTGATCTTAAATTCTGCCCGAGCGGTAAACACCCCGGACGGCAACTCTAACTCCAGCTTGGCCGGCGAAATGATCATTACCTAACGTGAACGGATTGGAGTAAGAACAAAAATGTAATCACCGCGCTCATTCGTCCCCCGAAAAATTGGAGTGATCGTTCCCGAAACACCACTGTCGTCAAAACTAACGTCGACCGGATCGGAAAACATGCTGGCGAGCCGAGCCTGTAGGTTAGGATCATCGGCGGCCGCCGGGACGACGACGATACCGGCCGAAGCCGCGCTGGCGCCTGCGGCAACCGGCGAAGTCTCATTGCGAAGACCGCGCGAGAGTTCAGTGATGATCTCTCGTTTCAATTGTTCGCGAATCTCAAGATAGCGAGTCAGGCGGGAGATATCGGTCAGGGTTTGTTCGTCATCGCGAGCGCGACCGGTAATCCAGCCGTACCAGTTGCGAAAAACCAGATTAACCGAGGCTAACCACCAACCCCGCAACCAACGAGCAGCTGAAATTAACCCCCAATCAGTTGTGGAAACCGTGGTCGAAATTTCTGCCGCGGCAGGAGCGGCCGCCAATCCGACCGGGGCGATCGAGGTGGTCGTGGAACGACCAAGGATTACCAGCAAAACAAGAACCGCGCCCGCCACCGCCAACGCTAGACGTGGTCGTTCGCGGCTCCAGCGACGCAGTGGCTCTTCCTCTTGTAGACCTGACGAAGAACGACTCGCCAAATAGGCCGCGAGCGAGTCTGGATCAATAACCCAGCGCCCCCCCAAACGCCGGGCCTCGATCCGACCCGTCCGGCACCACCAAGCCAACCACAGTGGATCAACGTCGTGGCGACGGGCCAAAATCTCCAGTGGCAAATAAACAGACATTCTATTGTTTAAATTTTACAACAAAAATGAGGCAAATTGGCGGTGGATAAGTTGAAAAAATAATGTTACTTTTGGGTAATGACCGTCCTCGATGTGATACCCATTGGCCGCGGTTTATCTCCTGATCGCCTGTCTTATTACACCACTCAACCCGTTGATCCGGGAACAATCGTGTACGTAAGTATCCGACGCCGCCTGATTCCGGCCTTGGTTTTGTCTTCCAGCCCCGCAATTGATCTTAAGGCAACCCTGAAACAGAATTCCTATCCTCTAAAAAAAATCACTCGAATTCAGACCGGCCGGCCATTCTTGCCGGAATTTATTCTCGCCGCGACGGCAGTAAGTCAGTTTAGTTTGGCGCCCCTCGGCGCCATACTCAAGGCGTCTATACCTCAAGTGATACTCGACAATCTCGCGAACCCCCAAGCCGGCGATTCTCCTGCCAAAACTAATCTGGCAAATATGGCGGCTAATCAACGCCCGCCGGCGAATCACCAAAGATTGGCTCTACAACAACCACTCGATGAACGACTAACTTATTATCGCGGCTTGATCCGCGAACACCTAGCGCGCAAACAATCAATTTGGTTCATTTTGCCCACCACGCATTACGTAGAATATTTCGCCCGGCAATTGGGACGAGGAATCGAAGAGCGGGTTTTCGTAATTCATCATGCCTTAAACCGTCGCGAACTCGTAACGCGTTGGACCAAAGCTTTAGACGAAACCCAATCAATACTTTTGGTAACAACCGCTACCGCCCTCGCTTTGCCGCGCACCGATTGGTCAACTTTAATAATCGAAGCTGAGGGTTCAGCTGCTTACAAAAACACGCGGCGGCCATTTTTAGACAGCCGCCGGCTAGCAGAAAAACTGGCCGAAACGAGCAAAAAAACGGTGATTATTGGTGATACCGTTTTCCGTCCAGAAACCGCCTGGCGTTTGGAAAACAAAGAAATAGAGCCGGCCGTGCCGATTAAAAAACGTCTACTCTCCACCGCGGAGACGCTCGTCGTTGGTTATACCGCCGCCGATGAGATTAGTCGTTTTCTAAGTCCCGAATTTCGGTCGCTCGTCTCGGCTCTCACTCCGGGAGAAAAAATGCTTGTGTTTACCGCTCGCCGCGGCCTTAGCCCGGTGATTGTTTGCCGCGATTGCGGCCACTTAACCCTTTGCCGCCGCTGTCAAAATCCGATCGCTTTTCATCGTCAACCAACAGATCGCGAGGCGACTTCATCCGAACCAAACTTACTGATTTGCCATCGCTGCCACGAGGAGCGGCGCGTTGATCGGCATTGCCCACATTGCCAAGGCTGGCGTTTGGCGGCCAGCGGCGTCGGCATCACGCAAATTCGCGAAGAAATTACGCGCCTGTTTCCGGCCACCACTCTCTATCAACTTGATAGTGATCACGCCACCACAAAACTCCAAGCCGAACGTTTGAAAAAAAAGTGGTTAGATACCGGCGGTCTTCTCTTGGGAACCGAATTGGCTCTAAACATAGTCGACGAGCCGGTAGATTACGCGGCGGCTGTGGCCATTGATTCTCTGCTGGCTCTCCCCGATTTCCGTCTTGGAGATAAAATTTTTCGACAGCTGGTCAATCTGCGGGCGAAAACCAGTAAACGTTTCGTAATTCAAACCCGCGAACCGGAAAATCAGCTTTTTCAAAACGTCAAACGTGGCAACTTAACGGAATTTTGGCGCCAAGAACTGGCCGAGCGACAAAAATTTGGCTATCCGCCTTTCAAATTACTGATCAAAATTACGCATCGTGGTCCAGCAACTAAAAACGCCGAGGTTGTTAGAATGGTTGAGGAACATCTGGCCGCCTATGAACCAGACATTTTCGAGGCCTCCGCCGCCCCCATCAACAAATTAAACATTACCCACATCCTTCTCCGTCTACCGCCAACCAATTGGCCAGATCGCGACTTAAATGCTAGACTCCAGTCATTGCCGCCAAGTTTCGAGATAGACGTCGACCCTCAAACTATTTTATAGAGCCGTGTCTGTGACAACTATCATCCAGGCCACCAATCCCATTCTTCGCCAAACAGCTGAACCGGTTGCCCCCGACGAGTTCGGCACAACGTTTTTGGCCGAACTTCTGCATCGGATGCGCCAAGCGTTGGATTCCGAAGTTGACGGCATCGCTCTGGCCGCGCCACAAATCGGTGCCAGCAAGCGGTTGTTTATCATCTCGGAAAAAATAAAAAGTTCGAAGCAGAATATGCCAACAATTTTTATCAATCCCCGAATTATTCGTCTATCAAAACGACGACGGATAATGGAAGAAGGCTGTTTGAGTGTTCGCTATTGGTACGGCCATGTCTCCCGTGCAGAACGAGTGACGGTTACCGCCCAAGATGAACGGGGCACAATTTTTACTCATCACGGCTCGGGTCTCATCGCGCAAATTTTCCAACACGAAATTGACCACTTGGACGGCCGATTATTCACCGATACCGCTACCAACTTATGCGAGATTCCGCCGACCAACACCAAAACAACCTGATGTTCGCAACGCCACCAAGTTTTTCCTTTTTTGGCACCGATGAATTCGCGGTTGTTGTACTAGAAACGTTGCAACAGCAAAACTGGCGACCGGTGGAGATAATCACCACTCCCGATCGGCGGCGTGGACGAGGACTTAAGCTCGTTTCGCCGCCGATTAAAATTTGGGCCGAAACTCAAAACATACCCTGTCGTCAACCGTTAAATTTACGCGCGGAAAAATTTTCTGGGGAAATTTTTCTCGTCGCGTCTTACGGCCGGCTGATTCCGGAAATAATTTTGCGCCAACCTCCGGGCGGAGTTTTAAATATTCATCCTTCTCTCCTGCCTCGTTGGCGAGGCGCGAGCCCCATCCAATCGGCCATTTTAGCCGGCGACAAGGAAACCGGCGTTAGTCTAATGCAACTCGATGTCGAACTCGATCACGGCCCCATCATTGTTCAGCAATCCACACCGGTAGAAAATAAAACCTATCTTGAACTCCGCGACGAATTGGCAAAAATGGGCGCGCGGTTATTTATTGAACATAGCCCAAGTTGGTTAAGCGGTAATCGGCCGGCGCGTCCTCAAGATCACAATTCGGCAACTTATGCCCCAAAACTCTTCAAAACCGACGGAGAAATCAACCTTAATGACGAACCGCAAAAAATTTGGCGTCAATTTCGCGCTCTTAATCCTTGGCCCGGCACTTATTTCTTTGATGAGAGTGGAAAGCGGGTCATCGTTAGGCAAATGCGCCTAGTTGATGGTAAGATAGTGCTAGAAATAGTCCAACCAGCCAACCGGCAACCGATTAGTTACCAAAAATTTTTATTAAATAAGAAAAAATAAATTATGGAAAAAAATCTTAAAGTGTACTATCGATCGATTCTAGCTGTTGCTGTGGTGGTGCTGGGTTGGCAAGTGGTTGGACCAAACCCGCACAATCTTCTCGGCACCGTCAGTCTGGCCACCGAAACACCGTTTGCAAGCAAAATCCAAAAAGATACCAAAAACATTTTTTCCGACACTGAAAACAGCGCCAAACAGGGAGTGCCAAGCGATCAACTGTGTACCGACTCTGACGGCGGGAATAACCCAAGCGTCCGCGGCCAAACCTGTAGCGCCGCCAGATGCGCCGTTGACGTTTGCCGTGATCCAAACACGATCACAGAAAATTTTTGCCAAGCAGGAAAGCCGGTTAGCGTCACGACCACCTGTCCCAACACCGGTAGTTGTCTTAATGGCCAATGCACTACCCCACCAAACATTTTACTCATCATGGCCGACGACCACGATTATGAACTCCAAGGATTCATGGGGCACCCTTTCAATTTAACACCCAATTTAGACGAGTTAGCCAACAAGAGCACGATCTTTCCTAACAGTTTAACAACGATGTCCCGTTGTCGACCACCGCTAGCCACTCTCTTGAGCGGTCAGTGGCCGCACGAAAATGGTATTTTCGACAACTATACCGTTATTGAAACCCCCAATCTTGATCCAACCAACACTTTGCCGAAACTATTGCGAGAGGTTGGTTACAACACTTATATTGGTGGAAAGTTTAGAGAAGGAGATCCGGCCGACTATGGATTTACCCATGTGGATTCAATCGGCCTAAATTTCGTTCGGCCCGGGCAAACAGAACTCCTGAACTTTCTTGAACAATCGTCGCAAACAAAAAAACCGTTTTTTATTTGGTACGCCCCGGTTTTACCTCATGCCCCCCTCAACGCGCCGAGCGAATATTTTGTTCCAGCTCCAGAAATTGTAATCCCCGAAACAGTTAGCACGGAAGAACAAGAAGAATTTATTGCCGAAACCCAACCATTCTATGCCAACATCCGGTGGTTTGACGACCGAATCGGCGAAGTCTTAAACAAATTAACAGAAACCGGTTTGGATAAAAACACGATTGTTATGTACATGATCGATAATGGCATTAGTTACGGTTACGTAAGTAAGGGGTCTCCCTTTGAGAAGGGGATGAAGGCCTCTATTATGATTTACAATCCGGTAAAACCTGGTCTTGGTGAACGGCGTCAGGAAATTGTGTCAGTTGCCGATTTGCCAACAACCATACTTGACTATGCGGGGGTGCCCGTTCCGAACTCATATAGTGGTTCTAGTTTGCGCTATCTAATAGACGAAAACCTTCCCCTACTGAACAGAAACAAGTTTACGCAAGGGGTATATAGCGGCAATTTCCTGTTTGATTCTTCCACACCCCAAACCGCTCTGGTAGACTCCCTCTACGCCATTACCAGTTACGATAATGCGGGCCACAAATACATTCGTTACCTGCAAAATATCAACCCCGAACACAACCCCGGCCTTGCTTATCACTTTGCTGATTTCCCCGTGCGCACCGTTGGTGATGAGGACCTTTTTGACCTTCGGGTTGACCCGCACGAAACTGAAAACCTGATTAATGATCCTAACTACCAACTGATCGCCGCGGAACTTCGCAACAGCGCCCTTCAATTCCAAAACCAAGTTATACCGCCAGAAAGCGTTGCTAGTCTTAGTGAGCAACTAAACACCGGCCGATTGACCAACCTATCGGTCAGCAAAAAATTAACCCGAAAGCCGCGTTGTGAATTCAACAAAGAATACTCAAGTACCAACGATTGCTTCTGCGACGGAACTACTCCAAACTGGACAATCTATCGAGCCAACAACGGCCTGTCTTGCACTCCGAGCAGAAAAACTGTAGCGATATGCCGCGATGTGCCCATAGACGTTAAGGCGCAAACCGCTCTAATTCCTGGAGAAATTACCGTAAACCTGAACGAGGGAGCCGATCGTCGCGCCATCTATGATCTGGCTCGACGTTCAGGAGCTCAAATAAGAAAAGAACCATGCGACTGGGAACAAAAATTCGACGGTCTTCAAACCGTCTTACTAGAAACGACCCCAGGAAAAGAACAGGAGGTCGTTCGAATCTTCAATGATTACCCCCTAACCCGCGCTTATCATACCCCCCTACACGTCTGTACCCATTATTGGTAAAGAATTTCAGTACTAAAAAAACACCCCCGGCCGGGGGTGTTTTTTGATTATAAGATTTATTCAATCTTCACCGACTCGAGGACGATATCGGTAAGCGGGTGGTCACCTTGTTCAGGATCAGTCGGCACATTCTCGATTTCATCCACGACTTCCTGTCCGGCTACCACTCGACCAAAAACCGTGTGTTTGCCATTAAGCCACGGGGCTTCTTTGGCGGTCACGATAAAAAACTGTGAACCATTGGTGTTGGGACCGCTGTTGGCCATCGCCATCACCCCCCGCACCACCGGCAAACCATTCAGTTCGTCGGCAAAAGTGTAACCGGGACCACCGCGTCCGTGAATCGACCAATCCTTTTCCCGGCTTAGAGGATCTCCGCCTTGGATCATAAAATCCTTAATTACTCGGTGAAAAAGAGTGCCGTTGTAAAAACCAGCCTCTGCCAGCTTCACAAAGTTTTCTACCGTCTTTGGCGCCTCTTCGGCCAATAGTTCGACCGTAATCTCACCACGGCTGGTCTTCAATACAGCTTGCGGACGAGACGGATCAGCCGCCCCCAGCAAAGCGGTTTGGCCATTTATCGGCAAACCACCCACATTTTCATTTGGAGCGCGCTTTGGCAAAAGCCAAGCGAGAGCCAAAGCCAAAACCGCCAAAACCACAATTGCTATCCAGATATTACTTGTTTTCATATTTTGTAATAAATTTATAAAAACTTGCTAATCCTCGCCCGACGACGGACCAACGACTGTTGGCGACCACGGTAAGAACGCACCGCCGCGACCATTTCATCGCGTGCTTTATCGATCGCCGCATAAAGATCCTCCTCTCTGGCTACCGCTCTTAATTCTTTACCTGTCAGGCGAAGATTGATTTCGGCGCGGTAAATAGGCCCGTGGCGGTGATGCCTGGTCTCAAGCCCGATCTCCATCTCAAATAGCACACTGCCATCTGATTTGTCAATAAACTTACTCAAACTGTCTAATTTATCTTCAGCATAAGAGCGCAGGGCCGGTGTTAATTCGCAATTGACCACTTTTAAGTTGTGTTTGATCATAGCCACAAAACAGATTACCATTGTCCACTATCCACAGTCAAAAAAAGATCTCGTGCTACAATTAATTTGGTCTTTATTAGTTTAATTTAACTTACAATCATCATTATGAAGGGTCTACACGTTCTTAGCTTTATCCTTCTCATCATTGGAGGCTTGAACTGGTTGCTCTTTGGTGTGTCTGGTAGCGAGCTTGGCACCTGGCTGGGGGGAATGGATAGCGTGATAGCTAAAACCATTTACATTATCGTTGGTTTAGCGGCCATTGTGGAATTAATCAATTACAAAAAGGTAGCCGGTGGCGGCGGAATGTCTGGCCAGTCCGGAATGTAAAAACTCCGATCACTGATTTCCTGAATCTTCAGAAAAACACCGTCCACACTTTGATGGATGGTGTTTTTAGCGGTTTAAGATTTGCAAGGTAACAATCGAGCTAATTAACCACTCGCCGCTTGTTTTGCGGAGCTCAATTCGAAGTGGCCAAAACTTGGCAATCTGATCTCCAGCATCCACTCGCGCCATCGCCCGAACGGAAGCGTTTCGACCACTGACTCTAACTTCTAGCTCTGTCCAATCAGCTAACAGTTTTGGTAAATAGCCGCTGACCCCCAGATAATTTTCTCTAATAGACTCCGGGCCAACAAGAGAATAATCGGTGCCGACGTAAGCCGCTTGAATATTTATTTTTCCTTCGGGCGCAAAAAATCCGCCAAGCCGTTGGGCGCGTTTGGCGCGCGCCAGAGGCGCGAGCGGTTGATCAAAATTGACGGTCTCAATCAGGTCATGCAAACGCCCGGCAACTTGCTGGGCGGGGCGCAACCGCCACATCCAAAAACCCGCGGCTAAAACCAAAACCAAAAACGCAGCTAATATCCCTCTTTTCATTGATTTGGTTGGGGCCACAAAACCGCGCCCGCAACCTCTCCCACAGCGACCCGCCCAAAAGTGTGAGCGCTAATCTCTTGCCGGCGATTATCTCCGATCACAAAGTAATCGTTGACCGACAGATAAATTGGCGCCAAGTCCCAGGGGGCGGGCGAAACCAAATAAGGTTCCGGCAGGGGTGCGTCGTTGATAAACACCTCGCCGTTTTCAATTTTGATCGTCTCGCCGGGCAGACCGATCACCCTTTTCAAATACATTGTTCGCGGCCCAATAATTTCGATCGCCACAATATCACCGCGCGCCGGTTGACGCCAAAAATAAGCTAAACGATTTATAAAGATGGGTTGGCCATCGCGGTAACTAGGATCCATACTCTCCCCCGTTACCCAAGCAAAACTAACCAAAAACCGAAACACAATCACAGTCAAGCCGGCCCAAATAATTGCGCGCCAAAAAGTGCGAACGGGGTTCTTGCCGAAAAATACCCGTAACCAACCGTGATACTCAATTTTTTCCTCGTTCGACATTGGCTGATTTTAACAAAGCCTGACAGAAACTGCGCCGATGAATTGGTGATAAACCCAAACGGTGGAGAGCTTGATAGTGGGCCGCGGTGCCATAACCCTTGTGTACCTCAAAACCATAACCGGGATAACGCCGCGCCAGACGAATCAGGCGTCGATCGCGACGAACTTTGGCGGCGATTGAAGCCAACATAATAATCGGCACGGACTGGTCGCCACGAATAATCGTCTGTTGATTTTTAAACCCAGCCGGCGCGCGCAAACCACCGTCAAGCTGAATTAAGCACCGAGCCGGCCTTAGATTTAAACGGCGCAAAACGCGGCGCAAACCCAAGTTAATCGCGTAAACAATCCCCCGCTGATCAATAATTTTTTCACCCACCAAGGACACAGCGAAATTAAGTTCGCCTCTCTGTTGCGCTTTCTGCAACCAACGATACCAGGCGTCTCGACGTTTGGCGCTCAACTGTTTGGAATCTCGCAATCCAAGTCGAGTTAATTGTTGGCCGCCAGCAATCGCTACCGCCGCCACGGCCACCGCTCCGGCCAGAGGTCCGCGACCGGCCTCATCAACACCGACGCAATATTGCCCGCTCGCCGCGCCTGATTTGATTGCTATAATCAAAGATTATAAACCCAACATGTCTTTCGTCCACCTCCACAATCACAGCCACTACAGCCTGCTTGACGGACTGTCTAAAATTAAGCCATTGGTTGCCAAAGCCAAAAAACTCGGTTTGCCCGCTCTCGCCCTCACTGATCACGGCAATTTGTATGGAGCCATTGAGTTCTATAAGGCCTGTCGGGAAGCGGAGTTAAAACCAATTATTGGGGTGGAGGCCTACGTGGCTACTCGCAATCGCCAAGACAAAGAACCCAACCTAGACAGTCGCCGTTATCATCTAACCCTGCTTGCCAAAAATGAAATTGGTTACCGCAACCTGATTAAACTCGTCACCCGGGCTTATCTCGAAGGTTATTATTACAAACCACGGATGGATCGCGAATTGCTGGCTGAACATCACGACGGCCTAATTTGCCTTTCCGGCTGCTTGGCGAGCGAACTCTCGCGGGCACTGTGGAACAAAGATGAGGCGCGAGCGATCCAAGTGATTAGGGAGCACCAAGATATTTTTGGCCGTGAAAATTATTATTTGGAAATTATGCATCACCCGGAAATCGAACGACAAACGGAAATCCGTAATGCGCTAACCGCTCTCTCGCGAAAGCTAGCGATACCACTCGTCGCCACCCAAGACAGCCATTACCTCGAGCCCGAAGACGCCGAAGCCCAAGCCACCCTGCGCGCCATTCAAACAAGTAGCGATCTTGAGAACTCCGGCCGGATGGCCGGCGATTATTCCCTGGTAGACGAAAAAACTTTTCGTAGTTACTTTGCCGAAACCCCCGAAGCGGTGGACCGCACGCTCGAAATAGCGGAGCGTTGCCAATTAGAGCTTACACTCGGCGCCTGGGTCTTCCCCAAATTCCCCTTGGCGGACGGAATTACCGCCGACCAATTACTGAAAAAACGGACCAGAGAGTGTTTGGCCAAATACAAGACACCTAATAAGCAACTGGCCGCTATCGCGCCAGAAAGAATGGAATATGAATTAAGTGTCATTGTTAACAAGGGTTATTCGCCTTATTTTCTGGCGGTGGCCGATATTATTACCGAAGCCAAGCGAATCGGAATTTTCACCAACACCCGGGGATCGGCCGCCGGCTCCTTTGTTTCCTACCTCCTCGGCATCACTAATGTTGATCCGCTAGAGTATAACTTGCCATTTGAGCGCTTTCTTAATCCCGAACGCCCTTCGCCGCCCGATATTGATATGGATTTTGCCGACACCGGTCGAGATAGAATTATAGACTATGTGCGCCACAAATACGGTGAAAATAACGTGGCCCAAATTGGCACCTTCGGCTCAATGATGGCCCGGGCGGCGGTGCGCGATGTGGCACGTGCGCTCGGCTACCCCTATGTCGTTGGGGACCGTTTGTCGCGGATGATCCCGCCAGGATCGCAGGGTTTCCCCATGAGCATTGAGCACGCGTTGGAACTAAATCCAGATTTAAATACCGCTTACACCAAGGAAGCGGATAGCCGCCGGATCATTGATCTGGCCCGACGGATCGAGGGTGGAGCGCGCCACATTTCCGTCCATGCCGCCGGTGTGGTGATCGCCCCCTCTCCGCTCACCGATTTTGTGCCCATCCAACTCGACCCGCGCGGTGGAAAAACCATCACCCAGTTTGATATGCACTCGGTGGAGGAGGCCGGTTTATTAAAATTTGACTTCCTTGGCATTCGCAATCTTTCCATTCTGCAAGAATCGGTGCGGCTGGTAGAAAAAACCAAAGGGGAAAAAATTGACATCGAACACATCCCTCTAGACAATAAAAAAACTTTTGCCATGCTCGCCCGCGGAGAAACGATCGGGCTCTTCCAGCTAAACGGGACCGGCATGACGCGTTATCTCAAAGAACTTCGGCCCACAAAAGTGGAGGATCTAAATGTGATGGTTGCACTCTACCGCCCGGGACCAATAGACAACATTGATGAATACATCGCCCGCAAAAACGGCCGAAATCCAATTACTTTCATGCACCCCAAAATGAAAACTTTTTTGGAAACGACCTACGGTGTACTCGTGTATCAAGATGATCTACTGATGACCGCAATTGAGGTGGCTGGCTACAACTGGGGAGAGGTTGATAAATTCCGCAAGGCCGTCGGCAAAAAAATTCCGGCAGAAATGGCCAAGCAACATGTGCTATTCGTTGAGGGTTGCATCAAACACGGCGGGATGACCAAGGCCGGTGCCGAAGAAATTTGGAATATGTTTGAGCCGTTCCAGGGTTACGGCTTCAACAAAGCCCACGCCGCCAGTTACGGTCGCGTCGCCTACCAAACAGCTTATATGAAAGCCAACTATCCGACGGAATATATGACGGCCGTTCTCACCGCCGAATCCGGCGATATGGAGACCGTGGCCGAAATCATTAACGAGTGCCAGCGGATGGATTTGCCGGTTCTTCCGCCCGACGTCAATGAAAGCTTCCGCGACTTTACAGCCCTCACGGGCGAAAAACAAGACAAAATCCGTTTCGGTCTTGGCAGTATAAAGAATCTCGGCACCGATATTGCGCAGGCCATCGTGGATGAGAGAAAAGCGCGCGGCCCTTATTGTTCGCTCGGCGATTTTTTGGAACGGATTACTCACCGCAATTTGAACAAAAAATCGCTCGAGGCCCTCACTCAAGCCGGCGCGCTCGATAGTCTGGGGACGGAGCGGGGGGAAATCCTCGCTAATCTCGATGACCTCCTCGAATACAATCGCGCCGCCGCGAATACCGCCAACCAAACTTCGCTATTTTCCGCCCCTGATCAAAAAAACAATCTCCCGCAGTTGCGTTTGCGCCCGGCGCCACCCGTGGCGCTGGCGCAAAAACTGGTTTGGGAAAAGGATCTCCTCGGACTTTATCTTTCTGGCCACCCACTGGAGACCTTACGTGAAAAAATAGAGAAAGCGCGGCACGACATTCACAAAATCAAGCAGGAAAAAGAAGGGGTGCGGGTGGTGGTGGCGAGCGTGGTGGAAGAAGTGAAAACAATCATCACCAAACGGGGCGATCAGATGGCTTTTATTCGTCTCGCCGATCTCCGCGACCGGATTGAGGGCGTTGTTTTCGCCGACGTTTTTAACCGATACAAGGAATTCTTGACGACCGATAAGTGCCTCGCCCTCAAAGGTCGGGTGTCGCACCGCAACGGCGAACCGAGTCTGGTGGTAGAAGACGTAAAAGAGTTAACGGCATAAAAAACGCGTTCGCCATACTGGCGAACGCGGGGAATTACCAATCAGTCTTTCACTTATTGTCAATTCGATACGTATCCCTCCGTTAAATGAATTCTTCGCGCAACGCCCTCTCCGCCTCGGCCACATCAGGCGGTATCTCCACCGGCAAAATGTCGCCCTTCGAAGCGTATTCTTGCATGCTCTGAAATTCTTTGAGAATGAACGCCCGGCTGTTGATGTTGTTGCCAAACCAAGATTCCGATAAGGGATACGAGTGGCCGATAAACTCAATGCCGGATAACCACCTGCCACAAGTAGCGATAGTTCGACGAAGTAGTGGCGGAAACGCGCAAACTATGACTACTTCTGTTTGACGGAAAATCGCTTCCGCCGCTGCGCCGACCACCGCTTGAACATTTTGCAGAGTGTTGGCCGATTTGGTTTCAAGCAAAAACGACTTTTCGGCAACCCCGCCATAAACCATCAAATCTCGAAAATACTCGGCCTCTGATTGGTATTCGGGCGGAATAAACCCACGGCTACGTTCGTTCATTCCGCCCGAAACAACCACCGGCAAATCAAAACCGTCGTGTCGGCGCGACGCGTGCCACAAACCAATCGCGCTGGCGGGTATAGCGGAACGATAATGGCCGAACACCCACAAACAACCCGGGTGGTGTCTTAGCACATCACTTGTTCCCTTTCCCGTGCACAAAAAGTTAAGGAGCAAATCCCATCTTCCATCACCGGTGCTTTTTTGCATTAGGCACCTCCTTTCTGGCTGGTAAACTAACACGGTTTAGTGATACAATCAACCGCGATGGAAGAACGGGATCATAAAAAATTGGGGCCGAAACTGGGCTTATTTTACATTGATCCGGTCGTCGGCAAGGGCCTGCCGATGTTTTTGCCCAAGGGTGCAATCGTCAAACGCGAACTGGAAAATTTTATCATCGAGGAAGAAACGCGCCGCGGCTATCAACACGTCCACACGCCCGACCTCGCCCGCTTGGCGCTTTACGAAAAGTCGGGCCACTACCCGCATTACCGCGATTCAATGTATGCGCCGATCACGATTGACGATGAACAATTTATGCTTCGCCCGATGACCTGCCCGCACCACTTCCAACTCTATTTATCCACGCCACGGAGTTACCGCGACCTGCCAATGCGCATTGCCGAACTCGCTCAACTCTACCGCTACGAGCAATCAGGAGAATTGATGGGCCTGCAGCGCGTGCGCACTTTCTGCCTCGCCGACGCTCATATCATTTGCGCCTCCGAAGAACAGGCTGTAGCCGAAATGGGCGGAGCTCTCGATTTGATTGAACACGTGAATGGCGTACTCGGCTTAAAATTCGGCGAGGACTACCGCTACGAACTCTCGCTCCACGACCCCCAAGACAAAAACAAATATGGGGCTGGCAACGAAATGGCTTGGACTAAAAGTGAAGAACTTCTGCGCCAGTTGATGAAAAAACGCGGTGTTGACTTCCAAGAAACGGTCGGGGGCGCCGCTTTCTACGGACCCAAAATTGATATACAGATGAAAAACGTCAACGGTAAAGAAGACACGGCCTTCACCGTGCAGTACGATTTTCTCGCCGCCGGCCGTTTCGAGCTTGTTTACATCGGCGAAAACGGCAACAACCGGCGGGCCTTTGTCGTCCACCGTTCATCCATTGGATCGGTGGAGAGAACGCTCGCCTTTTTGATTGAAAAACACGCCGGCGCCTTCCCCCTTTGGCTCACACCGGTGCAAATCGCGATTTTGCCGGTCAGTCGGAAACACAATGATTACGCCGCCCAAATAGCCGCTAAGCTAAGACGGGCCAATCTGCGCGTTGAACTCAAGGACGAAAATGAAACCTTGGGCAAAAAAATTCGCCAGGCCAAAACCGACAAAATTCCCTATCTCGCCGTTATCGGCGACAAGGAGGTGGAAACTGACTGCCTGGAAGTAGAAAATCGCACCGAAAAACTGGGGAGGTTCGCCGCGGAAAAGCTGATTGAACGCCTGCGTTTAGAAATAACAAACAAGCAAATTTAGATATCGAGCGTCGCCAACTTGGCGTGAGTTTGGATGAAAGTTTTGCGCGGCGCCACTTCGGCCCCCATCAAAATGGTGAAAATTTTGTCGGCCTCGGCCGCCTCGGCAATCGTTACCCGTTTAAGCAAGCGGCGGGAAGGGTCCATCGTGGTCTCCCAAAGCTCTTCGGCGTTCATCTCACCCAAACCCTTGTAACGCTGAACGCTAACTTCCCCGGTCCCGCTTTTGAGCTCGTCAACAGCCGCTTCTTTTTGAGAGTCAGAATAGGCATAACGAACGACTTTACCTTTTTTGATCTTGTAGAGCGGGGGCTGGGCAATATATAGATGGCCGATTTCAATGATCGGCCGCAAATAACGGTAAAACAGGGTCAACAAAAGAGTACGGATGTGATCGCCATCCACATCAGCATCCGTCGCTATTACAATTTTGTGATAGCGCAATTTCTCTAAATCGAAACTCTCGCCGATCGTTGTACCTAAAGCAATCACCAACGCCCGAATCTCTTTCGACGCCAAAATTTTGTCCAACCGAAAGCGTTCGACGTTCAAAATTTTTCCCCGCAGGGGCAAAATGGCCTGAATGCGCCGGTCACGTCCTTGCTTGGAAGTGCCACCCGCCGAATCCCCCTCCACAATAAAGAGCTCGGCCTCTTCAGCTTGACGGGTGGAGCAGTCGGCAAGTTTGCCAGGCAGAGTGAAGCCCTCCAGCGCCCCCTTGCGAAGCACGCTATCTTTGGCGGCTTTAGCCGCCTTCCGAGCGCGGAGCGCCAAGAGAACTTTACCGATAATCGCTCGCGCATCTTCTGGGTGTTCTTCTAAAAACAAGGCAAAAGCCGCGCCGAACAAATTTTCCACCGCGCTCCGCACTTCCACATTGCCGAGCTTGGCCTTGGTTTGACCCTCAAACTGCGGATTCGGCAGTTTAACGGAAATAACGGCGGTTATTCCCTCTCGCACATCCTCACCAGCAAAGGCCCCGTCGGCCTCCTTAAGCAAGCCATTCTTTTTGGCGTAATCGTTGAGTGTGCGGGTAAGAGCGGTGCGAAAACCCGTCAAGTGCGCGCCGCCTTCCGGCGTAATGGTGTTGTTGGCATAGGTAATCTCACGCGCGGTGATATCGTCAACGTATTGCAAGGCAACCTCGACCTGCGTATCCCCATCGGCGCGCTCTAAATAAAAAACATTTTTGTGCACCAGCTTGTCGTCATGATTGCGAAACTTAACCAAAGAAACAATGCCGCCTTCAAAGTAAAAAGTTTGTGACGGCCAGTCACCCCTAAGACTATGGAGATAAAGCTCATCGGCCGCGCTAGCTAATGTTTCCGGCTCTGCGTTTCGAGCATCAATCACCCGAACACGCAAACCCTTAACCAAATAGGCCTGACCGCGAAGATGACTCACAACCCTATGCCAATCATAAACTAACTCCGAAAAAATTTGGGCGTCTGGCTGAAACACAACCACTGTTCCGTGCCGACCGCCGTCCGTTCCCAATTTTTTAACCGGCGCCAACGGGCGGCCCCGTTCATATTCTTGAAAATAACGCCCACCCTCGCGGTAAACAAAAACCTTTAACCAAACCGACAAGGCGTTAACCACCGAGGCCCCCACCCCGTGCAAGCCGCCCGCAATTTGGTAGCCCTTGCCCTCAAATTTCCCACCGGCGTGGAGACGGGTCAAAACGGTCTCTAAAGCCGAAACCTTGGTTTTGGAATGAGTCGCCACCGGAATTCCCGCCCCATTATCCGCCACACGCACGGCGTTCCCGGGAAGCAGGGCTACCTCGATTTCGTTCGCGCGGCCGTTCATCGCTTCATCGCGCGCGTTGTCAAAAATTTCGACAAGCAGGTGATGCAGACCATCGGTGCCAGTCGAGCCAATATACATTCCCGGCCGCTTGCGCACCGGCTCTAAACCCTCTAAAACCAAGATATCATCAGCGTCGTATTTTCTCGCCATAAGATAGATAGATACGGCTATTTTAGCACAAAATCAATCAAAACAAAAGCTAAAACAGACAGCAGAGTATATTTATGACTTCATTCGAACTTATTTTATCAAAAATTCTTGAAAAAATCCAATCGCTCTGCCCTGCCACCAGCCGCCGCAAAGCGGCGGCTGGTGGCGGGCTTCCGCAGTTCAGGAATTTTTGATAAAGTAAGTTCGAAGAGAAAGTGAAATTGAAGACCCTGAATCGTGGACGGCTCGCAGAGCCGCCCACCAAACGGTTGGTCAAAAACCGGAAAGTTTAATACTGAAGCCGACGGTCGGATTTGAACCGACAACCTACGGTTTACAAAACCGTTGCTCTACCGTTGAGCTACGTCGGCTGAGATTTTTTAATTAACTAACGCGCTCGCGCACAACCCGATCGCGGTGCTGGCGGACTTCCGCCAAAAATAAGGAAACCGAGCCGTTGTTTGCCCCAACACCAAAACGACGGCGGCCGAGTTGCCGATCAAGACGAGCGAAAAATGTTTGCCCCAAAAACACCAGCTGGTGCAAGACGGCGAGTAACCAAAAACCGATTTGACGCAAGACGAATAGGAGCGAGTAAACTAATGTCAAACTACCAAACTCTATCCCGCGCAAAAAATGACTTCGCCATGTAGCAAAAAATTCTTGCCAATCGGAAACCCGACGGCGCAGTTGCCACCAAGCCAAGACCAGACTAATCAGAGAAAGTAGGGAAAAAATCGAAAAAAATAAAACCAGGGTCATAATTTAAGCATCTTATCAATCACCGACAGCAATCCGCGCAATTTGACCAACAGTAATCCGTTCGCCAAATTTTTGGATCAAGGCGGTAACCAAATCAGCGATTGTCACCTCCGGCTTTTTGATTGAAGGCTGGGCCAATAACTCTTCAGAATTGGCCGGGGAAAGCGCGGCCACCTGCATGGCTAAATCATTGGCCAGCTCCACAAACTCCTCGTGCTTCGCTACAAAGTCGGTTTCCGCACACAATTCCACCAACGCCCCGATCTTGCCGCCATGAACGTAACTAGCCACCGTCCCGGCGCCAAGCGTTCGAGTAGATTTCTTTTCGGCAACCGCCGCTCCGCGAGCGGTCAAAAACTCCCGCGCTTTAGTCAAATCTCCACCCGATTGGAACAGCGCCTCTCGGCAAGCGGCCAAAGAAACGCCAGTCTCCTCTCGTAACGACTTAAGAAGGGAAATATCCACCGACTTAGAATCCGCTGCCAGCTTACTGTTTTGGCTCATCAGTAACTTTTTCCACCGTTGCCGATACCGGCGCGTTGGCTCGACCGGCCAAATAGGCCTTGGCCAACTCTCCGACCAGCCATTCAATAGTGGCTTGACTACGATCATTGGCGACAATGGGATAATCGACCAATGAAAGATCACAATCAGTATTCGCAATCGCGACCACTGGGATACTTTTTTTACGCGCTTCCGTCACGGCAATTGTTTCGGTTAAACTATCCACCACCACCACGGCCGACGGCAAACCGAAACGCAGGGTTCGTAGGGAGTCAAAGTAACGGAGCAGGTCAAGGCGTTCTTTCTCACTCCGCGCCCAATCACGTTTGCTTACGTTGACACCCCGACCTTGAGCGGCGTTTTTCTCCAAATCTTCCAGGCGCTCTAAACGATTCTTAATCTGAGAATGATTGGTCAAAGTGCCGCCCAACCACCGGCCAGACACAAAGGGCAAACCGAGAGAGCGGCCCGTCCGTTCGATCACCAAACGGGCCTCACTTTTCGTCCCTACCCACAAAACCGCCTTACCCGCCGCACCAAGAGAGCCGATAAAAGAAGCAGCGCGCGCGAGAGCGGCATTGGTTTTCTCCAAATCAATTACCGCCATACGATTTTTAAAGCCAAAAACAAAAGCGTCGGTAGAGGGATGGCGTCGAGACCGTGAATAACCGAGGTGGGCGCCGCGTCGCGCCAACTCGGCTATCGGACTCTGAATTTCATCTAGTTTGTGGTTCACAACAGATTTAGCGTGGCCAGTTTAACAAAAGACAACCGTTTTGGCAATCGCTCATTCTATTGGTCGTAAGAGCCAGACGGGGCGTAAACAAATTGGCGGGTAACTACCGGAGAGCCGGGATTGCTTGGGACAGAAAAAACGACATTGTACGGAGAACTCCCTGCGACGGCCGCCAGTTTCTTATTGATGGTAATACGGTAATAGATAGTTGCGCCCGGTGCAACAGGCACAAGTCGTGTTCCGTTGCACAACTTAGGGTCTTCGGTGTCAAACGAATTTGGTGTCGGGTTTAGGCCGTAAATACAAACAGGGGGCGGATCGCCGGCCACAGCGGTTGCAATATCATTAAGAGCGAGGAACGGTTGTTTGGAGGAATTTATCTCCACTTTCACATTAACAGTCTCATCACTGTCATGTTTAATACTAAAGGGAGGAAGGGCCGTAGCAGGGAAACCTATGTCGTGGCGATCAATTCTGGCATCGCGATCACTTGGCAAGACAGTCAGGTTAACACCATCACCACCGCCTGTGTCTAGATTAACGAAGATAGAGCAAGAGCCGACTCCCGTGCTCCCAGAACCATCAGTCACGGTCAAAACAGCCGATACTGTGAAAGACGAGGTAAATTGATTTTTAAGCGCCCACCAACTACCGGAAGGAGAAGAACCGGGGCCGATAACTCCAGACGGAAGCAGCGCCCAGTCATAAGAGTAATTGCCATCTCCACCGCTAACGCTAGAAGTCAGGGAACCGGTATAGGCATCGGCGGCATCTGGGCCGCGGGTGATGCTACAACTCACCGTCAGATCAGTGGGAATGTCGTCGGTTTTAATGCTTACCCCGCTAAAATCAACCCAGCCCAGATTTTCAGCCCCCCAGGCATAACCAGTTAAATCATTTCCATCTAGCCGCACACCGCTTGACCAAGAACCAGACATTCCGATCCAGCCGTCCCAGTCGCCGAGCTCTTCATTATTTTTAAGCGGGCCAGTACACCCGTCGGCAAACACCGAACAGGCCCGCGCCCAGCCCGTTACTTGCCCTGTTTTCGCTAAAACAACTCCCGACCGGAAACGAGGGCCGGAAGTAGAGCCACCGCCGCTGGTCAGCCCACTCCCGCCGCCCCCGGTCCGCCCCGAGCCACGCGGATCGTCAGGGTTGCGCACCAGCGGGTCAACAACCCCGCTTTCCGTTCCGTTCCCCGAACCTCTACCTCTAAGAGGCGTATCACTTCCCTCTCCAAAGTTAATCCAACCAATATGCGGGCTCCAAGCGTAACCCACAAACTTGCCGTCTGGTTTAATCGTCACCTTAGAGCCCCCGGGATGGTCGGAATTAAAGCTAATCCAACCGATATTGGAGCTCCAGGCATAACCTTGGAGTTCGCGGTCCGTGGAATTGGTTTGAGCCGCCGAATCGTCGACCGGCCACAGAGCCGTCGCCCCGCTTACCAAAAGCAAGCCCAAAACCGCCAAACCCCAGACCAAAGTTTTTTGTTTTATCATAAAAATTATTTAACTGATTTTAACATCACAAATTATTCGGGCACAAAGCCGAATGGTTGATAACGGAACTCAAACTGCCAGCCGTCCCCAGAGCCCGCTCGGCAAACACCCTCGCTATCAACCGTACCCATAGTTACCAGATAGGGCGAGGCCTCGCGCGCGGCTAAAGACTTTTCTGGGATTTTAACAAAAAATATGGCTTCGGAATCGCCGGGCGAGCCCATTCCCGCCACTGTAAGCGCCGCAAGAGTCGCGCGCAAATTGCCGCCATCGCAAGCCCCAGACCAAGTTCCTCCCTTGCTTAAATAGCAAACCGGTGGTGCTTTACCGTCATTAATTAAAATGTTCTCTAGAGAACTCGAGTCAGTAACGGATTCCACGCTCGCCAAACAGATTTCTATTTCGGCCGCCGTGCTGTTATTGATTAGTTTGCGGGTGGAAAAGGCCGGAAAGCCAAGATCGTGGCGAGTAATTTCGATTAACTGTTCATCGGCGATTGAACCACTCGGTCCACTACCGCCGGCGCGAGAAAACCGCGCCACCACCACCGTCGGATCTTTATTTAATAAAACCTGACAATTGGCTGGGTTACTGGCGCAACTAACGGCCTCCCCACTCCAGCCAACAAATGAGGCACCAGCCGATGGCGTAGCGTTGAAATCAACTTGCGTGCCAAAGGTGTGGGTCGTAGAACAATCCGGACTGGGGTTGGGACAGGTTTTATTATTGTTATCGTAACCTACCCGACCGTTGCCAATCACCGACACGAGTAGGGTTACCGGCGCACTACCGCTTGGTGATACCACAGCCGAGCAACTGGCCTCTCCAAAAGCGCCGGTTTGATCGGTTACCTGAACACTGGCAGTGTGAGTGCCGGGCAACAGGTCGTTCGTCTGGGCCGTAGCGCCGGAGCCCGATGCAACTCCGCCCCAACTGTAAGTCAAGGAGCCGGACCCACCCGAGACGAAACTTGCCCAAGCAATATCGTCGTCGGTAACGGCTCCTTGGCACTCCACGTCAAGCTGATTAATCTGCACGCAGTAATTATCGCTGGGGTTGCAAAAATCAACCGGCCCCAAAACGTCGGCGCCCCAAGCTTGTCCGGTTAGTTTCCCGCTAGACTGGAGATTGACACCATAATCACTGGAATCGTTGGCTGACCCTCGCAAACTAAGCCAGCCATCCCAACCGCCCCGCTCGCTGGTACTCAAAAGCGTTCCGGCACAACCACTCAAAAACACGGAGCAAGCTCGCGCCCAGCCCGTGAGACTGCCGTCGGCTTTGATCCGCGGCGAAACCCCAACCTGACCATTGCCGGTTTCGTTCGGCGCGCCAGCTACCGCGGGAGCAAAATTAATCCAGCCGATATTCGAATTCCAAGCATAGCCGCGCAAGCGACGCGAATTGCCGTCACCCGGATCAGCCGGCAACACCTCCACCCCCGGCCAACCGCCATTCTCGCCGAAACCAATCCAGCCGACGTTCGAACTCCAAGCAAAACCGGACAGACGTTGCACGGAAAAAGTCTGAGCGTCCGCCCGCGGCGGTTGTTTTAGAAAACTGTTCGGTAAAAATCGCCCCCACAATCCAAGACCTAAAATTAAAACCAAAAAGCCGACCGCGCGGAGACTGGCCCTCGTGATTTTGGCGTCCATAAATTTAACCCCGGTATTTTAGCACGCTCTATGCCTGAACTGCTATTTAGGTATCCACAGACCCTACGACGTCATCAAGGTTGCCTGCCAAAATTTTGGCGAGATTGCTCCAAGAACGCTTCACACGGTGATCCGTCAAACGATCCTGTGGAAAATTGTAGGTTTTGATTTTTTCCGACCGATCGGCTCGGCCAATTTGCTCGCGTCGCGCTTCCGCTTCTGCCGCTTGAGCCGCACCAGCGGCCTCAGCGGCGAGCTTGCTTGCTAAAATGTTTAGCGCTTTATCTCGATTGCGGGCCTGACTTCGCTCGCTCTGGGAACGAACAACGAGACCGGTTGGTTTATGCAAAACACGCACTGCGGTTTCGACTTTGTTCACATTTTGGCCACCTGCCCCACCGGAACGAGAAAAGGTAATTTCTAAATCGGCCGGATTAATCTTGACTTCGTTCGCTTTGCGCAAAGGCAAAACCGCCACCGAAACCGTGGAAGTGTGGATACGGCCCTGTTTCTCCGTCGCGGGCACTCGTTGCACTCGATGGACGCCCGTTTCTCCCCGCAGGGCATCGTAGGCCCCATCGCCCCGAACAGAAAAAATTGCTTCACGGAAACCACCCAACGCCGACTCAGCAGCGTCCACGCGCGCAAACGCCCAGCCCCGTCGAGCGGCATAACGCTCATACATCTGCCCCAACTCGGCGGCGAACAGGGCCGCCTCATCGCCACCCGCGCCGGCGCGAATCTCCAACACTAACTCCCGTGTGGCCGCGGCGGCGCTGTTCGAGGCGGATGAGGCCAGCGCGGTCATCCGCGCCATCAATTCCGCTTGGCGCGCTTGTAAATTTTTAATCTCCTCGTCGGCTAAAGCGACTAATTCCGATCCACCGTCAACCGCCGCGCGCCGCGTTTCCGCAATCTGGCGATCAAGTTCTTCGTACGCGGCCGCCAAGTAAGCGGTTTTGGGATTATTTTTGAAGAAGGCGAGTTCCATGACGCCGGCCAGACGGCTTCTTGGCTCGTTTCAAATCGCGCTTGGCCTTCGGCGCCACCGTCGCGGCGCGCGCTCGGCGAGTTTTAAACTTTTCCACCCGACCCGCGGTATCAATTAGCTTTTCTGCGCCAGAAAAGAAGGGGTGGCAACGGCTACAAATTTCGATCTTTAACTCCGGCTGAGTAGCGCCGACAGTAAAACGCTCGCCGCAAGAACAAGTCACCGCGGCCTGCGGATAATATTGAGGATGAATCTCTTTCTTCATAAGAGTCAGACTCTAACAGTTTATCAGATGCTTTGCAAGATATTAATCATATTTTCTTGAATGTCGGCGGCTTTTTGCATCACCTGATCACCATAAAAAGCGTTTTTCGGATTATTCCAATTACCGCCAGCATAATAACGTAAGGCCGCTTCGCGTTCAGCGCTATAGCCGCCAGCCGCCGCGCCCAATTCGCGCAAAAAAATGGCAGAAGCCATAAAGGCGTGCTCTGGCTCCCACGGATTAGGCACGGTCTTAATCCCCAAAGCCGCGCTCACTTTCGCCTGCATTGATTCCCAGGTTGAGGGAATGAATTGCGAGGGCCCCATTGCCCCGCCCCATCCGCCCTGCCACGGGCAAGACAAGGGCAAAACGTCTGGATTAAGACCCAGGGCTTGAGTTAAGCGGAGATATGGTGCGTGATCGCGCTCGGGCTTCATAATTTTTTGCCAACGTTTCTCGGGCGGATCGCTGGGGCGATTGCAAGTGCCAACATTTTCTCCCAAATTAGACTCTTGAGTTAAAATTGCGAGCAAAAAAGCGGGCCGGATGCCGGTTTTGCTAAAAGCGGCCGTGGCATATTTAAGAGCTGTGCCAAAGGGAATCGCGGCGGTATCGCGCAGAGCAAACAAGGCGGTGCGGATTTCCACCGCCCGCCGCTCACGCTCCAGCAGTAATTGTTCGTAAGTTTTTTCCTGATTGCGGCTAACCGACAACAGACCTTGTTTTTCTTTTTCTTTGCGCGCAATTAGCGCCTCTTCGGCTTCAATAACCTTTCGCGCATCAATTTCCGCATCCCGTCGGCGAGCCAAAACCGCGCGCTCCTCTCCCGCCACCACTTGATCTTGACGCAAATTATCGAAAGACTGGTGAATAGCTTGTTCGATTTGCAAAAAATCATCGCCACCGTCAAGCAAATTAGACCACGAGCCGTCCGACAGCCAAAATTCAACCAGATCAAGATCGTCTGACGCGCGCACCTTGCGCAACAATTCCGCCAGCGAAGTCTTCTGAACCTCAATCCGCTCCCCCAGTTCGGAAATCGCTTCTTCCCGCCGGCTGATGTCGCCACCCAGACGTTCGATTTCTAATTTTTTAGCCTTAATTTTCAATTGCGCCTGCTTGATCTCGTAATTCAAAATTTCCAGATCGCGCTCCAAACTAGCCGTTTCCTGACGTTTGGCAAACAGCAGTTTAGTTTGAGCGGCAATTTGCCTCTCGACTTCAGACAATTCAGTCTGCAGAGCCGCCCGACGGGCGGCGACCGGATCGCTTGTTTGCGCGCGAGCAAAAAATGGAAAGACCGTTGCTCCTCCCAGAACAATAAATAGACTAAAAATTAGGGCAAAAACCCGGGGCCGCGATTCCACCACCAGATTATAACAAATTTATTTTTTCGCGGCTTCGGAAACGGTAGGCGACGCTCCCTCGATAGCTTCTTCTTCTTTCTTGCCCTTCTTTTCGACTTCGATCTTGGAAAGATCCACCGGCGCCGATTCCTCTTTTTCTTCTTCCACGGCGGAAATCGCCGCGACGACTTCATCCGGTTTATTGATGATTGCCACACGTGGCGGCGGAACAATCTCGCGCACAACAATCTGACTATCGAGAGTGGCTAGAGATTCTACTGATACCTTGATCTCCGAAGGGAGATCGGCCGGCAGGGCGCTGATTGTCAGTGCGCGCAACACTTTAACGAGCGTGCCTCCGAGCTCTTTTACTGCCGGCGCCACGCCGATAAAGTTGATCGGAATTTCTAATTCTACCGGCTCATTCTGGTCAACAGCATAAAAATCAGCGTGAATAGGAGCAGACGACAAGGGATCACGAGCCACTTCGTGGATGAGGACAATCCTGGTCTCATCCTTAGCCCCGCCGCCAACACGCAAAGTAAGCAAACTCGAAGATCCCGCGGCCTGATACACGCGCTGAAAGTCGTTCGCCGAGACGAATAGGGGCAGTGATGCCCCCTGACCATAAACCACAGCTGGCAAACGGCCGGAAGCGCGCTCCGACGCCAACTTCCGACCGAAGACCTCTCGTTTTTCGGCCCTTAGTTCCAACATATTAAAGCAAAGCGATTATAACCCAAACCTAAAAGAAAGCAACCGACTTAAAGAGAGCTGGAGAAAATATCGTGAGAACCGTTAGTC
>CAYUVV010000006.1:0-11032 GCA_964448295.1 uncultured Candidatus Saccharibacteria bacterium
CTGGTTAATGGTTTCCAAACGGTATTCAATTCGGTGAGTCTCATCTAAACGGTACTCAAAACCTAACTCTTTTTTATAAACCGTTAACCAGTCTCGATCTTCCATCGGCACGCGAAACAAAATTGTGTCACTCGCTAGTCGTAACCTCCGGAGTAAGTCGACTCTATCATCGATGTGTTCCAAGACATTCGAGAGAATAACCTTGTCAAAACGCTGATTAAACTTATAAGTAGAAACGTCACCTAGAACAAAATGCAAGTTGGAGTAATGATTCTGCTTTTGAGCTTGCCGAATATTGCTATCCGATATATCAATGGCATTAACTGATTTAACGTGCGGCGCCAACGCCCGAGCCAAGTAACCCACCCCACAACCCACATCCAAAATAGAGTCTCCGGAGCGCACTCGATCTAGAAAAAACTGGCGGTATTTAGTAATCCGGTGTTTTGGATGCTGGCCACCCTCATCCAAACTGGCCAGCTCAGCAATTTTGTGATGGCAATAATTATGAGTCCTGATGAGTCGACCTATTACCCACCGGAACAGCCGAGGTGAGCGGACGACAAACTTATTTATCTTGGCACCAATCATTTTGGAAGAGGGGGGCCGCCCCCTTCAAGGTAACCCCCCGCAGACCATCAGTTGAGAAAAACTTAAGCACGGCCACCAGTTTATCATACAACCGCTCGAGTGCGGCCTCTGTTTTGACGTAGGGACTAGATCCAGCCATAAGTTCGCTCGAGTGAATCATAAACTGAATGTAAGGCAGTTGGTAGTAGTTGGCCGCGCGATAAACTTCAATCAAGTCATCAAGCGTTGTTTCGGGGAAAATCCGAAACCAGCGCGGGCGAGACAACAAGCGACGCGTGGTTCGCTCGAGCACTCCACCAACCGGCAAAACTGTCATGGGAATTTCTATTACCCCACTCGTGCCTGACTGGCAAACGTTGGTCAATGATAGTTCGTAGGGGCGAAAGGAGGCGTGACGGAAATCTGGCCCGCCAGCGCCAACCGGGTCACCGATGGTGCGACGCCACGACAGGCCGGGCGTCACTGACGAATCAACCCGATAACCAAAATCCCGGAGCGCCGCGACCATCGCGGGACCAAATCCCCAACGCCCGGCCCGAAAACTGGTCGGCCGCGCGCCGAAACTGGTTTCGATGGCCTTGGTTAAGGTCAACAACTTATCCCGCAATTCGCCGGGGTCAAGCTCGTTCGGAAATCGGTGATAAGTCCGTTCCCACTCAATCGCCCGTTCGTAGGGTGGGTTGCTCCAAGGATGCAAATGAGCGCCCACCTCTCCCCCACCGGCCACCAATCGGTTGATAATCTCCATCGAAGGGCCATCGGTTGCCACTTCGTGAGTTACCAGATAAGTCGGTAGAAAACCGTGTTCCCGCACCAGCCGGTGGAAACGGGGCAGGTGTACGATGTTCTTACAGCTAAGATTCCCGGGGTGAGACCACTGATTGTCAGCTTCGGTATCAACTGTGACTATAAAATGTTTTAGTTTAGACATTTTTAAACCCACACCAACGCAACCAAAGCTTAAGAAGAGACGAGTAAACTCGATAGTAATAATAAGTCTTAACCCGCCGACCACGAAAAGCTTCCTTAAACTCAGCCAAAGAACGCTGGCGCGAATTGGGCGACTCGGGCGAGATGCCACCGAGATCGAAAACTTGATGACTGGTGTCTCGCGCCCATTTAATTGCTTGAACCAAAAGAAGACGGTTGGCTTGACCCACCAATTCCCGCTGACGACTGCTAGCAAAACGCTCCGAGGCTAAGGCCCAGGCCCGGCAATACACACCGTCAGACAAGAACCAACCAATGGCAAGCAATTGATTTTCGTGATAAGCGGAGAACAGCTTACTCACCCGGGGAGGCGGGGGTCGATCGGGGGGCAAATTCATCTGCCGCCGAAACCGTCGATACAACCGAACAGCGAAAGAAAGGTGGTTGTTGTCGGGTCCGACCACCACTATCCCCCGCTTTAAGCCCTTACTAATTTGCTCTCGAATAAATTTGGGTCGCATTCTTGATTCAATTTCATTCCAACTCTGTTGTAAATCGATGACTGAAGTCAGGCCCGATTTTTTGAAAAAGTCGGGAACGTCGATATCGCGATAAGAAAAAAAGTTGGCTAAAGCTAAGCCGGATTCATCCTTGGGGTCAGCAAACCACGTCCAACGCTTGACAAACCAGTTGGTGCCCCAGAGTCCGTATTGATAGTTAATCATTTTTATCAGCGCGAATTAACACCAAATGACCCAAACCGCGCACCAGAGGGATCTGTTCAGCCCAGCGCGAAAGTGGCCCACCCCAGAGCTTACTCAAACCCCAGCGACTTTCAAGTGGGAAAGTGATATCAATAATCTTGGACGCTCTAACAGCGAAAAAATGCCCGACCAGACGCGTTAGCTCATCGCGGGTAAAATAGTGGTAAAAAATTCCCGAGCGATGCCGACCATCCACCGGTCGACCGGCCAGCCAACGACGCCAATCAAAATGATAGGCCGAAATCACGACCGAGCCGTGTCGAGTCAAACTGTTTTTTATTTGCGTCAAAAAATACTGCCGGGACGTCGGGAGCAAATGCTCCAATACCTGAAAAGACAGGGCGAGATCAAAAGCGGCGCCTTGGGTCCGAAATTGAGTAGCATCGGCCCAAACCAATCCCACCCCTTCGCGGCCCCGGAGTTTCCGACTCAATATCTCTAGCGAAGCCAGAGAGAAGTCGGTGGCGATTAATAGTTCGGCCTCGAGCAGTAAGGTGGTAAAGCGGCCAGTACCGCAACCATACTCAATACATTTTTTGCCTACGGTTGAACCAATCAATTTCAAAGTCGAAGGAATCTCCTTGTCGTAACGGGATGCCAACTTTTGATCATAAGCGTCAGCTGATTGATCGCGAGCCACAATTTCCGCCGCCGCCAAATCATCAAGCGACGGTTGGGCAGGCAAGAGATGGAGAATGCCGTTCCGAATTTGATGGCGATGCCCTTGTCGACAAATCAGCCAACCATCAATTACCCCATCCTCTGATTGGCAACGGGCAGAATCAAGACCAAGGGCTTCGCCGTCGGTCGGACAAACTAGGGCCTCGGCTGCCCTAAGCGAGAAGCCGCATGATTTGTTCATAAAAACCTTTAGGCGAGTGATTGCGAGCCACAATCGCTAAACTTCTTTTTCCTAACCGATGTAGGCGCTCACGGTCGGACAATAACCAATCTAGTTTGGCAATTAGATCGCCTAAATCATGAGCGCGAAAACGCTCGCCGTTCTCTCGCGGCTCCACATACCACTGGGTCCCGTTGTCGTCCGAGGTAAGAACCGGCAAACCGTGAGCCATGGCTTCAAGCACAGAGTAAGAGGCTGACTCTTGATAACTCGGCAACACGAATAAATCATGCTTCTGATATTCCCGTTGGACATCTTCCCAAGACAAATTTTCTTTCTGAGTAATAATGCTGTTTAAATGATGTTCAGTAATATAATTGTTAAGCTCGCGAGTGTAATCCTCCTCATCAGTTTGGCCAATCAAAGTCAGATGCAATTTACGGTGACCGATAAGCTCGTGTAACGCTTTCACTAAGATTAACTGATCTTTCCGAGTTTGAAACTTACCGACACAGAGTAGCTTTATCGTCTGGTCGCTCTGTTTAACCTGATGATTATCGGTAATCACCGGATGAACGAATGGCAAGTAAAACAAACAAGCCCCTGCATCGGAGCAACCCTGGTCGCCCAAAACCGGAGTGATAGAGACTGCGCCAAAAATCCTCTTCACCCAAATTACGGAGTGGCTCTGACCACTATGGCAACGATATTTAGGAATCTGAACCAAAAAAACTATCCGGGCACCAACTAACTTAGCCAACAACGCCACGAAAAGAGAATAGGTGCTCGTAATATTTTTGATCAACACCGCATTAGGACGGAACCGAAACATCCTGAACGCCAAAGACAAAACTGGCGGAAAGGCATATTTGAGTTCAAAAGAGTTCTTGATTAAATGGCCAGAAACGGGGTTGAAGACGTAATTAAGCAGACGGAAAATTGGCGAATAACCCAAGACAATTGGCGTCACCGCTCGATAAACCTCCGACCCGCCACGGTAAAGACTCCACACCTCAACCTCATGACCACGGTCGACCAAAGTCTGTGCCTGATAATGCAGGTTGGTGTGGTAACGAGAAACAGCCAACAAAAATCTCATAACTTAATAATTTTATAATCTGAGTTTTGGTATAAAATTTCCAACGGTTCATCGGACCGCTCAAACAGGTCCCAATACCGACCGCGAGGGATTAGCATGTGGGTTGAATTGAGTTCGCGAGCTAATGAAAAAATCTCAGAAAAACTCTTTGCCGTTTTGGTAACTAATTCATAATTCTGTCGTTCCCGATACCACCGCATACTGTTCTGATAGCCAGTTGTCACCCACAAATTACCTTCCTTACCGGTTAAATTGGTATCCAATCGAGACAAAACCTTGAAACGGAAATCGTTTTGGAAATCATCAAAAACAAAAAATTTTGTCTGCTCAGGATCAAGGTTTAGACGAGCCCACCACGCGGCGGATTGTAGATTAGTAAACAATCTCTGGCCGGCATCAATTACTACCGGCGCAAGATTATATTGAACGCGAATAGATTCGGGAATCGTCGCTCTAACTACCAATCGGACCAGTGGAGCAGAAAAGCGCAGTGGAGTAATGACCAGCAACCCCGCCAACACAATTGCTAGCCACGAATGTTTCAAAAAACGACCAATTAAGTAGAGACCAAAAACGGACTGGATCATAAGGACAAAACCAACAGCTCGCATTGGCCGCAGGTGATCAACAAACATCGGTAATCCACCATTTCTAATCGACCAATAATTCAGAACTTCAACACTAATAATCATTAAAATCGTCAGCAAAACGGTCGTCACGCTAACCAGCGATATCAATTTTAACTTCGGTGGCAAATCGCCTCCTCGACGCCAAACCCATCCAGCGGTCCAGATAGATATCAACAAGAGTAAAGACTCGTCCCAAAGCGATCGTTTAATATCCGCAAAATCACCACCAGACCAAGCGGAAGCCAAAAACCCACCGCTAAATTTGAGTTTGATAATTTCAAGCTGTTCGGCAATCTGCACCGGAGTTAGTATTTGACCCGGATCTAGCATAGAGGTTTGGGTATTGGAAAAATGATTAGCCCAAAATGGAGCACTGATCAGAAAGTAAACCGCCACGAAAGACAGCAAGCGCGGCCAACATTCACGACCCCGTAAAATCAAACCAGTCAAAATAAATATCCCAAGGCTGATAATTCCCGCTGGAGGGTAAATATAAACCAAGAGACCACCGATCGTTGCTAAAGTGATATTTTGCCAACGACTATTCAAGCCAAAAATTATCCAATAGTACGAAAGTAGAACGTAAAATGGCGATGCCAAAACATTGCCTCGGAGCAAACTAAGGTCAAGCAAACCAATACGAGTAGGAAAAATAAAGCGTGGAATCAAAACTAGCAGACCCGCCAAACTAGCCAGCGGCCAACTCTTTACGAGACGATACGTAATTAACCCAGTGACGACGTAAGTTAGAACAATCGTTACCACTGCTAGGATGTGGTAGCCCGCTAGACCAAACTCTAAACCTGGATTAAGGTAATAGAACAACGGGAAACCCAGATAGTATTCAGACTGATTATAAGACGACGGGACATTAGACCAAAACTCATAACGCTCCTGCAATTCAAGAAATTGGTAACCCCAAACATCACTGCTCAGAACCCCGATGTCGGCTGCAATATTAAAGTAGACATAAACCAGTAGGTAAACCAGAAGGATGCCAAAAAACAGAAAAGGGGACGAGAAAAAATGTTTAAACGACCGCATATTAATTACCTTTCTTAATCGCAATAAAATACAAGCCGTGAGAGTAATCGGCGGCCCGAGAATGTTTAGCAATCAGGAAATCAACATAGGTCAGTGGCCCAAACAAAAGAATAAAAAAAGCCAAACAAACTTGATATAATCTAGAACTGCCGAAAGATAGAACGATGGCCAACCAATTACCAACCATTGAAAGCAAAGCGGCCGTCGGGCCCCAGGCCGGACCCGACTGTCTAATCTCAAAATCCTGAAGAAGAATGGACATGCCAAACTCAGTCCAGCGATAATAATCGTTAGGTGACGCATGATAGCCAAGCATAAAAGGAGTAACCATATAAAGTAGCCCGCCTGGTTTTAGAACTCGAGATATTTCTTGAACGACTTTTAAAGAATCGGGCACGTGCTCTAACACCGACTCTGCAATTACCGCGTCAACCGAACCTGATTGGAAAGGCAAAGCTAAAATGTCTGCCACTAAAGCTACCCCGACAAAAGGATAACGATCTACATTAAGCACCCCGGGACGAATCATCTTGGCGCCCGAGCCGAGATTGAGAATCAACTTACTCTTATTCAAAGAACCGATCGCCTTTTTCGCCGAAATACCAATAAACGCCCCGGCCCAATGGTACAAAATTTTAAAAATAACCGGCTTGCGCTTGGCCCAATCTTTGAGCTTTAAGATTATCCCGTCTGAGTTTTTACCTCGCCCCTCATTGCCCACAAAATCACTACTGATCGTGGGAGAAAAAAAGATAACTCCGCCAGAATAAGAATAAAAACAACCGCAAGACTGGCACCGGAAACCCGCTCCCTCTTTCTGAGGCTTAGAATAACAATTAGGGCAACACAAAAAATGGTGCCAACCTTGGCTCAACCCGTTACCGGAACCACTGGTTAAAATCATTTAAAAATTGGCCCACGACTTCGTCAGTTTTGAAATGAGAACTCATGATGGGAAAAAACTTAGGAGGAACGGTAACAATATGGGCGCCGGCCATTCCGGCACCAACAATATCGTTCACGCCCCGAATCGAGCCGACAATGATCTTAGCCGACGACTGTTGTTGATCTAAAATTTGTCTTGTTTTGGCGACCGCTCGCGCTGGAGTAAAGTCTTCCCTCTCCACCACTCGATCTTTTAGATACCGTTGGCGTTCTTTGGTGAACCGTCGATCCAGACCCCCATCTCGGATTCGGCCCCAAAACAAACTGACATAACGAGCGCCGGCCTGAGCCGCTAACACCGCCTGGCTTACAGTCATGCAGGCAGTGCAGTTAACAGCTATTCCTTCATCCGACAAACGTTTAATAATCTCGAGCTCTGGCCAACCAATTTGAATCTTGATACTTAAAGACGGATATTTAAACATCCGAACAAAATGCTTAGCTTGGCGTAAAATCTCCTCCGGGTCAGTGGAAAATACCTCAACGCTGAGATGGCCTCCGTCCTCATAACGCCGTAACAGAGCAACAATCTTTTTGATATGATCCTCGAATTTGGCCTTGGGCTCACGAGCTAAAAGTGAGGGGTTGGTAGTAACCCCCCTAACCACTCCCCGCTGAAGCACCAGTTCGATATCTTCTAAATTAGCCGAGTCAACAAAAAATTTCATTGGTTTGCGTGATGAGAGCTTATTCTTTCTTTCAATTTGAAAGTGATCAAGTGGTGGAGCACCACATGGAAAGACTCGACCAGCGGCGTGCTGTTGGCAGGAACTATCAAACAGTGATGGGTAAGATCCTTCATTGGTCCACCGTCGAAACCAGAAAGGCCGATGGTGGTCCCACCCTCGTGGCGAGCCCATTCTAAGGCGCGAAGAAGATTTTGCGACCACGCTCCAGATTTGTCGCGCCCGGAACCACCGTGAACGCTGATACCGATCACCACGCTTCTGGGCATCCAGTAGTTTCGGAGTTGAGTAATATAGAGATTTTCCCAACCCCAATCGTTGATAGTGGCACTAACCAAGGGGACATTATCAACCAGAGCAATAGCCTTGAGACCGTAATGCTCTGGGTCATCGCTGACGGTTTTGGCCAGATCACTTGCAAAATGAGTGGCGGTCGAAGCTGAACCACCGTTACCGAGCAAAAACACCCACCGTCGATTTTTCCAAGAACGAAACAATATATCCACCACCCTATCTATCTCTCGTTTTTGGTCCAAAAATTTGACGGCAACGTTACCAACCTCGACCAAGAAATCACCAGTGTAAGAATCAGGGTCCATGGAGTAATTATCTACGACTGTCGGCTAAAAATCAACCACCTTCACTCGACCACCGCGCTTGTCAAGTTTAAAATCCATTTCGCGCATATTTCTATCTTTCATGGCTAGTCGAACAGACTTCTTGGCCGAATCGGTCGGGCAAAAAAACATAAAATAGCCGCCACCACCGGCTCCCATAATTTTCCCGCCCAGGGCGCCGGCGGCCCGGGCCTCTTCGTAAACGCGATCTAGTTTGCTGGTTGAGATTTGGCCGTTAATTTGCTTTTTCAGTTGCCAGTGTCGATCGAGCAGACAACCAAATTCATCGAGCTCTCCTCGCACAAAAGCATCGAGTACTGCCAAGCCAATTTCTTTAGTTTGGTGCTTAAGCCCCAATGCTTGCTGGCCCTGTTGAGCACGAAGAATTGGCGTACTGTCCCGTTGAATGCCGGTATAGAAAAATAGCGTTCGGTTAAAAAAATCTCTAACCGTTTTAGGGGAAATTTTTGGTTCTTCAACATCGATTCGACCCCTTGGACTAATTCGCAAGACCTTAAATCCGCCCAAGGCGCAAAGATATGGATCTTGTGGGCCATCCGGCAAGGACAAGTCTTGAGTCATTCGAAAAGCTGCTGCCGCCGCTTTTTCATTACTCATATCGCGACCTCGGAAAAAAGACAGGCCTCTCATCAAGGCCACAGCGCAAGCGCCAGAAGAACCGAGACCCGTACCAGCCGGGGTATCAGCTTTAAAGGAGATAGCGACCCGCCGCTTGATACCAGTAAAATTCAAAGCGGTCCTGGCCAAATCATGGCGAACCAGCGCTGGATCATCAACCGCTTCAAACTGTTTGTAGTGGACGTGGATTAAATCATCCGACCTTGGCTCTTTAACCAACAGATCCATGTACAGATTGATTGAAACACCGAAAATGAAGCCGCCGTGACGACGATAGTAAGAAGGTAAATCCGTCGAACCGCCGCCGAGAGAAATTCGGAAAGGCACACGAACCAAAATAATTGGTGAGGACATATTTTAATCTCGTTTATCTCCCTCGGAAACTATTAAATCTACAGCTTTCGCTAGATTCTCGCAAACATAATCTGGCCGGCAACCCGTCGGCAAAGAAAAAACGGACGGAACGTGAATAGTCTGGCAACCCGCCGCTTGGCCCGCTCCTATGTCTTTATCAGTGTCACCGACGATAAAAGAGCGGGGCAAATCAATGTTCCATTTATTAGCCGCCGCGAAAATCATACCGGGTTGCGGTTTCCGACAATTACAACCATCATCGCGGCCATGCGAACAAACAAACACATCATCAATGGGCAATCTTTTCACAACGTTGATAATTTTCTGATGCTCTCCATAATTCAAGTGACCATAAGTCAAATCCGGCTGATTGGTAATCACAACCCGAAGAAACCCGGCTTGACCCAAACGCTTCAACAATCTCTCAACACCCAGCTTCAACTCAAATTCGTCTGATAACCAGGGGGCGGTATAACGCCCATCGTGAAGTACCAAATTACTTAGAGTGCCATCACGGTCAAAAAAAACTGCCGGCTGCTTCTTTGCTATCATCTCGGACCCATTATCTTTTCAGACAGCTGCTTGGCTGCGGTAACGGCCGTGATAATTTTACCGCTGAAAATTGAGTAACAACCGAAGCCGTGAGAGGTAATATCAGTTGATCGATAGTCCGTGCCAAGGCTTCCTCTCTCGATAGGCAAAATCACAAACATTGAGCGGACATACTTGGCCCGAGCCAAGATCGGAAACCACTGAAGACAACGCTGACGCATTTTTGGCCAAAGAGTTTTGATATTAGTGAGTCGTTTTTCCAAATCCTGCGCCCCTTCTTCTCCAGACTTCACTTCAAGAATCGAGGTGGGTACATCGCCGAAAGTGTAGAGACCTGGTATCCCTGTGGGCACGATGGTAGCAAAGGGACCGTCCATAATGGTTATCGCCACAGGTTTAATCTCTCGGGGAATTTTGATAACGATCACCTCTTTAAGTCGTAATTCAATGTCTTTTTTAGGCACATTAAGCCAAGCGCAAAATCGATTGTAATTGGCGTAAGTGGCGTTAATCACGTAATCAAATCGGCGATTGGTCTGGCGGCTATTTTGTTTAACAACCAAAACTTTCTGGCCATCAAGATCAAGACTTACGTTGACAACATCAGACCCTGTCTTTGTTATCACCCCGCGCCGAACAAGTTCGCGCTTAAACCAAGTTTTCATTTTCTTGTGATCAATTACCGCCTCCGAAGTTAAGCCACAGGCCGAAACGGTCTCCCGTCTAAGCCACTCGAGTGGTGGATAACCAGACCGGAAAGGTAAACCAAAACGGCGACAAATATTTTCGAACTGATCGGCGGTGACGTTGGAGTCACGCCGGGAAACGGCATAATAACTTGGGTAATCTCGGATTAAAATTTTCTCGAAGGCCGATTCAAAATCTTCGGTAGCTTGTTGAATTTCTTCAATTGTCTTAACGCTCCGTGGGTAATGATATCCAACGTGGTGACGATACTGGTTGTTGGAAGAGGCCTCGGCCATCATTTCGCTGTGACGTTCAAATACCGTTACTTGATAGCGTCGAGTTAAATGAAGGGCCGCTGTGAGGCCAAAAATCCCACCACCAATAATGGCCACTCGTCGTTTCTTCTTTTTTGCCAATCGATTAACACGAACCGCCAAATCAACCATTCGTTGACCAACCGAGCCGTCAATCAGATGATCGTGACTAGAGCTTCTGACCTGACATAAAAAATATTCAAGCTCCAATTTTAGGGGCTCCGGTTCTGGAGGGCAAGAAACTTTTTCTATCTTGCCTCTGTCTTTGCGCACTTCTATCGTCCCATCTTTAAAATCAGCATGTAATTCCAAATTGGGATAGGTCAGGGTAAGAGTCCGC
>CAYUVV010000007.1:0-9509 GCA_964448295.1 uncultured Candidatus Saccharibacteria bacterium
GAGCAGAGAGGGGGGAAACGAGGGCTAAGAGGGAGAGGAGGAGGGAGGAGAGGGTGGGGGGCATATTTTGGCTTAATTACAATTATAAAATAAATCCATTTTGCGGCCAACAACTTCGCCGAGCGCCCAAACCGAGGGGGCAAGATACTTGTATGGCGCGACTTCGTCTGGCTTGTCCGCCAACGTTCGGCTCAAGGCATCACGATAAGCCACGCGCAACTCGGTATTGACGTGCACAATCGCTACACCCGCGGCAATGGCCGCTCGAACATCGTTATCGCTATTGCCAGAAGCGCCGTGGAGCACGAGCGGCACGGGCACCGCACCGTGAATCCGGCGCACAAGATCAATTTGTAGAGCCGGATCACCACCCCGAAACATTCCATGAATGTTTCCCACCGCCGGCGAAAGCAAATCCACGCCCGTGGCTTCTACAAAACGCGCGCACTCTTCTGGTTTAGGCAAATCCTCTAAATTCAAACTCACCGCGTCTGGCAATTCTTCTAATACCCGAGACGAAGTACCGATATAACCGATCTCTCCTTCCACCAAAATTTCTGGATTAACGGCACGTGCATATTCAACGGAAGCTCGTGTTTCGGCCACGTTCTTATCAAGCGGCAATTTAGAACCGTCAAAAATCACAGAGTCAAAACCGGCATCAATCGCCTCACGCACCCGCGCGAGGGAATAAGTGTGATCAGCGTTCAGGAAAACTGGATAATGATATTGCTCACGCAGACCACGAACCAGCGCGGCTACCGGCCGCACTCCCATAAAATCGCGTTCGCCCTCCGATACGCCGATAATCACCGGCCAACCGCGATCTTGAGCGGCACGGAAAACGCCCCACAACATATCAAGATTAGAAATGTTGAAATGGCCAATAGCCCGCTTTTGCGAAACAGCCTCGGCCAAACACTGACGCAGGGTTTTCATAATTTACTGCCAACTAACGCCAGCACGCTGGTTGCTGTGATAGTAAATGGCGGAGGACGGCGGCCCGTCGAAAACCCAAGTCGTCGATGGCAAAATACGAATGGGCTTGACCACTATTCCGCCTTTAAAATTAAATTCAAAAACAGCGTAAGTGGGACGATTGATGCGCACGTTATCAAGCGTTACCGCCACGCGCGAACGCGTATCCCAGGCTTGCGGTTCGTGCCCGCCAGCCTTAAACCCAGTGATCACGTCATTGATCACAACGTTTTGAAAAAGAACGCGGCCGGTGACGGAACCCAGTGCCGGTTTAATCTCGTCGTAGGAAACCGATAGCCCAAACGTTCCTCGATTGATGGTAATGTCTTTAGCCACGATATCGACCGCCGGACTACCGGCGTTCAAAACCGCCAACACCGCTTCAATGCAAACGCCGCGATTGTCTTCGCACCGCAAACGCTCCATGCGCACGGTTGCCCAGTCCATCGGCCCCCCGGGCTCGATATCAATCCCAGACTGTGGCGACTTGCCGGCGGTGTTCCGAAAGAGACTATCGGTGATGACGATGTTGCGCCCAGAAATAACCGAGATGCCCTGACGACCACAGTAATTGGTTTCAATATTCTTAATCGTAATGTTCGTCGAAGGCAGACGCCCCGGCAAACGAGTTGGCAAAACGGTAATCGCATCCCCCTCGGTGCGCTCAAATTTGGTGCCGTCAATGGTCACATTGGTGCCACCAATAATTTCAAGCAGGGCTCGATACTCACTCCATTGCGCGGCCGGCACCGGACGTTGCTCACCCCGAATCAGACCTCCTAAAATTGTGACGTTCTCGCAGCCGTCGCAAGAAAACGGCGCGTAACGCGGTTGCTCATCAAGGTCCGGACCACCCTCCATATTCGACGGCAAAGTTTGAATTACCACCGAGCGCAAATCCACCACCAGATTGGAGGGAATTTTAACGCCGTTAGCCCGCACTCGGTAAGTGCCTGGATCTAAACGGCAGGTGGCCTCGCCTTGAGCGGCGCAATCATCGAGAGTGGTTTGAATAAAATCAGTATTATCTAAATCAGCGGGCGCGGCCGGCGGGCAGGTGGTGGGTAATTGGCGATTCAACCACGAAAATGGTTGACCCGCGCCATTCAAAAGATTGATCAAGGTGGTCACATCTTGCACGTTCGTTGTTCCCGAACGGTTGACGTCTGACTGATAAATCGCGCAGGTGGTCGGCTGGTTCAAACAATTCATTAGAGCGGTCAAATCAGCGGTGTTGGTTTTGCCTGACTGGTTAACATCACCTGGCAAAGCGCCGAAACACACGTCGGTAGCTGAAGGATAGTGCCGCAAAGTACTACGGGTTTGGGGCGGCAGGGGGGAGGATAAGGTAAGAGTTAAAACGTTGGGTGAATCACCGGCCAAAGCCGATATGGCAGACACAACCGCCGGCGGCTCCACCAAACCGTGAGCGGCGACAGTGGTTAAACCAAAATCACTAATCGGCGTTGGGTTCAGCCAATTAACTGGCGAATGAACTTTAATTTCCGCTGGTTTTGAAGACGAGGTCCGGGCATCGATAGAGAGGTGCGGGGGGATAGCCGAAGAGATGCTTGGCGAAGCAGACGTCAAACGCGCCAGCTCGGACAGCGTCAACGCCCGCGTCGAGACATCGTTCGTCGGATGGAACACTTGCGCTGCTTGGCCAGAAAAAAGCGACAACAGAATGGAAACGAGAGGCCAAAAAGTTTGAGGCATAATATATTATTAATTTTACCACAAGCGTTGTGTTATACTGCTGTTATGTCTCTGGATAACTTTGACTTTATCGCTCTCGGCGATATTGTAAGCGACGCTTTTATCCGCCTCAAAGACGCCGAGCTCCATTGTGATTTGCGCCACGAAAATTGCCAAATTTGTATGAATTTCGGCGCGAAAGTGCCTTACGAATCGGTAACAATAGTGCCCGCTGTTGGCAACGCCGCCAACGCCGCCGTCGCCGCCGCGCGGCTCGGCCTCAGGAGCGCGCTCGCGACCAATCTCGGCGCCGACGATTACGGTCGACAAGCCATCGAATCACTAAAAAAAGACGGGGTAGATACTCGCTTCGTCACCGAACACAAGGATATCAAAACTAATTACCACTTCGTCCTTTGGTATGCCGATGACCGGACAATTTTAATCAAGCATGAAGAGTACCCATACAAACTGCCAGCGATTGGCACACCGCGTTGGATATATTTGAGCTCGCTTGGTGAGCACTCGCTCTCTCACCACAACGAAATTGCCGAATATTTGAAACAACATTCCGAGATCAAACTGGCTTTCCAACCCGGGACTTTTCAGATCAAACTGGGGCCAGAAACTCTTAAAGAAATTTACGAACACAGTGAAATTTTTTTCTGCAACACCGACGAAGCCCGAACGATTTTGAAAAAAACTGATGAGGCGGAAATAAAAGATTTGCTAGCCGGCATCCGCGCTCTCGGGCCTAAGATGGTGGTGATTACTGACGGGCCAACCGGCGCCTACGCGAGCGACGGCCAGGAGAATTGGTTTATGCCGCCCTACCCTGATCCCAAACCGCCATTCGAGCGCACCGGCGCCGGCGACGCCTTTTCTTCTACGGTCACAACAGCCTTGGCTCTCGGTTTGGCGCTACCCGACGCCCTGCGCTGGGGACCGATCAATTCAATGTCTGTGGTTCAGCAAATAGGCGCCCAGGCCGGCCTGTTAACACGCGAACAGCTCGAAAAACTCCTAGCCGAAGCGCCAAACGATTATCGGCCGCGGAAAATTTAGAAATTTAAATTAGTGATGTTTAGCCGCCAGTTTTTTAGCGGCGGTGCCAATGGCTTCGATACCGAGACCGTAATGCTCGATAAGCTCGCCCGGCGTTCCGGACTGGCCAAACTCGTCGTTCACGCCGAGACGGACAAGCGGCCTCGGTAGATGCTCGCTCAACCACTCGGCCACCGCGCCACCCAAACCGCCAGCGCGTTGATGCTCCTCCACTGTAAGTACGGCCCGGGCCTCGCGCGCCACGGCGCGCAAAACCTTTTCATCAAGCGGTTTAATTGTGTGCATATTGGTCACCGTCACCCCCATCCCCTCTTTAGCCAGCAACTTGGCGGCTTGTAACGCGTTGTAGACCATTGAGCCGCAAGCAATAATGGCTACCTCCGGCTTGGGTGGAATATACAGAATATTGGCTTCGCCAATTTTGAAAGGCGACCGACCGGTAGTAACAATCGGTGTTTTGTCGCGGGCGAGACGCAAATAGACCGGGCCATGGTGCCAAGCCGCGGCTAAGGTCGCCCGCTCGGCCTCAAGTGAGTCAGCCGGCGCGATAATCGTTATCCGCGGAACAACGCGCATAATCGCAATGTCTTCCAACGCCTGATGCGTACCGCCATCGGGTCCAACGGAAACACCGGCGTGTGAACCGGCAATTTTTACATTTTGATTGTTATAACAAATAGTGGTGCGGATTTGTTCCCAATTGCGCCCCGGACTAAACATCGCATAGGAAGAGATGAAGGGAATTTTGCCCATCGCCGCCATACCGGAGGCAACCGCCGCAAGATTTTGCTCCGCTACGCCAATCTCCACAAAACGTCCGGGAAACTTCTCCCGAAACAAATGCATTTGAGTTGATTCGGTAAGATCGGCACACAAACCAACGATCTTGTCGTTTTTCTCGGCCGCCGCTAAAAGACCACGGCCAAACCCCTTTCGGATCGACTCTTGCTCCACCCCCAGTTCAAAAAGATGGGGGTTTAACTTTTGTTCAGGGTTTAAATACTTACTCATGCTCGCTTTGGATGCGACCCCAAAGGGTCCGCAGGTCGTTTAAGGCGAATTGGGCCTCTTTGGCACTCGGCGGCTTGCCGTGCCACTCTGGCCGCCGCTCGAACTCGGTTACTCCCTTACCCGGAATGGTGTGGGCAATAATAACCGTCGGTTTGCCAAAAACCGCCTTGGCCTCACCCACTGCGCCATTTATCGCTTCGAAATTGTGGCCGTCGATCTCAATGGTGTGCCAGTTGAAAGCCTCCCACTTGGCTCGCAAAGGCTCAAGCGGCATGACGTCTTCGGTAAAACCATCAATTTGAATGTTGTTGCGATCCACAACGGCGATAAGATTATGAAAACCTTCGCGACCGGCAATAAGAACAGCCTCCCAAGAGTTGCCTGCATCGAGCTCGCCATCAGACATCAAACAATAAAAAAACCGCTCGCTTGAACGACCGTTGTCAATCCGATCGGCAAACGCCATTCCCACCGCTTGCGACAAACCAGACCCGAGCGGGCCAGAACTGGTTTCGAGCATTGGCAACCAATCACGGTGCGGATGACCTTGTAAGCGCGAACGAAATCGGCGCAAGGTCTTCAATTCCTCTAGTGGAAAATAACCAGCGTGAGCGAGCGTGGCGTAAAGCGCTGGGCAAATGTGGCCATTCGAGAGAACAAGACGATCGCGCCCCGGCCAATCAGGATTTTTCGGATCGTGTTTTAGTAAATGGAAGTAAAGAGCGGTAAAAATGTCGGTCATACCAAGCGGTCCGGCGGTATGCCCAGAACCAGCCGTTACCAACATCTCAATGATAGAGCGACGGATTTCGTTCGCCTTTTTTTCTAAAAATTTTATCTTGTCGTCGTGGAGATGCATTTATATTGCTTGGAGCACACGGAGCGCGTGGAGAGGGTTGCTGGCTTGCCAAATAGCTGAACCGCAGACGAGACGGTGCGCTCCCGCGATCAAACACTGACGCGCAGTTTCACTATTCACACCACCGTCAATAGAAATTTTAACATCTGGATATCTGGCCCGCAAAAACTTGATCCGTGGAATAACGGCTTCGTCAAAGGGTTCGCCGTGATGACCAAGTCGCCGAATACTCATCAACTGCACCGACTTAACTTTGGTCAACACCTCGGTTTGCGTTTCCAGTTCGGTTTTTAAAAGATAGGCGGGGATAATCTCATGGTGATCGTCAGATTGAGCTAAAATTTCGTCTAGACCTTCGGTTGACTCTGGGTGAACAATAACGCGATCAGCCACTTGGAGCCAAGACAAAAGTTCCACCTCGGGATGCTCGATCATCAGGTGAACCTCCAATTTTATTTTGCCAACTAATTCACCCAAACGTTCGGCCCCCTGCCAAGTGTAGTGCGGCACAAAGAGTCCGTCGGCAATGTCAATATGGGCCCAATCACTCACCCCCTCGAGCGTTGCCACCCGATCTTGCACCACGGAAAAATCTGAACTAGCAATGGCGGGAATAATCTCGGCCATTTAAAATTCGGGAATTTCGTTGGTAAGCTTATAATCAAGCTTGGTATTCCGACGGATATGGCGATCCTCACCGGAAAATTTAATCTCTAGCCACTCCGCCACCACCCGTTTTGCTTCCTCGAAAGAGATGAACCTGGCGCCAAGAGACAAAATATTCGCGTTATTGTGCTCACGACTCAAACGAACTATATCGGGCGGACCGCCGTAGAAAACGGCGGCCCGAACTTTTTTGTAACGGTTGGCACACATCGCTTCACCCTGGCCTGAACCGCCAAACACAATCCCTCGCGCGTTTTCTGGGTCAGCCGCTACTTGCCTGGCCACAATATCGACAAAATCTGGGTAATCGTCGGCCGAATTTTCTTCAAACGCTCCCTCATCGTAAACGTCAAGAAAATTCCCCCTTAACTCACGTTTAATGAACTCCTTCAACTTAAATCCGGCGTGATCCGCTCCGAGATAAATTTTCATCAACTACGCCTGACCCGCCTTAATTACGTGGTCGACAAGGGTGTGCGTATACCCCATTTCATTGTCGTACCAAGCGAGAATTTTGACGAGATCGCCGTCAACTACTTTGGTAAATTTGAGATCGACAATTGAGGCGTAAGGGTTGCCGACGATATCGGACGAAACTAGCTCTTCTTCTGTTACGGTAAAAATGTTTTGCCAACGCGGTTCGGCCGACGCTTTTTTCAGAATATCGTTTATTTCTTCCACGCTCGTTTTCCGTTTAGCCAAAAAAGTAATATCGGCAATTGAACCAGTGAGTATGGGCACCCGAAGCGCGATGCCGTCGAAACGATTGGCGAGCGCTGGCACAGCGAGCGTTACAGCCACCGCCGCGCCCGTTGTTGAAGGCACAATATTTACCGCCGCGGCCCGGCCGCGGCGGTAATCCTTAGCATCGGGCGCATCCACCAATTTTTGTGTCGCGGTATAACCGTGCACAGTGGAAAGCAGAGCTTTCTCAATACCCACCGCCTCTTGCATAATTTGGATCACCGGACTAGCCGAGTTGGTGGTACAAGAAGCGTTAGAAGTAATTTGGCACTGGCTTAGGCGGTCGTCGTTGATGCCCATAAGCACCGTCGCGCCGCCAATCCCCACCGGCGGCTCACCCTTTACCGGCGCCGAAATCACCACCTTGTGGGCGCCGGCATCAAGGTGTTGTTTGGCCTGATCATAACTTTCAAAGATACCAGTTGATTCCACAACCACCCCAATGCCGAGATCGCGCCACGGCAAGCGCTGCGGCTCACGTTCTTGGAGAAAAATAATTTCCTGCCCGCCCACTACCAGCTTGCCGTCGCGAACCTCCACTGGCAAATCGAACCGGCCGTAAGCGCTATCATATTTTAATAAATAAGCGAGATTATTAATGTCGCCCAGGTCGTTTGCGGCGACCACTTTAATTTCCGGACGTTTAATCGCAATTCTTAAAAACGCTCGGCCAATCCGACCCAAACCGTTGATGGCAACTTTAACTTGTGGCATATGCCAAAATTTTAACATTGCCTCGCAAACAAAAAAAGGGCCCGACGATGATGACCAGCTCATCGTCGGGCCCAGGGGGTGGGCGGAGGCCCTGCGAGGTGCTAACCCACCCCCGCGCGTGGAATTCCTTTTCCCCTTCCACCACTGCGGGCAACGCACCCGCGCCCAAAAGATCTGATTCGTCCCCATTGTACACAGGCCATTCATTGCGTCAAGCGCTTGTGGATAATTTGTTTTTATTTTAAGGCCTTTTTTAGGATGTCCTCCAACACTTGCGGATTGGCTGACCCCTTGGAGAGCCGCATCCCCTGCCCAACCAAAAATTGGATCGCCGCCTGCTTACCGGCGCGGTAATCGGCAACGACCTTCTCATTTTCCCGCAAAATTTGGGCCACGATTTCGCCCAAACGCCCCTCATCGCTCTCTTGGAAATACTTGGTTGCAATCATGAGCAGGTCACCGCCCGTTTTCGCCCACTCATCCAAGGCATCCTTAATTCCTCGTGACGACAGCTGGCCGGCCAGATTTAACTTAAGCAACCCCACAAAGTCCGCTGGTTTGGTTTTTTCCCAACCGGTCTCGTTGATAAGATAATTAGCCACACTCCCGGCCAGTTTTTTGTCTCGGCCAAAATGTTTGGCCGCCGCTTCGAAAAAATTACCTTGCGCTTCTTCGGTTATTAAAATTTCCACATCGGCCGGCTTTAAGCCGTAATCGCGCGCGTAGCGCACCCGCCGCGCTGAAGGCAATTCCGGCAAGGTCTCGAGCAAGTTTTGAAATTCGGAAATCTGACTAACCCGAAAAGCCGGCAAATCTGGCTCGGGAAAATAACGATAGTCATCAGAGGTTTCTTTAACGCGTTGGCTTATCGTGCGATTTTTTATCTCATCCCAACCGCGCGTTTCTTGAACGACTTTTTCGCCCCGTTCTAGAAGTTCACTTTGACGTTTAATCTCATATTCAATCGCGCGTTCGACGGAGCGGAACGAATTTAAATTTTTCACCTCTACTTTTGTCCCCAGTTTACCATTGTCAAGGTTTAACCTTGACAATGAAATATTAGCCTCGACGCGCATCTCACCGCGCTCCATATTGGCCTCACTCGCACCGAGATAACGCAAAAGCAGTTGGAGCTCGCGGGCAAAGGCCGCCGCGGCAGCAGCGGTTTTGATTACCGGCTCCGTCACCAGTTCCATCAAAGGCACACCAGCCCGATTGAAATCAACCAAACTGTAATGAGGATCGGAATCGTGAATAGAGCGCGCCGTGTCTTCTTCCAAATGCACCCGCTTAATTACAACGCCTACCAAACTTCCACCCGTTACCAGCGGATGCTCGTATTGGCTAATCTGATAGCCCTTCGGGATATCGGGATAAAAATAACTTTTGCGGTCAAACTCGGTGTAATCGGCCAAACGCCCACCCAAAGCCAAACCCACCAGCAAAACTTGACGTACAGCGTCACGATTAATAGTCGGGAGAGTCCCGGGGTGAGCCAAACAAATCGGGCACACGTTAACGTTCGGCGCAGCGGGCAGTGGTTCGTTTCGACAAGCGCAAAACATTTTGCTTGCGGTAGCCAGCTCAGCGTGTATTTCCAAACCGATCGTGGGAGAGAAATTCACGAGTCGAATAGTAACATCAAAATAAAATAAAACCCACCTTGCGTTCTACGCAAGGTGGGCAGCAAATCCTCCTTATTACACTCTCACTCCATCAATGCTTCAGCGATTGCCTTGAAAGCCAGGGAACGTTGGTAATCGTTCTTGACCCGCTC
>CAYUVV010000008.1:0-5419 GCA_964448295.1 uncultured Candidatus Saccharibacteria bacterium
CGCCAAATCAGCATGACCCTCTGATACCCTGGGCTACACGCATGATACAATGGCCGTTACAGAAGGTTGCGATGGGGAAACCCGGAGCCAATCCTCAAAGGCGGCCTCAGTTCGGATTGAGGTCTGCAACCCGACCTCATGAAGTTGGAATCGCTAGTAATCGCGGGTCAGCCATACCGCGGTGAATACGTTCTCAAGTCTTGTACTCACTGCCCGTCAAGCCAAGGGAGCCGGGAATGCCCGAAGGTCCGCCGTTAGGCGGGACTACGGTAAGCTCGGTGACAAGGGTTAAGTCGTAACAAGGCACGGCTAGCGGAAGCTGGTCGTGGATTGATTCAAAGAGTCGCGTGCTCACTTGCCCGATAAGGCGAGGACCAAAAACGAGCGCAACCGGTCGGTTTGTTCGCTTCGGCGAACGGAAACAGGTGATGACTCTGGCACCAATAATATAATCAACGAGTCAGCGGGCCTCGCCTCTCTGGCAGGGCAAAAGAAAGAGTGTTAAACTATACGCGCTAAAATTGGGCGTGTAGTTCAGTGGTAGAACGCTGTCCTGATAAGACAGAGGTCGTAAGTTCGATTCTTACCACGCCCACCCAGAGTGGCCGTGGTGGCGGAATTGGTATACGCGTACGCCTCAGAAGCGTATCCCGCAAGGGTTGAGAGTTCAAATCTCTCCCACGGCACTTGCAAAATTATTTTCACGGCAAAAAAGTAACCCTGATGGGTCTGGGTCTCCTCGGGCGGGGGATTGGCGTGGCTCAATTTTTAGCTGAACAGGGGGCGGATTTGCTCGTTACGGATTTGAAAACGGCCAGTGAGTTAAAAAACTCAATTCAAAAACTAAAATCTTTTTCCAATATTAAATTTGTTTTAGGCGAGCATCGTTTAAGTGATTTTCAAAATTGCGATTTGGTCATCCGCGCCGCTAACGCGCCGCTTAATTCACCTTATCTCGCCGCCGCGCGGGCGGCCGGCGTACCGATTGAGCAAGACGCCTCGCTTTTTGCCAAATTAGCGCCAGTGGGTGTAAGACTCGTGGGCGTTACTGGAACGCGTGGTAAAAGTACGGTGGCGCACCTACTTTACCACATCTTAATGTCAAGGTCTCGCCTTGACACGAGCGTTGGGTGGCGGGTTTTTTTAGCCGGTAACGTTCGAAGCCTAGCGACCTTACCCCTTTTGAAAAAAGTTAAATCGGGCGATATCGTGGTTCTTGAGCTCGATTCTTGGCAACTGCAAAACTGGGCGGAAATCACCTTGTCGGTGGCCGTATTCACCAATTTTATGCCCGACCATCAAAATTATTATGGTGGAGATATGGAACGTTATTTTGCCGATAAGCAAAACATCTTTCGGGCGCAGACCCCGAACGATGTTTTGATTGCCGGGGAGAGTTTGGCCAAATCGGACTATGGGTCTCGGATTCGCGGGACGGCTGGTAGATTAGTGGTGGCTAGGCCGAGGGTGGTTAAAAACTGGCACTGTCGGATTCTTGGCGATCATAATTTGGAAAACATCGCCTGCGCCGCGGCCGCGGCGCAGGCGCTGGGGGTATCGCTTTCGACGATTAAAAAAGCGGTGTCGAGCTTTCGGGGGGTACCCGGTAGGCAAGAATTGATACGCGGGTGGCGGGGACGAAAAATTTATAACGATACCACCGCCACCACACCCGCCGCTTTATTGGCCGCTCTCAAAACTTTCGGCGTCAAAAAGAAATTGATTTTGATCGCCGGCGGGAGTGATAAAAATTTGCCTCTCGACTCGCTCCCGTCGGCGCTCCGACGTTACGCTCGAGCGGTGTTTTTATTGCCCGGTACCGGCACGGTTCGATTGATTAATTTGGCGCCATATTTAATTGAGAGCCTGGTCCCAAATTTAAAAACCGCTGTGGCTCGCGCCGCGGCGGTCTCCCGCCGCGGCGACGTGATTTTGTTTAGTCCGGGGTTTGCCTCCTTTGGCCCGCCGCCCGGCGGATTTAAAAACGAGTTCGACCGTGGAGACCAATTCGATCGTCTAATTAAAAAAATAAAATAAAACCCGCCCAATCACCAAGAAGGCGAAGGGGCGGGCTCAGGTTTGGTGAACGACCTAATGTTTTCGTCGCACCAAGATCAAATTGCTTCCCGTTCGTTTTTTTCCCTCGCGCACGTGGCTGTGCCAGCGAGCATCAGACCAGGTGTCTACTCCATCCCAAACGATGTTCTGTGGCGGCACACCAAATTGGGTGAAAAGGCCGGCAATCAGACGCGGCAGATCAAGCCCTGGGCCCCTGTCTGTTGTCAGCACAGCTTCATATTTTTCCGCCACGACGATCAAGCGTTGGTTGTATTCGCCCCATTCCGGATCATTCGGGTGGTGAATGAAGTGTTGAGGTTGAATGGAGAGCAAAATCTCAACGAAAATCTCTTGCCGTTGCCACCCATTTGGGTCAATCCTCTCTAAAACATTAGCGATTAGCCCGTCTTGCTCTGGATCGAATTGACCCGCCTTGATCGCTGCCCGTGGCAGTATTTCGTCTCGACCGGCGTGAGCTTGGCACACATCGCCTTCGCTACGATTGTAAACGACAATCGTGGGGCAATCAGCTGACGTTCGACAGCCCGCTTCCCCTTTTGGCACGAAACAGCCAGCGGCTACTGCCCCGAACATTATTGTGGTGTCACCAACACGACGGAGGGTGCAAAAATCTTTCTCGCGAGCCAGCCGCCCATTCATTGTTGATGAGTTGGTCCACCAAACAGTCGTGATCCCCAAAGTTTCAGCAATGCGGATCAGGCATTGTAATCTTTCCTCGTCTCGGTCGGCACTATAAGCGTTTGTTGATAGAGCCGGCCCGAATCCACTAACGCCATAACAAAACACCTCTGCGGCACCGCCAAACAATTCACGACATGCCGTTGGTGACCACCGGTTTCGGTAGCCGATTCTTTCAGCAACCATTGTTTTTCTCCTTAAAATGAGCTGTCCATTTGCTATACTACCAGCCAAATGAAAAAAGTCCATTTGGTCGGGGCGGGGGGCATCGGTCTGTCGGCGATTGGCCGAATGTTGCTAAGTGATGGGTGGCTAGTCAGCGGTTCAGACCAGTCGGCGTCGCCTGTGACCAAAGAATTAGAAAAGTTGGGAGCCGCGATCACTATTGGTCCTCATCAGTCGGAAAATTTACCAAGGGGTGTGATGTTGGTGGTTTATTCTTTGGCGGTGCCGATAGACAATCCGGAATTGGTTGCCGCTCGCGAGCGGGGAATTGAAATTCTATCTTATCCGCAAATGCTCGGCCGGCTATCTCGAGAAAACAGGACGATTGCTGTGGCCGGCACGCATGGCAAGACCACGACGACGGCGATGCTCGCCGAGATTATGGTCGCGGGCGGGCTTGATCCAACGGTCATTGTCGGCAGTTTCTTGTTTGATTCGGTTGGCCGCCGGACGAACTTTATTGCTGGCCGTGGCGCTTATTTGTTGGTTGAGGCTTGTGAATTCCAACGTTCATTTCTTAATCTATCGCCGGAGATTTTGGTGATTACGAACATCGATAACGATCATTTGGATTGCTATCGCGATTTACAAGACCTCAAAAATACTTTTGCGGAATTGGCCGCCAAAGCACGGGTGGTGATTACGGCAACGGAATACCAAAAAACCCCGATTAATTTTCCGTTACTGGTGCCAGGGGAGTATAATGTGAGGAACGCCCAAGCGGCCGCGGCTGCCGCGCGCGTTTTGGGGGTGGGGGAGGAAACAATTGTTGCGGCGTTGTCGAAATTTCGTGGCACGTGGCGGCGTTTTGAGCGCGTGGGTGAGTTGCCAAATGGGGCATGGCTATACGACGATTACGCCCATCACCCCACCGCCCTGCGTGCCGTTTTTAAAGCGGCGCGCGAGTTCGCGCCGGCGCGCCGTTTAGTGGTGGCTTTTCAACCCCACCTTTACAGCCGCACCCAAATTTTGTTTGACGATTTTGTGGAAGCCCTAATGGAGCCAGACGTTTTGTTGTTGGCGCCGATTTACGCGGCGCGCGAAGCCTCGGTGCCGGATGTATCGAGCGAGCGATTGGCGAAAATTTTGGCTGAGCATCGGCGCATAGTGCATTACGTGCCTGATTTATCAGCCGTCGAGGATAAATTGCGGCAGATCATCGAACCTAACGATCTCGTTTTGACGGTGGGAGCGGGCGATATCTACCAAGCTGGCTATCGCTTAGTTGGGCGGTTATACTAGAAAGCGACGATGCGTCCGCGAATTTATTCCCCGGCTCTTCTTTCCTTACTGCTTTCGTTGGTGGTGGCGGTATTTCCCTGGCTTGGTTTCCCGAGCAATGTTCGTTTGGTTGTCGTTTCGATCGCTGGTTGTGGCTTGATTTTATTGTCGCTCGCCAATCTTGGTCGAGGAAAGAATTCCGATGACGCGCCATCACTCACTGTCTAAAAGTTGGAGTAACTGGGGTGTTAGTGTAATGATCGGCGCCGGCTTGGGTGCACCGGCAATTTTGGCCGCTTGGTGGTTTTGGGGTGCAAAATTACCAGTCCCTTCCGATTATTTGGTACCAGTGACTCCGGCTGTTGTGTCGGTGGCTGTTTCGGAAAAACCAACCGCTCCACCGGTAACCCATTTACAAACCCCGGAGCCGCTCAAAGCGATATATATGACGAGCTGGATCGCTGGTACCACGGAACGGCGCGCGGCTTTACTTAAGTTGATTGACGAGACGGAACTAAATGCCGTGGTGGTTGATATTAAAGATTACACCGGCAAAATTTCTTTTGTGGTCACCGATCCCGCGCTCACAATTTTTGAATCGAGCGAAGAACGGATTGTGGATATTAGGCGTTTTATTCACGATCTCCACGAACGAGGAGTTTATGTGATTGGCCGGATCTCGGTTTTTCAAGATCCGCATTTGGTGCAAAGTCAGCCTGAACTGGCGGTTCGGAAATTAAGTGATGGCGGAGTGTGGCGCGATCGGAAGGGTTTGGCTTGGGTTGATCCGTCTGCTCGTCCGGCTTGGGATTACATCGTCGCCTTGGCGCGGGAGAGTTATGCGGTAGGGTTTGACGAAATAAATTTTGATTACATTCGTTTTCCTTCCGACGGCAATATGCGCGATTTGTCTTACACCCATTTCCGCGAGGATACGCAGACACGCGCACAAGCGTTGGAAGAATTTTTTGCCTTTGTTTCGGCCGAACTGGCTCCGTTGGGAGTGCCGTTGTCGGTGGATTTTTTTGGTTTGACGACGGTTAATCGGGACGATTTGGGTATCGGGCAAGTGTTAGAATCGGCTCTGCCTTATTTCGATTACGTGGCGCCAATGGTTTATCCCTCACATTACGCCGATGGTTTTATTGGTTTTGCCAACCCAGCGGCGCATCCTTACGAAGTGGTTAAATATTCAATGGATCGGGCAGTGGAGCGA